>NZ_JBHYNC010000005.1:0-225627 GCF_042743165.1 Gordonia sp. NPDC058843
ACCCTTCGTGGCTCGCTTCGCTCGCACCTCAGGGAGCATGGATTTCGGACACTCACGAGTGTTCTTTCGTGGTCCACGACGGCCGCTAGGCCGCAGATACTGAGGTGCGAGGAGCGATAGCGACGAGCCTCGAAGGGTCGTGGCGAGACGAGTTGCGAAGACCCTTCGTGACGCGCCCTCCGCAAGCTGAGCCGTCCGTTCTGCTGGCTGAGCTTGTCGAAGCCCTCACTCGCCCAGCGGCGGCCGCGACTGGTCCCAGAGCGCGAGGAGTTCGTCGATGATGTCGGTCGCCATGTGCAGGGTGCTGAGGTGACTCTCGCCGGACATCTCGTACAGCTTCGCGTCGGGTAGCAGCGACACCATGTGCTCACCGTGGGCGTACGGGATGATGTGGTCGTCGTCGCCGTGCCACCAGCGCACCGGCACCGTGACATCGCCGACCCGGAAGCCCCAGTCCCGCGCGAACACCACGACGTCGGCGAACGGGGCGGCCATCCGGCGGCTCCCGCCGTGGAGCAGGTCGTCGAGGAACATGGCCCGGAATTCGGGGCGCGCCAACAGTTCTCGGTCTGCCTGTGGCGACAGCCGGCCGTAGATGGTGATCGCGGGTTCGGCGATGGGCCGGGCGAAACCGAGGGCGACGCTGAGTACCTGGCCGATCGGGGCGCCGGCGACACTGACCAGCGGTGCCAGCAGCGTGCCGAGCCGCATGGCGCCGCCGTCGATGCGGTCGGGGCCGACAGTCGGTGCGACGCCGCCGAGGATGCCGGCCGCTGTCACCCGATCGGGCATGGCATGCGCGACCCCGAGTGCGTACGGCCCTCCGCCGGAGAGTCCGATGATGGCGAAGTCGTCGATGCCCAGTGCCTCGAGGACCTCGGCGAGGTCGGGCGCGAAGTCGGCGACGTTGTCGTAGCGATGCGGGGTCGACGATCCCACGCCCGGCCGATCCAGTCCGATGAGCCGGACCTTGCGTTCGAGCGCATACGCACGCGCCTCGACGGGGATCTGGCGCCGCGCACCGGGTGTCCCGTGCAGCCAGACGATGGCCCGTCCGGTGGCCGATCCGTACTCGGCGAATCCGATTCGACGACCGCCGTCGGCCACGGCGATCGACCCCTCGATTTTCGGTCGGGCGATGTCGATCATGTGATCAGCATCTCACGTACCGTTGGTGGCGTGATCCCCGAGTTCGTTCACGGCACCGCGCGCGCCATCCGCCACGTGTTCACCCCGTACCCGGCTCGGGACATCCCGGAGGGCCGGATGGTCGACCTCCCGGGGCGCGGGCGGGCGTTCGTCACCGACTCGGGCCCGCGTGATGCGCCCGCCGTCTTCCTCCTGCATTCGGTGCTCACCACCGGGTTGCTCTGCTGGTACCCGACCATTCCGGCGATCAACGACCGCTATCGCGTCATCACCCTTGACGCGCGCTGGCACGGCCGCGGCATCGAGTCCGAGACGTTCGACCTCCGTGACTGCGCCGACGATGTCGTCGCCCTCGCCGACGTCCTGGGTATCGACCGGTTCACGGTCGCCGGGTTCTCGATGGGCGGCGGCATCGCCCAGCTGGTGTGGCGTCGCCATCCGGAACGTGTCGCCGGTCTGGTGCTCTGTTCGACCGGCCCGTACTTCAGCACCCACGATCCCCGGCACCGCGCGTCGTCGGAACGCATGGGACGCATCCTCCGCCCCGTCTACCGCATCCTGCCGCGAGTGTCCGAGAAGAGTCTGAACAAGACGACCTCACACACCTCGATCTGGGCCCTTCGGCAGTTCTTCTCGACGCCGCTGTCGCACCTCGGTGACTTCGGAAACGGGCTGGGAGAGTTCGACTCTCGCGGATGGCTCCACGAGGTCGACGTCCCGACCGCCGTCGTCGTCTCCATCCGCGACCGGGTCGTCGAGCCCGAACGGCAGCAGCTGCTGATCGACGGCATCCCCGGCGCACAGCGTTTCGAGGTCGACGGCGGGCACGCTTGCTGTGTCCTCGGCGCGCGCTACTTCATCCCACCGTTCGCCGAGGCGCTCGACGCCGTGGTGCCCCGCGATCGAGCATCGGTGGCGGCTCACTGACAGAGCCGCCGTTCACACTGTGGAGTTGTCAAGGGACGGATGCGGTCCCGGGCAAGGTCCGGGTGCGGAAGGTGCTACGCGAACGTATGTGTCGGGAAGAGTCGGTCAGGCGGCGTCGTCGAGTCGCATGGTGCGCCGGTTGTGGGCGGGTCGTGGTCGACGGTGCGGATCTATCGAGGTGGGCGGCACGAGCCAGGGGTGTCGGTCGAATCCCATGACGATGTCCCAGCCGTGGTGGTGGACTTGGGTGTGGCAGCGCTGGCACAGTAGGCAGCCGTTGTCGAGGTCGGTGGGTCCGCCGTCGGCCCACGACTTGATGTGGTGCACCTGTGTATGCGACGGCGGTGCACCGCATTTGATGCAGCAGGCGTCGCGCACGATGATCGCTTTGCGGAGGTGCGCCGGATACAACCGATGGGTGTGGCCCATCTGTAGCGGTACGCCCTCAGCGTCGAGAATGATCTCCGTCAGCGATCCGTCGCACGCTGCTTGTTTCGCGGTCACTCGGCTGACTGTTCCGGTCCACGGCAGCGTTGCGAGGTCTCCGGTGGCGGGGATGGTCAGCATGAGTTGCGTGCGTGGGCTTCCGACGGTGTCGATGGTCGCGCCGATGGCAGCTTGGTCGAGGATAAGCTCGAACGCATCAGCGCGCCGCTGCTCCGCGGTACGCCGATCCTCGGCACCGTCGGGTTCCGGCCGCGGGCAGGACCGTTCGTCGATCATGGCCAGGAACTTCTCGCCCACGACCTGGGTGAGGTCGGCGCGGATTTCGACGCGGCCGTCGTCGGTGGTGTGGGCGTTCACCGAGTTCAGAGACGTGTCGTCGGCTGCGGGAACACCGGTGTCGGAGGCGTCGGCGAGAGCGTTGGCGATCGCGCGGGCGTGTTTGAGGACCTGTGTCGGGGTCGCGCCGGACAACGCTTGTGCGATGAGTTCGCTTTCGTATTGGGGGCGGTCACCGTCGGATAGCGGCTCACCACAACGCTTGTCGATCTCGTTCATCCCGCGGACGACGGCGTCGACGACCTCGCCGGACAGCCGCCCGTCGGCGGCGTGACGGGTCAGGGCTGGAAGCGCGGGCAGGGCGTCGACACTGCGCATGGTGCGAAGAGCAGCGGCCGGTGCATGTCCTGACTCGATCAGCAACTTCTTGGTGGTGCTGCCGGCTTTCTGAGCGACGCCGAGTTCGTCGAGTTGTGCTGCGTGGGTGACGATCTGGTGGTCGACGGTGTTGCGGATCAAGCGCAGCGTCTCGAGCGCGTCGAATGTTGATCGGCCCGTGGGGTCGTCGGCGGGTGGGGTGGTCTCGATGAGCTGATCGAGAAGAGTGGCGAGCTCTGGCATGACTCCAAGGTACAGGAACATTCGTTCGATTTCGAGATTTCTCCACAGGCTTGAAACTCCGAATTCATCGACTGTGCAGCGTTTTTCGTCGACAGTGTGGTAACTGTTGTCAGTAATTGACTCCAGTCACACCCGTTTCGAGTTCGCGCCCAGAATTGGTGATTCGCGCCATGACCACGAGCCCCACGGGCGGTCAGGTAGCGGCCTTCGTGATGCGGACGAACGCCCACTCGGTGCCCGTCATCCCCACAGAGATCGGCGGTGGCCGGTAGGTCGAAGTTCGGCGACACCTGCGCGAGTGGCGCGTAGACCTCCTTGCGCTCAGCGGGTCCGCCGAAGCCCGCCACGCCGATCGGCCTGCGGTCGGTGGTGTAAGCGGCGCGTTGCCGTGCCGAGCCCCGCCAGTTGTCCCCGTTGTCGGCGATGCCGCCTGCCACGCCGACCGCGCCAACGGGTCCTCAGGTTGGACGGGTGCAACGGCCAGGCCGCCGCCCGAGGGTCGTCCCTCACGAGGTTGACGAGCGGTCCGACGCGTCGGCTGATGCACCCGTGTCAAATCGGTGGGCCCAAAAGCGGAGGGCGCAGCCGATGACGATGGATGCGCCGACCGATCACTGTCACCGACGTGGATGGTCGAGGTCTGCTGGTCCGGTCGCGAGGACGCAGAGCGCCAACACCGCCGTTGTCAAACGACCAGAAGTCGACGCAGTAGCACCACGTGACGTCGACGTGGTCTCGCGAATGGACTCACGACGATCCCGCTGCGACTGCTGACTGACAAGTAATACTTGTCGATGATATTCCGCAGTGGCCGCACCACCCAAACGTCTCGACATTGTTGCCGAACCACATGGATCGTTTGTGAATAGCTGCAGCGCAGCGTCTTTAGCGTTGCGACACGGTCAGGTGACCCACTTTCTCAGGTGTGACATCAACTACAAATTCGTGCCGTAAGTCGCGTGACTTCCGCCCAGATCGCGGCTCAGTCGGCGATCCCGGACGACGCGACACATGATCTAAATAAGCTGTAGCGCAACCAAAGACGAGAGACGACTCGACTCCGAGTCAGGCCCTCATTCGGCACCGGCACGGCCGCGGCTCACGAATTCGGTGCGGCTGATGATCTCCATCAACTTTCTTTTTAGCGTTACTCTCATTTCAGTTCGCGATTCGGTTGCCAGGGGAGGCCCGCAAGGGTTGGCACCGGAGCCGCGTCTGGCGTTGGAGCCCACCGCTGCGGCGCCGTCCTGGGGAGGGCTCATGACTGTTCTTGATTCTGTCGCGCCTGCGTCACCGCCATATGCGGACGTCGACGCCGACGCGTCGCCGACGCCGGCACAAGGCGCGGCTCGTCGCACATGGCGAGCGACGCTGACCGCGCCGCGTGAGATGTCGATGGGCGCCCGGTACGCGTCGACGATGGGTGCGGGCATGCTGGCGTTCGCGCCGGCCATCGCCGCCGAGTTCGACGCGCTCCGCCAGGGGTCGCCGACGGCATACCTGCTGTTCGTACCCCTGTGGTGTCTGATGATCGCCTCCGGGCTCGACGTCTCGTCGCGGGGCCGTGAGATCGGTGACGGCGAGTTCGACCGCATCCTGGTCGTCGTCGTGGGCGGCGCACTCGGACTCACCGCGGCCCTGGTCATCCCGCGGATTCCGGCCGTCGCGGCGTTCTGGCACGCCGATCTGATCCCGCTCCTCATCTGGGTCTTAGCGGCGTCGATCGTGGTCTTCGGGATCCGACGCGTCGTCCGCGACTACCTCATCTGGTTGTTCCTGCTGACCTGCTTCCCGCCGAACTACCTGCTCATGGGGCAGATACTCGGCGGCACGACCGTCGCCTTCGCCGCGTTATCCGTGGCGGTTGCCCTCGTCGTGACGTACATGGCGCTGCGTCGCCACCCGCGGATCGCCGTCGCCACCGCGGCGGTGTCCGGCGTCGTCGGTGCAGTACTGGTTCTGGTACTCCAGCAGACCCCGGTCCTGGCCTACACGGTTCCCACCGGCGTGGTGACCGCGATCGCGATCGTCGTACGACTCCGGTTCGGCAGAACGGGCTCGGCACGCGCCGGGCTGCCGAAGCAGTCGATCGCCACCCTTGCGTCGGCCTGGTTGGTGGCACTGGTGATCCTGGCGGTGACCCCGTTTGCACCGGAATCGCCGAAACCCGTTGTGTCACCGCCCATCGGCGCGGAGTGGCTCGAACAGTTGCGGACGCTCGGTATCGCGATCACTGAGCCCGAGGTGTTCGACTGGGGTCCGCGGGTCATGGGGTCCGGCGGTGACGTGCGCCGGTACCGGGTCACGACGGGGCAGACCGGTCCGGAGAACAGGCCGTTGGCCACCGCCTATCTCGACGTGTTCGCCACCGCGGATCTGGGCCGCTTCTCCAGTTACCGCCGTGGTCTCTGGTACGAGACGGTGCCGCCGGCGACGATCCACTCGACTCCCGCCTCGGCGGACGGCCGGCACACCCGGCTCGGCAGCATCGCCAACACCCCGGAGTCGGTCCGCACCTCGGATCAAGCGCTGTGGACCGGCCGGTTCTGGGGTTGGCGAGTACCCACGCCGGCCGGTGAGCGCTATATTGCCGTCTACCTGATGGCCGCCCGCGACCAGCCGGGATCGTCGAACGTTGCGGAGCCGAAGCCGCCCAGCTATGTCACCACCGTCGCCGAACCCATCAGTTGGCTCATCCGCGGTGGCGACGACACCCCGGACCCCGTCGACGACTCCGCCCTCGATGGCGCGCTGACCGAGCTCGCGTGGTCGATGATCGACGCCGTCGAACGACCAGCTCGGTGACCGCCCCCGACGCGCGACCGGTCACCGACTTGCGCCACGTCTCAACCCTGTCGGCGCGACATCCGCTCAGCCGCAGGCAGCGTCTTGGCCTCGTCGTGCTCGCGATCGTGACCGCGGCCGCGTTCCTCTTGACCTGGCGGGTCTCGCTCGCGGTCATCCTGAGCACCTGCGCCGTGTACTTCCTGGTCTCGAGCGTCGACAAGTTCGTGCTCGTCACCCGCGGCATGTCCGGCAGGGGAGTGCTGCGGGTGTCCGACGACGACGCACGCGCGATCCCCGACGCCGACCTGCCGGTCTACACTGTGTTGCTGCCGGTCTACGGGGAACCCGAGATCGTCGCCAACCTCGTCGCCGGTGTCGGCAAGATCGATTATCCCGCAGACAAACTCGACATCCTGCTGGTCCTCGAGGCCGACGACCACGAGACCCGGGCCGCCGTCGAACACGCCGACCTCGACGGGATCACCCCGGTGCTGGTCCCGCCGAGCGAACCGCGGACCAAACCCAAGGCGTGCAACGTCGCCATGGATCTGCCATCGGAACGCAGCGACATCGTCACCATCTACGACGCTGAAGACATCCCGGATCCGCTGCAATTGCGCAGAGCGGCAGCCGTCTTCGCCGCGAGTCCGCCCGAGGTCGGCTCGGTGCAGGCCCGGCTCGGGTACTACAACGAGCGCGAGAACCTGCTGACCCGATGGTTCGCCATCGAATACGACCAGTGGTTCTCCTACATGCTCCCCGCATTGAGTGCGTCGAAGTGTGTGATCCCCCTCGGCGGGACGTCGAACCACATCCGCACCGACGTGCTGCGGGAGGTCGGCGGATGGGATGCCTACAACGTCACCGAGGACGCCGATCTCGGAATCCGACTGGCGCGCTACGGATATCGCACGGTCGTCCTGGACTCACTCACCGGCGAAGAGGCGAACGCCGACGTGGTGAACTGGGTGCGGCAGCGCTCGCGCTGGTACAAGGGTTATCTGCAGACCTTCCTGGTGCACACCCGCCACCCGGTCGACATGGTCCGCGAACTCGGACTCGTTCCGGCACTTCGTATCTCGAACCTGACCGCAGGAATGCCGATCGCCAACACCCTCAACCTGCTGTTCTGGGCGCTGCTGCTGGTGTGGTTCGCCGGCAAACCCGACTTCATGCATTCCCTGTTCCCCGGGCCCATCTATTACCTGTGCGTTCTGATGTTCACCGTCGGAAATCTGGCGACCATCATGCTGGGCGTCGTGTCGACGCGGACGCTCGGCAAACCCCATCTACTCGGTGCCGCGCTCCTTGTGCCCGGTTACTGGTTCCTTCAGTCCATGGCTGCGATCAAGAGCATGGCGCAGCTCATCTACAAGCCCTCCTACTGGGAGAAGACCGTGCACGGACTCTCGGCCATGCCCGGTGTGTCCCGACCGCCGAAAGGTACTGAGAATGTCTAGCAACAGACCTGTCCGCCTGCGACGCCTCCTGGGAGTGGTCCTGGCGACGCTGATCGTCGGGATGGTAGCTGTTGCTCCGGCCGCGGCGGCCCCGGGAGACGGCACGACGACGCTCAATTGGCGACAACTGGGCATGGGCACTTCGGTGACCATCGACGGCGCCGACGTCCCGGTCGGCGTGAGCATCCCGGTGCCGCAGGGGATGTCGCCCACCACCCTGACCGGTGTGGTGGCGTCGGCAACCAACGTGTCCGACGCCTTTCTCCAGGTGGCCCGCACCGACGGCACGATCATCGGCACCGTCGTCGTCCCCAGGTTCGGCCCGCGGCAGCTCAGCACCCCGTTCACCGTGCCACTGACCGCTGTTCCCGTGGGCGACAACGGTCGCGCGGATCTGCGACTGACGCTGCGCAACGGGACCGACGACTCGGTGTGCGGACCGGTGCCGGAGGTCGCGCTGACCAACCTGAACGTCGCTTTCCGGGGCGCCGCGACGGTGCCTTCCACCATTCAGGATGTGTTCGGGACGGTGGTCAACCGGGTGACCGTGTACACCCCGGCCAACCCGAGTGCCGCGGCCGCGCAGACCACGCTCGGCGTCGTCGCCGCTGTCGCGGATCACTATCGCCCACAGCGTGTTGCGATCGACGTGGTGGAGTCGGCAGATGCCCGGCTGCCGCGTGTGGCCAGTCCGCTCGACCGCGCGGTCGTCATCCGCGAGGAGGGCGGCCCGGGGAGTATCCGTCTGGAACGTGCGGGGCAGCCCGGGGCTGCGCTGGTGATCAGCGGTGATCAGGATTCCCTGCCCGATCAGGTGGCGCTCTTCCGCGACGGGCTGACCGATCTTGCCCAGACAGACTCTGCTGCAGTCGAATCCGTCGGAGACCGCGAGGTGCAGGGTTCGGATTCGGTGACCTTCGGGGAGTTCTCCGATCGGTTGTCGGTGGAGGCTCTCGGAACCGCCTCGCTGGTACCGGGTTTCGATCCGACGATCCTCGCCCTCGGTCGGCCCGGCGCGGTCGACGTCGCGCTGAAGGCGCGCTACACCCCGGTCCGCGACGACGAGCGCGCGAATGTCATGGCCGTCACCGGCGGCGAGATCCTACACACGAGTGCGCTGGATGCGTCCGGATCGCTGGACACACAGTTCACCATCCCCGCCGCGCAGGTGGCGGCCAACGAGCCGCTCGAGTTCCGGGTGTCCTACGAGCCGGCCCCGGGCGCGTGTTCGCCTCGCAGTGTGCCGCTGACGTTCCAGATCGATCCGTCGTCGACGGCGTCGTCGAGCACGACTCCCGTTCGGATGGGCGGTTTCTCGTCGGTGCCGCTCGGGTGGCAGCCGACCGTCCAGGTCGCGCTGGACAACACCAATCCGGCGCAGCTCGACGCCGCCGCCGAGCTGATCGCGTCGGTGCAGCGCAGTTCGGCCACCGCACTGTCACCGGTGCTGGTACCGCTGGATCAGGCGATCGCCAGCAACACCGGCGCACTCGTGGTGGCCGACGCGGCGAACGCCCGCCCGCTGAATCCGCCGATCAACACCGAGGACTCGTCGACGCTCGTCGACCTCGCGGCACAGATCCGGCTGGCCATCCCGGACGGGCTGGGCACCATCCAGGCGTTCTCGCAGAACTCGCGCACGGTGGTGCTGGTGAGCACCTCGGGGTCGTGGGATCTGATCGACCCGCTGTTTGCGTATCTCGATGATCAGCAGGGAGATCTGGCGAACCTCCGCGGTGACGTCCTGGTGGCCGGACGCGCGGGTCAGCCCGAGCTGATGACCGTGCGGGCGGACGGTCCGCAGGCCGAGGTCGATCAGGTCGGTACCAGCTGGGTGGTGTGGCTGGGTGTCAGCGCCGCAGTTATTGCGATCGCAGCCCTGGTCGCCATCGCGATCATGTTGTATCGCAGGCGCTTCGGCGACTCGAGCGGCACCGCTGACGGCTCGACTACATGACCGTCGCGGTTCACGACCACGCCTCGGCACCGGCGGCCGGTGTGCAACCGCCGGTGACTGAGAGCCGTCGACGGCTCACCGCGGCGCAGTGGTGGGGTATCTCGCTGTTCGCCGGTCTGTTCGCCGGGTACCTGGCGGTCGGCGCGTACCTGTATCTCGCTGTCGGATACATCAATCCCGATGCGAGCAGTCGCGTGGGCAACGCCGGGTTCACCATCTGGAGCCGGGACCCGCACCTCGGCGCGATCGGTTTCGTCTGGAATCCGTTGCCGAGCCTGATCGAGATCCCGCTCGTCGAACTGTCGTCGCACTGGCCCCTGAACCAGTGGCCGGAGCTGCGTCGCGTCGGGTTCGCCGGTGCGGTCATGAGCGCGGTGTTCATGGCCGGTGCCGGGTGGCAGGTGCGACGCATCGCCCTCGACTACGGTGCCGGCCGCGTGCTGCGCTGGATCGCGATCGCGGCATTCGCGTTGAACCCGATGATCATCCTGTACGCGGGGATGGGCATGAGCGAGGCCCCGTTCCTGTTCTTCCTGCTGTGGGCCTGCCGTCGAATCCTGCTGTGGGTGAACCGATCACGTGTGCTCGATCTGGTCATCGCCGGCGTCGCCCTGGGTTTGGCGTACCTGACGCGCTACGAGGCGCTACCCGCGGCTGCGGGCGTGGCGGTCGGGGTGTTCGTGGTGTCGACCCGACGGCACCGTCCCGAGGAGCCGTCCGGACCCGCAGCGTGGCGGGCCGGCGCGCCCTTCGGTGTGCACGACGCGACCATCGTGGCCATGCCCACCGCGTTCGCGTTCGTGGTGTGGGCGGGCCTCGGCTGGCTCCTCGACGGGAATGCGTTCTCCCAGTTCTCCTCGCAGTACGGCAACTCGGCGCAGGTGGAGGCGGCGGGGATCGTCTCGGCCGAGGACGTCGGAGCAGGGCCGCTGGCGGAGGTGATCGTCGCCAACCTGCTCGGCATGCAACCACTGCTGTTCGCGGTGCTGCCGGTCGTGGCCTGGATCGCGGTCCGGTTGCGCAGGGTCGACGCCGCGGTGCCGGCAGTAGTGTTCGGCTCGGTTCTGCTGTTCCAGATGTCCGCGGTGATCCTCGGCTCGACCTTCGGCTGGTTCCGCTTCTACCTGGCGTCGACGCCGCTGATCGTCGTCGCGGTCCTCGTCGCGTGCGGGCCCGGCTCGCTGCGCACCCGCCGCTCCTTGAGCAGCGACCGGAGCTTGCGGAGGTCGTGTGTCGAAAGGACCACCCTCACCACACTCATGGCGCTGGTCCTGGCGACCTCGTTACCCGTGACGGCGTCGTCGATGCTCAACCCGGCGCTGGGCAAGGAGGAGTACGGCCTGCGCTCGGCATTCTGGCCCGATCGCCACCCGCCGTCGGAATTCTGGTTCTACTGGTTCGGCGAGGTCTCGGGCAACGTCGCCGCCTGGCTGGACAGCCAGAATCTGCCGGAGGGCTCTGTTCTCGTCGACACCTTCGGGGTCTCGCGCGTCTGGCTGGAGTCGGAGCGCCCCGAACAGTTCGTCGTGCGCAGCGACTTCGACTTCTTCGCGAAGCTGAACGCACCCGCCGAGCAGGGCGTTCAGTACATCCTCACGCAGCGGCCGACCGGCCTCGGTTCGCTCGACGCCATCAACGTTCGCTATCCGACGCTTTGGGCCGACGGCGCCGGCATCGCGACGGTCGCCATGACGGTGACGACGCCGACCGGGAAACCGCAGTTCCGCATTTACCGGATCAAGGGATCGGATTGATCGTCACGGATTGACCCAGAAGGTGGCGGCTACCGGCGTGCTCAGGATGATGTTCTCTTGCGGGTAGTACTCGCCGGTCACCACCAGCTGGCCGGCTCCGGTGCGGATGGTGCTGCGGCGGTGGGGGTAGTCGTACGGGATCGAACCGGCGGCTCCGGTGGTGAGATTGCGCCAATGCCACCGGAATCCGTAGCCGAGGGGATATGGGTAGATCTGGCCACGTCCGTAGTACACACGCGGCTGGGCGACTCCGGCGCCGCCGACGCCCCAGACCAGCCCGGGTACCTGCACGGTTACCGAGTGATCCAGCTTGGGATGAGGCGGCGGCGGCGAGGCGGCGGCCGTGGCCGATGCCGACCACAGCGGCACGATGACCGCGAACGCGAGCATCAGCGAGAGGAATGCGCGACGAATTCTCATTTCGTGACGGTAGCGCCCGCTGGTTGAGTTTTCCGCGCTATTTGAGCTGCGAGTGGCTTTGACGAGGCCAACCATCAAGAACCCCACCTACGCCTGCAGCTCGAAAGCCTTCAGTACGGTCGTCGTCCAGATCTGCTGGCCGGCCGGGTTGGGGTTCACGGTGTCACGCAACAACGGGCGGAGTGCAGCGGAATCGGCGGGGAATGCGGAGTACACGTCGATGACCTGGATGCCTTCGGCGTCCATCGCGGACGCGTAGCCCTCCATGATCGCGTTGGTGGCGCCACCCTGCGCGGGGCTCTGCTTGATGGCCACGAGCTCGGCGTTGGGGTACTTCTGACGCAACTCGGTGATCAGCGGCTCGAGCTGCTCGGCGAGCGGGGTGTTCGGGTCCTGGGTGTGGCCGAAATTGAGCAGGATCAGATTCGGCGTGACGTCCGGGGTGATCAGTTTGTCGAGATTCTCGAGCGCGTAGTCGGCGTCTTTACCGGAGGCGCTGCCGTTCCAGAAACCGATCGGACCGTTCGGGCCGTCGCCGAGTCCGACCATGGCGCCGTAGTCATTGGTGGTGGCATTCCAGAACTTGGTGGCCATCGGGCGTTGGAGTTTCTGGCTGATCGTCGTCCCGAGTGCGGGAGCCCATCCGTCGCGGGCGGCGCCGGTCGAGTCGCCGAGGAGCACGATGGTCCGGGGCTCAGAGGGGTTGGCCTCCGCGTCTTCGATGAATTCGAGGGTCGCCGGCTGCTCGAGGGGTGCCATGCTCGCGGGGGTCACGCCTGCCGAAGATGTCGACGTCGGCGCTGTCCGATTGCTGGACACGATGAGTCCGACGATCAGGATCACCGCACAGACAACCATCACGATCCAGGCCCAGATGGGCGCGGAACCGAAAACGCGTTTCACAGCGTTCAACATCTACGTAATCTCCAACTCGATTGAGGCCCCCCAGCCAACGTTGTCACCATAGCGGGCGTTGATTCCGAGTGCGCGTGACGCCAAACCCGACGGGTCAGCAATCGGTGGGGGCTAGCGCTCCGGCGAGGCGGTCCTGCATCCACGTGGCCATCGCGGGGCCGGGGTCGACGCCGTGTCCCTGATGGTCGTGTCGGACCCGCATCAACCGGTCGCCGAGTTCGCAGGCTCGAGTCAAGGTGTCTTCCATGACGTCGACGGGGATGAGTGGGTCGGTGCCGCCATAGAAGACCGCGATCGGGACATTCGTGGCGAGCCGCGGTAGGGCGTAACCCTCGAGTGCGTGGGACAGGGTTTGCGCTGCACCCGGAGTCACTGCGTTCAGCGCGGCATCATCCGGCACCGACAGACCCGCCAGCGCCGTGCGATCGGCCGAGCAGACCGGCGCGGTGTCGGTGCTCAGTCCGGTCAGATGGTCGCCCGGGCGGACGGCGGGCTGGGCTTGGGCGACGCCGTGCACCACCAGCGGATACAGGAATCGTTGCGCGCGCGAAAGACTCCCTTCCTGCGCGCGGGTGACGAAGTAGCCGGCATCCAGCAGGGGAGCGACGGCAACCGCACCCACCAGTTCCCCGGCGCCATCGCCGTACTGCGCGAACTCCTCCGCTGTCGACCATGCGGCACCTCCGCCCTGTGACCGGCCGACGGCGAACCACCGGCCCCCGACGCCGAGGTCGGTGGACTGTGCGGCCCGGGCAGCGTCGATGACGTTGTATGCGGCGGTGCGGGGTTCGAGATAGGGATGAGGTGCTTGTTGGCCCGGCCGCACTCCCAGGCCTTGATAGTCGGTCGTGACCACGGCATATCCTGCGGCGAGAAAGTCCGCGACGGCGGTCAGATCCCCGAACATCGAGTCCCGGTCCGACGGTCCGCAATCCCGTGTGATGCCGGTGGTGCCGTGGGCGTAGGAGACCAGCGGATGACCGCCGGGCGGGGGAGGCGACCCGGGGACGAACAGGGTGCCGCTGACGGTCGTCGATCTGCCGTCGAGCCCCGACGCCGATCGGTAGACGATGCGCTGGGCGCCGGTGCCGGGCGGCAGGACGGCGAGCCACGCGTCGGGAACGATCTCGGTGCCGACGATCTGACCTCGCGCCCGTCGCACGTCGGCAACCAGTACCGGCGGAGATGACGGTGGCGCGTCGACCGCCGCCGACGTGACCGATCGCGCGGATTCGCCGGTCCCGGACGTCGAGTCGCAGGCGGCCACAGAACCGAAACCCAGGGTCGCCACGACAACCCATACGCCCGCCGTTCGGACGCGGCGCCACCCTCTTCTCACCTGAGAAAGGTATCCCGGCGATTCCCACGGTTTGCTTCGACGTATCTGTTTGCCCGATTCTCTAGGGCGTGGAATCGATCACCGGGACCCGTCAGGCGGGCGCGTCTTCTCTCGGTGAATACGACGACGCCGATACCGTCGCCTTCGCGGCAGCCTCCCGTCGGTCCGCCGATCCGCCCGCGCCCGAGCGCGATCCACTTGCGGTGGCCGCGCCGTCTGATGCCGAGGTGTATGAATACCTCGGCCCGCAGATGCGCTGGGTACAACTCGTCCTCATCGCCGCATTCGTCTTGGTGTCCATTTCCCTCGCCGCTTTCGCGACGACCCATGTGTGGCTGTCGCCCGTTCTGATCGTTCTTCTCGCCAACGTGATCGGAAACGCACTCTCGTTGGCGACGGGAATGAACCGTCGACGGATCACGTGGCGGTCCCACCAGGGCCGGGTCTCGAACTGGCGGCCCGTGGACCGGACGTATCCCAGCGTCGACGTCTTCCTCCCCACCTGCGGTGAGAGCATCGCAATCCTGCGCAACACCTATCAACACATCGCAGCTCTGCGGTGGCGCGGCCCGCTGAACATCTACGTCCTCGACGACGCGGCTCGGGGCGAGGTGCACGAGCTGGCCGCCGAGTTCGGATTCACCTACGTCGTTCGTCCGGATCGCGGCCATCTACGCAAGGCGGGCAACCTCCGGTACGCGTGCTCCATCAGCCGCGGGGAACTGATCGTCATCTTCGACGCCGACTTCTGCCCGCGCCACGACTTTCTCGCCCATCTCGTGCCGTACCTCGACGACCCGCAGGTCGCGATCGTCCAGAGCCCACAGTGTTTCTCGACGACCGAGGCGATGAACTGGATCCAGCGCACCGCCGGCGCGACGCAGGAGTTCTTCTATCGCTGGGTCTTACCGTCGCGGGATCGGATCGGAGCCGCGAACTGTGTCGGTACCTCGGCGGTCTACCGGCGCCAAGCTCTCGACCGCGTGGGAGGTTTCGCAGCGATCGAGCACAGCGAGGATCTCCACACCGGGCGGCTGGTCCAGCAGGCTGGATACAGCATCCGGTACGTGCCGGTCGTGTTGTCGCGCGGTCTGTGTCCATCGGACCTCGCCGGCTTTCTCAACCAGCAGTACCGCTGGTGCCAGGGGACGCTCTCGCGCGTCCCTTCTGCGCACTCTGAGCGCACCCTCCGACAACGCATCGCCGACTGGGCCGGCGTCTTCTACTACCTCACCACCGCGATGAACGTCTTCCTCCTCTTCCTCCCCGGCGTCATCATGGCCGCCTTCTATCCGGAGGACGTGCGCCCGGAGCAGCTCGTGCCGTTCCTTCTGGGGCTGTGGGTGTATGTCGTGTTGTTCCCGCTGGTGTCGAGGACTCGCTGGCGTTTCGAGGTACTCCGCATCCAGATGGCGTACAGCTTTGCCCACGTGATCGCGATCTGGCACAAGCTGATCGGCCGCGAGATCGGCTGGGTGCCGACGGGTGCGATCGGGAAGTCCAATTCCCTGGCCCGCTCGATCAGCGCGCTGGGGGCGATCACGCTCGGTACATCGCTGCCGGTGTTCTGGGTGTTCATCATTCGCGACGTGATGCAGTACGGGCTGGGCCAGTTCTGGATGATGGTCGGGCTGGTGGTCGCCTACACCTATCTGGCTGTCCCGCTGCTCGTGGAATCCCTCAGAATTCTGCGTCCTCGACGTGCCGATGAACCCCAGCCCCCTGAGGTGCGAGGAGCGATAGCCCCCCTGCTCCCTGAGGTGCGAGGAGCGATAGCGACGAGCCACGAAGGGCCCCGCAACCCAACTCCCGGTCCTCACCAAGACCGCCCACACATCACCACCAACCGGCCGACCGCGACCAACTGGAACCGCATCTCGGCGTGGGAGGCCGTCGGCTACACGTGCGTGATCCTCTTCGTCGCGGCGCTCGCGCTGGGGTGGTTCGACGTCATGCTCCCGTGGGCCACACCGTGAGCGGGCCCAGCAGGGGAGCGGAGCCGACGAACGTCGACGACGCGCCGACCGTTCCGCTCCGTGCGCAACCGGCGGGCCCGGCACCTCAACCTTTGGCGCCGAACACCTTCTTCGACGACATCGCGGGTTTGCGTGGCATCGCCGTCCTGCTGGTCGTGCTGTTTCACTCGCACGCCCCGTTCCTCACGGGCGGATTCGTCGGCGTCGACGTCTTCTTCGTAATCTCCGGGTTCCTGATCACCGGGCTGCTGGTGCGCGAGTACGAGCGGAACGGTCGAATCTCGTTGCGCGACTTCTTTGCCCGCCGGGCCCGGCGGATCATCCCGCCGGCCGCGCTGGTGATCGTCGTGTCGATCGTCGCCGCGGCCTTCCTGATGCCGTTGCTGAAGGTGTTCAAGCAGGCCATCGACCTACTGGCCGCGGCCGCGCAGTTGTCGAACTGGCATTTCATCGAGCAGAACGCCGACTACCTGGCGGGAGCGATCGACGGCAGTCTGGCCACCCATTTCTGGTCCCTCGCGATCGAGGCCCAGCTATATTTCGTGTGGCCGTTCCTGGTGATCGCGGCTGCGGCGCTGGCGATGCGCACGCCGCTGGGCCGGGTGTTCTCCGTCCGATGGTCGGTCGGGTTGGCGGTGCTGATCGTCAGCGTCGTCTCGCTGGTCCTCGCCATCCTCATCACCGCGACCGATCCGGCGACGGCGTATATGGCCACCTACACGCGGGCGTGGCAGTTCGGTGTCGGCGGCCTGGTGGCGATCGCGCTGCCGGCGCTCGCCCGCTTCGGCGGACACCGCGCCGGCGTCCCGATGGCCTTCGCCATCGGCTGGGCCGGTCTCGTGGCCATACTGGTCGCGGGCTTCGTGATCGACGCCCAGACGCCCTACCCGGGCACAGCGGCGCTGCTGCCGACCTTCGGCGCGGCATTCGTGATCGCGTCGGGCTGCATGGTGGGCACGCGATCGGTGTACGTCGGTCATCTCCTGGCAACGCCGCCGCTGACGTTCCTCGGCCGGGTGTCGTATGCCTGGTACCTGTGGCACTGGCCGGCGATCGTGCTGTACGAGTCGGTGGCCGGTGCGTCGAGTTGGCCGGTGCTACTGCTCGTCTCGGCCGGGACGCTGGTGCTGGCGACGTTGTCGACCCTGTTGTTCGAGGAGCCGCTGCTCCGCAATCGCGAGTTGAAGCGCAATGCGTCTGCGTCGATTTCACTGGGCCTGACCGGTGTCGTGGTGGCCCTGGCGGTCACGATGACCGCCGGCGTCGTCACCGTGCAGCTCGCGAGTCGGGACACCGTCGCCAATGCGGCGCTGACGTACCAGTCGGTCTTCGGCGCTGAGGCGAGCGAACCGAGCGGCCCGGTCACGCCCAACCCGTTCCAGGCGTTCGACGACCGGCCGGAGCCGTTCGAGTGTCTGATCCCGGTCGGCGACGTGGAAGCCCGCGCGGATTGCGTCTTCGGCCCGCCTGACGGCATCCCGGTGGTGTTGTTCGGTGACAGTCACGCCGACCAGTGGGCAGAGGTGGTTCGCACGATCGGCGCCGATCACGGGTGGCGAGTCCATCAGTTCACCAAGGCGGCCTGCCCGGCGCAGCACCTACGGCCGCAGCGGGGGATCTTCGAGCCCTACGTCAAGGCGGACTGCCAGGAGTGGCGCGAGGCCACGTTGCGCCGGATCGCGGAGGTGGGTCCGCGGATCATCTTCGTGTCGTCGTTGTCGACATATGTGCCGTCGCGCGAGGCGTCGCAGGCCGCGTGGGATCACTCGCTCACCCAGCTGCGGAACACCGGCGCGAACCTGGTGTACATCGCAGACACCCCGTATCCGGGCTTCCAGGTCGCCGACTGCATCTCCGGGTCGATGGACGACTGGACGCAGTGCGAGTTCAACTTCGACGACTACCCACGCGTCGAGCCCATCATCGACGCCGTCTCGCGTGACGCCTATCGGGACATCACCACGGTGAACGTCAACGAACTGCTGTGCTCAGGCAACTCCTGCTCCGCAGCGCACAACAAGATCCTCTTCTACCGCGACGACTCGCACCTGACCGCAACCTCCGCGCGGGTCCTAGAGCCAGCAGTGCGCAGGCAGCTAGACCGACAGAGGTTCGACTACAACGGCTAACGTCTTGTGCTCCCTGAGGAGCGAGCTTGCGAGCGTCACGAAGGGTTGAGCCGGCCCCGAGCTCCCCCTGCTGGTTGAGCCGGCACCGAGCCGCTAGGCGAGGAGCCGAGTCGAAACCACCTGGCGACCTTTCTCCTTTGGTTGAGCCGACCAGAGTCACTCCCCGCTGGTTGAGCCGGCTCCGAGCGAAGCGAGGCGCCGTGTCGAAGCCACCTGGTGACCACTCCCCACCACCACTCGACCCCTACTCCTCCCACCTCCGCCGTTCGCGCGTGCGGACACAGGCGACACCAGCAAGTACAACCCCGACAATGCAAAGAATGTCGGACTCGGTGAACCCGTGCTCGATCGTGATGAAGATGAGCACCCGCCCCTCGATCGGACCGTTCCAGAGGAACCACGTACCGGACAGAGCAGCGAGAACCGCAGCTACCGGGTAGCTCGGACGCGCGAGGCTCCATGCGCCGGTGACGAACAGGAGGTTGAGCAGCACCAGCGAGTGGAAGACAGTCGGGGGGATCGGCTCGGGTGGCATCCGACCAGTATCCATACGGGATGGCCACACCCGCGCGACGAACGCGCGTGATCTGGCTTCCAAACAAAGTCGACTGACTTAGCGGCGGGGCGTCTCCAGCCATTCCGCGAGCCCATCGCGAAATGCCGCCGTGCTCGACGATGTCGAATTGATTCTCCAGTCGCGCTCTTTGTCGGTTTGAAACCACAGAAAGCCGGTTACGTCCGTATTACGAAGCATAAGTTCGAAGAACTCGTCCATCCATCGCGCCTTGTCACCTGGTCGCGCCCCCTCAGCGCACCCGACCTCCGTCAGGAGTATCGGCAACCCAGGGGCGAGACGCCGGATGGTGGACAGGCTCTGAGAGAACAGCTTCTCCGGGGACTGCCACTGGTGGCCGGGGGTGTCTCCCCAGTTGTAACCGTCGAGCCCGAGGTAGTCGACGAACTGGTCACCGGGGTAGCAGTCAATGAAGTTCCGGGTACCTTCGGTGAGCACATTCGGTGTCCAGACGAACTCGACGTTGGGCGCCTGGGCACGGAAGATCCGGTGCATCCTCACCCACGCCGCGCGGTACTCCGCAGCAGTGTTTCCATAGAGCCCCACCGACCACGGATACCAGGTCCCGTTCATCTCCTGGGCGAATCTCAGCAGCAGCGGATGACCCCAAGAGCCGAGGTCCGCAGCCCACCGGTCGAGGTCGGAATCATGCTGACCAGCGCCGATGCTGCTCAACGAGAACTCGGGCTGGTACGGCCCGACTCGCGGCTTCCACGGTTCCAGCGAGAGGACTGGGGTGGCCCCTAGCTCGCGAATCGTGTCGAGGTGGGGCTGGGGGTGCGAGTCCTGAATTGCTGCATATAAGTGCAGAAGTCGTGGTTCAGCGCCGGCTAGCGCCGCGAAACGGTCGAAGGCCACGCGGGCTGCAGATGCATGCGTGGACAGGAACGCCCCCCACGCAGGGTTAGGCAACGAGGACGTCACCCGAGCTGAGTGCTGTGTGCAGGAGGACAGCAGCGCGCTCGATGCGGCGAGAGAAGCTACGAGCAGTGTTCGACGGGTGATAGCGACTGTACCCAGAGCCGAGGATGCGTCGCCGTCCATTTCGTCATTCTCGCGTGCTGCCGCTCAGGCCGACGCACGGGTACCGGTGTGGCCGTCGCCCGCAAATTTCAAGCAAACCAACGGTGAGTGACAGCCGGGTGAACGCACCATTCTGCGGCGAATTCACTAAATGCAGAATGAAGCAAATATGTCGAATTTTCAGGTGGTTCGGAATATATCGCGCCGTAGCCGGGTTTGCTCGCTAAAAGACCAATGCGCGATTAAGTAATGTTACCAACTGTGGTGCTGATCACACCCCGCTGTGGCAGGCGTCGTCGCCCAAACTCGCAGTTAGAGCGCAGATTTGCCAGTCGTCGCGAGCTGCCGAGGCGAAATGAAGTCGACGCCCCCCGGGGTGATGCCTACGAGATCCTCTGGGCAAAAGTCGAGACGAAAAATTTGCGACAGAAGTGTCACCCGACCGGACTACAACGGGCCTTCGAGTTGTATCCGTGACCCTACTGAAATAGTCTCCTTAGCAGTCGTGAAGCCAATCGCGGCTCCGCCGTCGTAGACGTTCTGGTGGTTGGGCGCAGGGGCCGATCGCCGCCTTCAGTTTCATCGTGTTGGGAGGTTGGCAGTGGCCCATGGCCCGGCCTTAGGCTCGTTGGGGCGCACAGAGCGCACACGTTTGCGCTTGCGTGTCGCCAGCAGAGCGAGGGAGCAGTCGCGATCGTGGGTGCATGGCTACGTGATCAAGTTGGCGTGGACTGACGCGATCGTAGTGATCGCCGCAGTCTGCGTGGCTCAGCTCGTGAGGTTCGGCGCAGAGAGTGCCACGACGCCCAACGGCGCGGCACAACTCCCAGCGGTTGTCGTTTCGGTTGTTCTCGCCTTCCTGTGGCTTCTCGCGCTACGCGCATTCCAGACTCTGGACCGCAGAATTGTTGGTTCGGGGTCTCAGGAGTACAGCCGGGTCGTCACCGCCTGCCTCGCCGTCTTCGGCGTCATGGCGATGGTCGACCTGTTGTTTCGGCTCAACATTGCACGAGGCTTCATCGCAATAGCTCTGCCTGTAGGCACTGCGGGGTTACTCCTGTCACGTTGGCTCTGGCGACAGTGGCTCGGACACCAACGGATCAGCTCGCGGAATCTGGAGCGGGTCCTGGTCGTGGGCAGCGAAACGTCAGCCGTCCCGATGATGCAACGGCTACTCCGTCAACCAAATCTCGGCTTTCAGGTCGTGGGCGTCTGCCTCCCTGGTCATGCTGGTCAACGACAGTCCGTTCGTGTGGACGACGTCGGTGTTCCGGTGTGTGGCACTTTCGACGACGTGCGTGAAGCAGTTCTGGATTCAGGTGCAACCACTGTGGCTGTGACCTCAGCCGAAGCACTAGGTCACGAAGCTATGCAGGCATTGAGCTGGGATCTCGAGGGTCTCGATGTCGAGATGATGGTCTCGCCTGGCGTCACAGATGTCGCGGGACCGCGCGTGATGGTTCGTCCTGTGGCGGGACTGCCACTCCTGCACATCGACAAGCCGCGGTACGAGGGCGCCAACAGATTCCGTAAAGCGTTCGTCGACAGGGTCGGCGCTGCAGCGATCCTTACAGTTCTCGCCCCACTGTTCGTGGGGATTGCGATCGCAGTTCGGCTCGACTCTCAAGGGCCGGTCTTCTACCGGGCCACTCGTGTCGGGATCAACAACGCTCACTTCTCTATGTGGAAGTTCCGCTCCATGGTGCAGGATGCGGATGCCTTGAAGGACAATCTTCGCAACCTCAACGAGGGTTCCGGGGTTCTGTTCAAGATGCGAGACGATCCCCGAGTGACCAAAGTCGGAGCCTTCATCCGCCGGTACAGCCTCGATGAATTGCCACAGCTCTTCAACGTAGTCAGTGGCTCAATGAGTCTTGTGGGTCCAAGGCCTCCGCTGCCGGACGAAGTCGAACGCTACGACGGCAGGGTTGCGCGCAGAATGCTAGTTAAACCAGGTATGACTGGTCTTTGGCAGGTGTCTGGGCGCTCCGATCTTTCGTGGGAGGAGTCCGTCAGGTTGGACCTGTCGTATGTCGAGAACTGGTCGATCATGCAGGACGCGCTGATCATGTGGCGAACAGTGAGGGCTGTAGTTGCGAAGGACGGCGCTTACTGAGGAACCCATCGGGGTCTGAGGAGCGATGGCGGTCGCGGAACGACCTAATTAGCAAAAGCGTCAGTTCGTGGCCGCGCTTTCCAGTGCCGTCAAGTCAAGGCCACTTTGGCGAGCATCGGATGTGGATAATGCAGCGAGAATCCGTCTTCAGGTAGAAAAAAGTCTACTCTGATTGTCACGGGTATCTGTCCTACTCTTGACCTAGGGCGTCTGCGCGTTCCAAGAGTGCCTCTAAGTAGTTCCCGTATCCAGATTTCTTAAGCTTTTCGGCGCGCAGTTGAAGCTCATCACTGGAGATGAAGCCTTGTCTCCACGCGATCTCCTCTGGGACAGCGATTTTGAGTCCCTGGCGTTGTTCGACGGTGCGGACGAAGTTGCCGGCGTCGAGGAGGCTGTCGAAGGTGCCGGTGTCGAGCCAGGCCGTGCCGCGCGGCAGGACGGTGACCGACAGTTTGCCGCGGTCGAGGTAGTGGGCGTTGACGTCGGTGATCTCGTATTCGCCGCGGGCGCTGGGCCGCAGGTTGCGGGCGATGTCGACGACGTCGTTGTCGTAGAAGTACAGGCCGGGCACCGCGAAGTTCGACTTCGGCTGTGCCGGTTTCTCTTCCAGCGAGATGGCGGTGCCGTCGGCGTCGAAGTCGACCACGCCGTAGGCCTCCGGGTTGGCGACCCAGTAGGCGAACACCGCACCGCCGTCGACGTTCTCGAAACCCTGCAGCCGGCTGCCGAGTCCGGGTCCGTAGAAGATGTTGTCGCCGAGGACGAGTGCCACCGAGTCGGTACCGATGTGGTCGGCACCGAGGACGAAGGCCTGCGCGAGTCCGTCCGGGGAGGGCTGGGTCTTGTAGGTGAGGTCGATGCCGAACTGGTCGCCGTTGCCGAGCAGGTTCTCGAAGGCCTGGGCGTCGTGCGGGGTGGTGATGATCAGGATGTCGCGGATCCCGGCCAGCATTAGCGTCGAAAGCGGGTAATAGATCATCGGCTTGTCGTAGACCGGGACGAGTTGCTTGCTCACCCCCTGCGTGATGGGGTGCAGCCGCGTGCCCGTACCGCCAGCCAAAATGATGCCCTTCATAACCTTAGGCTAATGGTCTTGAGGTGAACTTGCAGAACTCTTTCGGTCCGATGTGACGAAGAAGCTTCAAATGCCCATGCATCGATAACTCAATCAACGGTGCTAGTTCAGCGAGCCGCACAGAATGCGCCTACCCACAACTGAGGCACAGATTCACGTCGGTACCTGGTAGGCACAGTCGCTCGGCCGACATGAGCCCGTCATTCGAGTGCTCGCTTAACACCCCTCGTTTTGGCCGCACTGACAAAGTGTCGACGTCTGCAGCGCGGACTCACCCTGGGGACCGTGTGTTCGCGGTTCCGCAACTCCGATTTGTTACGACCTTCGAAAGAGACACAGAAAAATCTGCGACGAGAACAGGGTCCTCGCGGACGATCAAGTCCGCTACATCGGAGCCCCAGCCGCTATGGCATGCACAGCATAACTGCTCATTGTCGATGCCAGGACGGGCGACGTGACGGCATCAAGCACCGTTCTTTGCAGGTCAACGTCCTGCATACTGGGGCGCGGGAGGTCGTGCTTGGCTCTGGCCCGTCATGCGAACCCCGCGGCAGCCGGCAAAACGGCGCTCTCGTAATGCCCTTCGGACGTCGCGGGCCTGGACTCTACTGCTCCTCTGAGTTGTAACCCGGACTACGCTGAAATACGCTCACTTCATCCGCAGAATAGTTTGCTGGGGAGCGGACGGCAGGCGTTCGGGCGGCTCGGCATCGGACCAGTCGCCGACCATAAGGTCGATCCTTTTTGGGAGGTAGACAGTGGCCCATCGTCCGGCTACTCAGGCCGCAGAGCTATGCTCCGCACTAGCGCGGAAGGAAGCACGCCACGCGCGGTACGAGGGGCGATTGGGCGCAGGGAGCTTACGGGACTTAGTGTCGGGTACTAAGACGAACCTAGCCGCTGCGGTGGGTGCGGACAGGGCAACTCGGTATGCGCTACCGGTTGCAGCTGTCGGGCTCGCGAGATGCACCCGCACCCTATTAGTTAGCGAGTATCGCCGCACACGAGCCCATCGCCTTTCCCGTCCCTGCAATTCGAGCAGACGCAGCACCCCGGTTGTGGAGATGGTATATGCCGGGCAAATCGCACTTTGTAGTCGAGAGCTTGCGCGAGTAGTCCATCGTCCACCTAATCGTCTCGCGGGTGGACGCTCACGCACCCCCGCATCGACTTCATGACTCTCGTTCGCCAGGCGAGCCAAGTCAGGACAGAAGGGTAGTACATTGGCGAGAGTCGTTCTGCACATCACCGAGGCCCTTGGCGGTGGCATACACACCGCAATATATAACTACGCGTTAATTTCTCAAGAGTTCTCGCACGAGGTCTTTGCCCGTGTTCGCGCTGGCCAGCAGACACATGATTGGCCGGACTCTATTCGTACAATCTACTTCGAAGGAAGTCTGCTCGGCTTTCTAAGATCAGCAGGGGCAAGTATCGCAGAAAAACAGCCTGACGTGGTTCATCTACACTCATCCTATGCCGGACTTCTAAGGGCTTGGATCCCGAAAAAAACACGCGTGGTGTATTCTCCACATTGTTTCGCAATAGAGCGGGATAGCGAGCACAAAATCGTCCTAGGGATTTACAGAGTCTTGGAGGCCGCGCTGGCAAGAAGGCACAGTACAGTTATTGGCGTAAGCCCGCGTGAACTAGCGATCGCACGCGAGCTGAACCGCTCGGGTGAGAAGGTGCTGGTTCCCAACTTCGCGGAAAGAAGAGTTACAACGCCTCGAGAGTCTTCTGATGGTGGTGGCGCATGTCATGTCGTCGGTGTTGGTAGATTATCGACGCAGAAGGACCCGATCTTTTTCAAGAACGTCGCGGAGATTCTAGGCAGAGGCTACACGTTCACCTGGATCGGTGACGGAGAACCAGCAATGAAGGAAGCCCTAATTGCAGCTGGCGTCGAGGTCACAGGCTGGTTGTCTCCAGATGAGGTTGCTTCGTACTTACAACGTGCTGATCTGTACCTACACACTGCCCGCTGGGAGGGCTCTCCGCTCTCAGCTATTGAGGCGGCGTCTGCCGGATGTCCTGTGATTTCACGAGATATTCCTTCGATGGAATCCCTCCGCTACGTACTCGGCGGCGCGAGTCCGCGCGAAGTCGCGAAGGTAGTCGAGAAGTTCTTTTGCGACGAATCGTTCTCGACCGAAGTCGCATGCCAGACGGATGCGGTAGTTAGTGAAAACTCGCTGGAGATAGCGAGATCAGCACTGGTGAAAGTGTATGGAACCGTTGGTGACCCCGCTGTCTAGGTACAATCTGTCATCAGGATCAGGCTTCGTCACCCGCCTCTTCAAGAGTGGTGCCCCGGCGGCTGTATCGACCACGTTCGCACTTCTGATACCGATCCTCGGACGCTTCTATCTTAACGATCAACAGTACGCTGCATGGGCTCTGGTTGCGACGATCGCGACAATCGGATTGCTCATCGACTTTGGTGGGCCAAGTCTGGCTGTTCGGATTTCCGGGGCCGGGCCAGTCTCGTACAAGCGGGTCTTTGTGCTCGGCGGACTGAGTGGCGGTTGCTCGTTAATAGTCGGAGTTGTAGCGGCGCTTATATGGCCCATCTACTCTACGCACATTGCGGTAGAACCGCCCTCCGGAATGCAGGCGATGTTGCTTCTGACTGGAATAGGGGCTGCTTTCCGAAGCCTATTGATCGTTCTAGCGGCCATAGCTCTCGGGAGGGAACGCTTCGTATCGCGGGCTTCGAACCTAATCTTGCAGGTTTCGATGCAATGCGTCATAGCATGGCTACTACTGGCGGCCGGCGTGGGTGTGATAGCAATGCCCCTGTCAATTCTTGCCAGCTGCATTCCGCTCTTGCCGTTCTACTTGAGTGACTTCAGGATCGGGGAACGCAAGCAAAGTTCAAGGAGTGCGATGCTCACCGCCGGTGCCTCTGCCTCGCGCATCGACTTTTTGGCAGAAGTGAAGACTTTCATGGCGGCTCGGGGCGCGGCTTCATTCATTAGTCTCGCCTTTACCCAGGTCGATCGCTGGCTGATCGCCCTTAGTGCGGACGCCAATTTCGTTGCCAACTACGATTTAGCCGCTAGAATTGCCGTAATCCCCAAGACTGCGTTACTCACACTTGGTTTAGGATTCGTCCACGAGGCGGCACGATTGAAACTCCGAAGCGAGGTCAGTTCGGTACTAAGGAAGGCATACATCGTAAGTGCTGCGGTGGTTCTAGTTGGCGCCTGCGCCACTCTGGGCTTCGGGTATCTCGCGTACCGCATATTTGAGGATCAGGTTGATCCTCTTTTCTTGCTACTTCTGATTCTATTGCTTGCGTCGAACTCGGCACATGCGATGACGGCCCCGGGCGTCTTAGTATCGACTGGTCTAGGGAAACCGCAATTTGAACTTGTCTATCTAGTGCCTGCTGCAATCACTGGAACCGTTCTAGGGGGTATAGCGGTCATGACCTCGTCCGCGTGGGGTACCGCACTGGCGATTGCTGGAAGCCTCTTTTTCTGGTCGAGCCTTTTTAGCCTCTGGGTTCCGCATGCGTTACGACGCGCTGATGTCAAACTAGCGATGGCTAGCTGATCCATGAACGAGAGCATGAAACATTCCGGGGTCGCTCATATCGACGGTTCACTCATGACGTCAATGTCCGCAACGGCTGTACTGAAAATGGGTCCACTCGCGTTGCTGCCGATTGCAACCGCGCTCCTATATCTATTGATACCGGTCGACTTTGTAGTAGTGAATACGGCATTCGCTCGCACCATATATCTCTGCTCTGCGGCGTCGCTCTTACTCGCACTAATGCTAGCCCTCAGCTACGCCGGTAGCGCCCTGTCATGGCTGATACTTGGTCTCCTGTTCATTGCTTCTGTGCCACTACTCGCGGCGGGTCCAGGGAGCGCAATCGGGGGACTATTCATCTGTACGCCTATAATCGTCGGACTCCTAGTTGCACACCTGTGCACGCCGAAAGTGTTGACCATAGCATCATCGGTGATGGCAGCGACACTATTAGTAGAAACTGTCCTGCGGACCCACTGGTACACCGCCCTACTGGGGACCTACAGATTTGAGAGCTTCGGAACCTTAGATTTCCGTGCAAGAGGGTTTATTGGTCACCCGGTGCCGGCGGCGTTCATAATTGTTGTCATTGCGATATCTTGTGCAGTCATCTTTGGTCGACAGAGGCAATGGAAGTGGATGGCGTTATCCGTAGCGACCCTCTCAATTACCTTAGCAACGACTGGAACCAGGTCGGCACTGATTCTTGGTGTGCTGGCTTTGGTTGTAGTCGGGATACGTTTGAGATCTTTGATCGAGAGCAGATTGCTTGGGGTCGTGTTCGCTTTCGCTCTGACCGCGTGCGGCCTTATTGCATCGGTTGTTTACGGCGGTAGTTGGTCAGCGATCAGCAGGCTCTTCAGCTTCTCGGAACTGTCGAACTCGGAGTCCGCTCTTGTCCGGGCTAGTGCACTATCGTCTATGCTCGAGCTACCCAATACATGTGGCTCGGCGTGCTCCCTACTGGGCCATGGGGGAAGGCAATTCGAAAGCATGCTGATGACGACACCATCGGCTTTCGGCCTCAGTACTGTCGACAATCAGTTCGTAACTGTGTTCTGGGATTTTGGATTACTGGGTCTAATCGCATTAGGGGTCGCAACTGTCTTTTCCATCGCTGTCCTTGTTTCTGCGCGGCAACCGGCAATGGCCAAGTTCGGAGCGGCTATAGTCGTTACCTCGGTGGTGTCTGGCGCGTTCTATGATTCGATTTATGTAAGACCCTCAGGCCTGCTTCTTGGAGTAGGAATTGGGTTATTGATTTTTAATTATCGTTCAAATTTGCAAGCGCGTAGCGGTGAAGAAGGGGCGTTCAGTGCCAAGTACATATGATCGTGCTGAGATATCTGTAGGTATCGTCGTGTACAACACCGACCCAGCTCTGCTCAAAGAATGTATTAATTCAATTCGCTCGCAACAAGGTAGCGAGGTCGGCGACGTCGAAATCGTCGTTCACGACAACTCGTCTAGCCAAGACCTTTTCGATCAGTTTCGAGGTGCGGTCGATGTGTGGATTAGTAGTCCAAACGTCGGCTTTGCCGCCGCTGCGAACCGGTGCGTCGAACTCGCGAGGCATGAGTGGATACTGCTGCTCAATCCAGATGCTCGTCTAGGGGACGGTGCTCTTCACCGCCTTGCATCCCTCGCGACGCGTGATATGGCGGCCGGTGATCGCATCTACTGCGGATGGTTGATATCTGGACAGCGAGTTCAAGTTGACGCCATGATGCTGTGGATCTCAAGTCTTTCGCGCGTCGTGAGGCGGGCCTGGTATCGGCGATATCTTGAGCGCAGATCTGGACGAGATGCAGTTGAGATTCAGAAAGTTTCGGGCGGCGCTTGTTTTGGTTCCCGATCAACTCTTTTGGCATTAGGGCCCTACGATAGTCGGTTTTTCCTTTACGGAGAGGACGCGGATATGTCTGCGCGTGCGCGACATAGCGGTATTGCGTTAATGGCTGTCCCTGGCGTTCATGTCACTCACAGCGCTGCGTCCTCGCAGGCCTCTCATTCAGCGCTAGTGGAGGCTGCTCGTGCGGATGCTGCGATACGGTTGTCTGCCTATCGACTGGGACGTGTGGGAAGCTATCTATTTCGCTTCGAGTTCTTGCTTGTCACCTTACTGGGGGCTGTTTTGGCTGCTAGGACTTCGTCGAAGTCGGCTAGAACCAGACTTAAGCGCCTTTTGGTGATGAGACAGTGGGGGCTGAGGATGGACCTGCCGAAATGGGACCCTGCATGTCTGAAATAGTTGTTCTAGTGCCCTGGTTAGAGGGCGGTGGTGCGCAGAAGGCGCTGAACGGCCTTCTGAGTCGGTTGCCATGCGAGTTGACGCACGTCATAGTACTTTTTGAGGGTTCTCGCAATTATGACGAAATTGTGAGACGTGGAGTCAGGATCACGTTTCTTGATTGTCGCCGTAGTGCTAGAGGCGCATTCTTTGCGTCTAGGAGGATCCGTCCGGCGCTTCGCCACGCTTCGCGCATATTCTCCTTGTTGCGGGCAGGGCACGTGGTGATCGGCATGTCGGGAATGGCGCACCAGTTGCAAGGGCGTTTCGTCGCGTCCGTACATCAGATGCCTTGGGTTGACTCTGTCGGCATGCGCGGAAGAGTTGAAGACGTTTTCCAGAGGATCGCGCTTCGAAATGCCGTATTTGTGACTAGTCCTTCGGCGGCAGCTTTAGAGTTCCTCGTGAACAGACGAGTGCTTACTGAAGAGCAAGCTGTTGTAGAGGCCAACATATTGCCGTTGAATGTGAAAGGGGCTACGGCTGTCACGTACGATGCAAAGGCGCCCCTTCGATTACTTTTCTGCGGGAGGCTTGAGCGGCAGAAGGGATTAGACCGTTTGATGTTGGCTATTCCAAAAGTCGGCCGGCCGATTCATGTGCTTGTTGCGGGTTCCGGATCGCAGGACCTAGAGCTGCGTGAACTTGTGCGTCGAGTGATCACCCCCCCGCACACCGTTGAGTTTCTTGGATATGTCTCAGACGTAGGCGAGCTGATCGATGAAGCTCACCTTGCGATCATGCCGAGTCGTTCCGAGCTGGAACCGGTCTTCGTCTGGGAGTGCTGGGCCCGTGGTCGCGCTGTCATAGCTTCCGCAATCCAGGCGTTTGCAGACCTGTCGAGGCAGGGGCCGCTGCACCTGTTTGAGGATCAGGCCGAACTGGTCGAGCTACTAGAGACAGCCGACTCGACTAACCCCTTGTATATCTCGGATTTTTCGCGCGCTGTCGACGCTGTCAGCGGTTACAAGGTCGATAGTAGGCTGACCCAATTTCTAAATGAAGAGGGCTGACAATGTCCATAGTGGTGCTGCATGCGTACAGCAGGACGAACTCGGGAGACGGGCTGCTAGTGGACTTGACAGTTCGCCGTCTATCGAGAATCTTTCCGGAAGACCGAATTGTCATCGTGGCGCAGGATCCTGGTTCGTTCCCTGAGTACGAGGTCAGATCATGGTCGGCAGCCCGCTCGTTATTAGCCCCTTCGTCTCGGTGGTCGACTGTTCAGGTTAGCTTGACGGGACCCGCTCGGCATCTGCTGTCCGAGCTGGATGCCGCTCGGTTAATTGTCGGGGTTGGCGGTGGCTATTTGCGTGCAAGCTCGGTTCTAGAGCTCGCTAAGAGTTTCTTTGCTCACTACTCGCAGTTGAAGGCTGCAACTTCAGCAAATGCGCCGGCGGTGTATCTACCGCAGAGCATAGGTCCATACCCGAAGTATCTCAGTCGTATTGTTCTCAATCGAGTAGGTCGACTTCAAGCTTTCCACGTGAGGGACGATCGATCTCTGGAGTTTCTTGCAGGAGCGCAGAATGTGAAGCGAACTCCCGATCTGGCCGTACTGGAGCTTTTTGAGAATGAGATTGGCACGATTGATGGCCCGTTCGGTAGGCCGGTTGCCATTGCTCGTGAGATCGACCGTCCCGGTACGTACTACGATACGCTCCGGGACATGTCTGACACAGGTCGATTTGATTGGGCCGTACAGGCATCAGCGCGGGGAAACAATGATGTTCCGCTTTCGCAGCGGTTGGCAGGCGGCTGCGCGAAGCCTGTCAGCGAGGTCCTGAACGGGGACCAGTGTCGGGTGGTTGTGAGTACACGACTGCACGGTGCACTTGAAGCGATACTGCGCGGGTATCCCGCTGTGCATCTAGGATACGAACGAAAGAGCTGGGGCGCATTCGAGGACCTCGGCTTAGGAGAATTCGTTCTAGATTGCCGAAGGACCTCAGGTGCCGAAGTAGCTAAAGTTGTCGATCGAATTGAGAATGATCCGGATACATACTGGTCGCGTGTGCGCAGTGCCCAGGAAAGTATGTCCGAGGCCTCGGGTCAACTAGATTCGATGCTCTTAAGTGCAAGTGTCGAGGCGGGTAGCTGATTATGGAGCAGAAATTGTCAACAGAACACACGCGAGGGTCATCCTCTGCCGACCCCCTCCGACGTCAGCTTGGTGTGCTCCGCCGCGGGTGGTGGATGCTGGTTGGGGCGGCGCTGCTGGGTGGTTGTCTAGCTCTTGCTGGCAGTCTGGTCCAGACCCCTCTGTACGCAGCGTCATCGACACTTTACGTGAGCGTCCAGGGAGGGGAGCGCTCAGATGCGGCGTACCAGAATTCTATGGCGTCTCAGCAGCGAGTCCTGTCGTACGCGAAGTTGATCAACTCGGATGTCATCGGGGCTGAGGTCATGGAGCGATCAGGAGTGGGTCTCTCCATACCCGAGATTCAGTCCGCGCTCACTGCTTCCTATACGCCCGATACAGTGCTACTGACAATCAGCGCCGAGGATCGGGACCCTGCGGTGGCAGCCAGGCTTGCGCGTGCGGCGGCGGAGTCCGTTGCTGACTACGTTTCGGAGCTAGAGCGACCGGTGGGAGGCGGCGATTCCCTCGCCAAGATGACCGTCGTAAGTCCTGCGCAGGTAAGTGATACACCGGTTTCACCCCGTGTGTATCGGAATACCGGCGTCGGCCTCTTGATTGGCGCGATTTTGGGCCTGGGTCTGTTGGTACTTCGTAATCGATTGGACAGTCGGTTGCAAGATGAGTCAGGAGCTGTCGCTGCTTCTGGGGCCGCGGTGCTCGGGCGCATTCCCAATCAACGCGAAGGGAGTGACGAGCTTGTTCCGTCATTTACAGGTGGGTGGAGTTCTACTGCGGAGGCGTTCCGCAAGTTAAGAACCAATCTGCAGTATGTAGAAGTTGACCATCCTGCGAGGATCATCTTGGTCACAAGCGCACTTGAAGGGGATGGTAAGTCGACTACATGCGTCAATTTGTGCGCGGCACTGGCCGAGGCGGGTGAGCGTGTAGTGCTGATCGACGCTGACTTACGGAGAGCTAGGGTCGCGGCGATGTTGTCAGCGAGTTCTGCGGTAGGGCTCACCGACTACTTGCGGGGTGACACCGCTATGGCGGACGTCGTGCAGCAAGCTCCTCTGAGGGGGTTCGATCTTGTCGCTAGCGGATCGATCCCGCCTAACCCGGCCGAGTTGCTGGGGTCCGAGCGTTTCAAGTCTGGAGTAGCGGAGCTGTCGAGTTCTTACGATTACGTGATTATCGATTCTCCACCGGTGATTCCTGTAACTGACGCCATGGTGATCGCCGGCTGTGTAGATGGGGTCTTAGTGGTGGGACGCGTCGCAAAAACTAGGGAGTCGGCACTCCGTAGCGCGTGTGATCAGTTGAGAAGTTCATCAACACGCATTATTGGTATCTTGCTTAACGGAGTGCGTAATTTGGAGGGGTCTTACCAGTATTCCTATACGGGTGCTGGCGCGCAGCCGATGACCAAGAAATGATTACGAATCGGGTCCTGCAATTCCCTATCTGACTGGTCGCGAAGATATTTGTGGGGATTCGGGTGACGTTCGGATCGATCGTCTAGCGCGACTGCGTTTGTCCCATGACGGTGGGCGACGTTAGATCGAGCCAGAGGATATTAAACCGCCCTGGGCAAGCTGGATGCGGTTTATTTGAATATGACTGTGCTCCACCTCTGCGTCTGCGCGCACGGTGCCCACCATTATTTCTGCTCTCGCTGTACCTTCTGCGGATGGGTTGCGAATGCGGGTACGAGATGTGGCGGACCGTCGAGATGAGCGAAGGCTCTACTGGGGAGGTAAAAAGTCGCCTCAATCGGCGTCCCGACGACCTCGTAGCCGTCGGCGATCATCTAGCAGTCGGTCCCCGGCTCTGCCCATAAAGGCTTCTAACGCCTTGCCCGTCCAGCTCTTCGTGGCCACTAGTATTCTTATCTTCATCCGCGCTATCGAGGGACTGGCTATTCTAACCTTGGGTTCTTAATCGTTCTACATGTGGCCTTCGAGCCGACGGAGCCTTCGATCTCGATGCCCACAGTGCTGTGATCACGGGGGCCGGGCGTGAGTGACTTGCGTAGCGGACGTTCTGGTCGGTCCGCCGTAGAGCTAGCGGTCGTCTACCGGCATGCGGGTGATGATCGTCGGGTCGCTGCTAGTGCCGACGCCATTGAGTGCTTCGATCAGGTTTGTCGTAGCAGCTGCTAGTGCTGTGGCTGACTGTGTGTCGGCACTCGAACGGGATTTGGCGCTCACCGGGTTTGCATACACCCCAGCCCCGGGGGCATAGCCAGTATGCCGACAAGGTACCCGCGGCAGTCAAATGACGTTCCACCGATGGGTGGTGCAACACCGGCCGTCGTCTGAACCAAAAGCCTGCGGCTCAGTGGTCTGCGGGCGGGTGATGTGTGTGGCCTTCGTGGGCATCCTGCATTGGCTCGAATTTCATAGCGTTCGCACGATCAGGTTCGCGATCGCACGGCTGGCGAGGGGCGTCGGGTGGCGGGGTTGGGTCTGGGACTGCGAGGCGTTCCCTTCGAACCAGCGGGCTGCGCCGGCGCATGCGTCGTGCCCGACGGCGGCGGAGGCGACGTCGACGAAGGTCATCGATCGGGTGACGGCAGCGGTTCGGAGGATGGCGTCGAATCGTTTGAAGAAGGTTTGTAGGTACGCGGCGTCGGCGTTGCTGATGTTCGCCTGGCCGGGGCAGCCGGTTCGGCCGTAGTAGCCGCCGTGGCCGACGAGGACCACGCGAGCGAGGGGTGCGCGGGCGCGGATGGTGCTCAGAGTTGCGCCGATCTTCGGTGCCACAGCTGTCAGGGCCGAGGTCATCCGGTCGGCCATGGCTCGATCTTGGCGACACCGAGCGTCCTGGCCGAACCTGGGCGTGAAGCAGGAGGAGACGATCGACCACCAGCGGAGGTCGTTGCCGCCGATCGAGAGAGTCACCAGTCGCGTGGACCACGACAGTGCGTTGATCTGGACGGGCCGGGCACCGAATGATGTCGTCTGCTGGCGGGTCGTGACGTCTGCCGTGGTGGCGTACACGCAGGCAACGGAGGTGAAATTCATCCGGAGCTGGGCGGCGAGGTGCGTCGGGTAGGCGTCGCGTGTACGTCCGCAGCTGTCCGGATGCTGTGCCGAGGTCATCGTCGGCGCTGCGGCGCGTGAGTCTCCCAAGGCGACGTAAGCCGGTGCGGCCGGTGCAGCGATAAGCCGGAATTCGACCATCAGATTTAGCCCGAAATACGGTATCCAACCATCCGAGATGTGGTTCTATCGGTTTGGTCAATAGCGAGCGGGAGAAACTCATGCGTCGTCTCTCAGTTGCGATTTGCATCGGTGCTGTGTCGATCTTGCTCCTCGTCACCGTGCCGCAGTCAGCGAACTCGGCTCCCCGCGTGCGCGTGGGAGTCGCTTCGATTTCCACCCAGTACGCCGGCGCCGACTTTGCCAGCGAATCGAGCCAGATCAAGGCGACCGGCGCGACGGCCATTCGCATCCCGGCGAAATGGAATCTGCTGCAGCCGTCGAGTTCTAGCTCGTCCACGTGGACGCGACTAGATACCGCGGTCAGCGCCGCAAGGGCCAAAGGGTTGTCCATCCTGATGAACCTCGAGGGCCCGGCGCCGGTATGGGCGCAGAAGCCAGGTGCGAACCCGCTCCTGAACGGAAACTCTCCCGCCGACCCGTCGACTTTCGGTGAGTTCGCGCGACAGGTCGCACTTCGGTACTCGTCACGCGTGGCGGCGTGGGAGGTGTGGAACGAGCCGAACCTCGCCCACTATTTGATCCCGCCCACGGCTGGAGAGTACGTTCCATTGCTCAAAGCCGCGTTCGGCGGCATCCGAGCGGCCGGCGCCAATCAGCCGGTGATCACCGGCGGACTGTCGAGTCTCCGCACCGAAACGCGAGATGTCACCTTCATCTCGGACATGTACGCCCTCGGCGCGAAGCCTTACTTCAATGGCGTTGGCGTACACCCGTATACGTTGCCGTATCCGATCACCGCGGACCCCCGGGCAGGTGACGGCGGGGGAGCGGCCGTTCTGCCTGAGGGGCGGGCGATCATGGTGGCGAATGGTGACTCGACGAAGTCGATGTGGGTGACCGAGTTCGGGCAGCCGACCGGGAACACGCCGGCGTCGACCACCGAGGCCGTGCAGTCCAGCATCATCGTCGACGCTGTCAACCGGGCAAACGGCCTGCCGTGGATAGCGGCGATCTTCCTCTTCACGACTCGCGACCTGTCCGCCAACAAGGCGGAAGACAACTCGAACTTCGGGTTATACCGATTCGACGGTTCGCCGAAGCCGGTTGTCGGTGCTCTGCAATCGGCCCTTGGCTAAGCACTACGAGCGGGGCTGATACCGGTTGATCATTCCGGTCAACCACTCGACGCCAACCGGATTGGCGCTGTGCACCCGGACTTCGCGCGGCCACCGTTCGTGCTCGCACATCCACAGCACCACCGCCCGGGTCGTGTCATCCCCGCCGAGGTCATGATCGAGTGACATCACATCGACCTCCTCGACTCGGGCGTCGAGGAGGTCGATTGCTTCAGCACTCGTCTTGGCCCACTCCCAGCCTTCTGGCGGGATGCGGAGATCGTCGACCCACAACTTCATGACCGACGATCATGCCGGGCGAGGGCGGCTAGGGCATCTTCTTTTACGCCAGCTCCCGGAGGTGGACACCGCTTCGCGAAACTGTCAGATGGACCGGCCAGGCCCCGCGAATCCGCCGCCGAGCCGCGTTGCGGAGTGCCGGCTCAGGGTGTGGCGAGCTGTGTAAGTGGCGTGGCGGGGGGTGGTTTCGACACGGCGCCTCGCTCCGCTCGGTGCCGGCTCAACCAGCGGGGGGCGGCTGCCTGTTTCGCTCGGTGCCGGCTCAACCAGCGGGGGGCGGCTGCCTGTTTCGCTCGGTGCCGGCTCAACCAGCGGGGGGCGGCTGCCTGTTTCGCTCGGTGTCGGCTCAATTAGCGGGGGGCGGGTGGCTTCGACACGGCGCCTCGCTTCGCTCGGTGCCGGCTCAACCAGCGGAGGGTGGCTGTTCGCTGCCGTCGACTGCTCGACCGGCACGTGCTGGCTTCGCATCGCGCTCGACGGGCGATTGATGGTGACTTCGATGTCACCGGTGGTCGGGCCGTCGGGGACAGTGTCGAGCGCCTCCACATCAGACATGCCACCGCGTCGGCGGTGGAGTAGCAGCGCGATCAGTGAGCCGGCGAGCGCGCCGGCCACCGCGCCGATGCCGAGAAGAATCGGGTCGATGAGCTGCTCACGCACGGCGCCTTGGGTGTTCGGGTCGACGACCACCAGGCGCAGCGCACCCGGACCACCGCTGGTCGGTTCCTGCAGAGCGGTGACCGTGCCGACGAGTTCCTGGGCGAGTGCGGTGGACAACCGCTCCGCGTCGGCCGACGTCGAGTTCTGGACCGAGACATCGAGGATGACCGTCTGCGGCGGGACGCTGACCGAGATCTCGGAGAGGAACTGTGGCAGCGAGATGTCGACTCCCGACCTGTCGATCGCCCGCTGCGCAACGGTCGGATCGGTGGCGAGCACCGCGAATGTCTGGATACTCGCGCGGGCCGCCTGATTCCCCTGGTAGGCCTCCAACATGTCGGAGGTGCCGGTGGCGATGTACGTCCGGACGGTCGCCACGTAGGTCTGGGGTTGTAGCAGCGAGTACCCGATGGCCGCGATGAGACCGATCAGGGTGAATGCCACGACGAGCATCCATTTCGCGGCAATGACATTGAGGACTTTCATCGGAGCTCCATCTGTGACTCGGTGGGCACCTCGTGACTGCGCACGGGTGGAAGGGATCGGGGCGAACGGTGGTGGTACAGGAAGTACGGGAGGAGTGCCGCGAACGGCGCGATGCCGAGGAAGTACGGGACGTACACCGCCTCCAGCGAACTGAGGGCGAGGATGGTGCTGAAGTAGGCGAGTAGATACGCCCGTGTGGTGCCGTCGGTTGTCTGGACAACCTTGACGACGGCGGCCAGGACGATCAGTACGACGCCCCAGACCCCGACCGAGAGGAGGATCTCAAGCCAGCCGTTGTGCGGGGAGTAGTTGGCCTTGAACAACAACGACGCGCCGGACTCCACCCAGAACGCCGGGTTGTGGCCGAAGAACCACTGGTCGGGGATCTCCCGCAGCGCCTGGTTCCACAGATAACCCCGCAAGCTGTAATCGGCGTTGGTGTAACCGATGTAGAGCGGGAACAGCGAGTAGACCGCGCTCGCCACGAGTGCGAGACCCAACATCAGGTTGCGCACGCGAGAGGTGATCGACGGGACGGCCAGCAGCACCCCGAGCACGCCGGCCACCGCGATTCCGCCGAATGCCGTTCGGCTGCCGGCCAGCAGGCCGATCAACACGACCCCGGCGACCGCTGCGAGCACACGCCACATGGCCACTCGATATACGGCGAACGGCAACAGTGCCGTGATGGTGATCCCCGCGAGGTTGCCGTTGCCGGCGAACGGTGAGGTGAGCACCGCGCCGAGATCGGTGCACTTGTCGATTCGACATGCGCCGACGACCCGAGAAGAGTTGAACAGCACCGAGACCAGCAGGATCGCCGTCGTCGCGACGAGGGCGATGCGGGCGGACCTGGCCACGTCGTCGAGCTCGAAGGATCGGTAGCGGAACACGAATCCCATCAGCAGCGCCATCGACATCAGGAGATTGACGATCCGGCCAGACCCGTCGACGATCATGGCCGCGCACGCGTACACCATCAGTAGCGCGAGAACCGCCGCCGAACCGTCGATGCGGAAGTCGTGGGTGGCCACCGCATGCAGTGCGGCCGCCACGCTGATCGCTGCTGCGGGGCCGTACAGCAGGACCGCGAAGATCGCGCCGGCGGCGTCGGCCGACGACCACAACGCCGGGGCCACGGCGTAGATGACGATGACCGGCCACGCCGTCAACGCGATCAGCCAGCTGCACAGGAACCGATCGACATGCTGAGCCCACAGCCTGTCGTAGGCGACTGCTACGAAGAGTCCCAGTGCCACCAGCAGCGTCGCGAAGATCATGGTCATGACGCCCACAACTCGCGGAACGACGCCGGACTCGTGCCCGGGGCGTCCTCGTACAGTTCCCAGGTCGCCCAGCTGCCGCCGAACTCGGCGATACGGTTGTCGGTGAACACGATGGACGTGGCGTCGGGCAGATAGACCTTCGCCCGATCCCCGTCCAGTTCGATCTCGAACCGGGCCGCGTCACGATCGAACGCGGTCCGGTAGGTGCCCTGGCCCAGGATCGTCTGTCCGGCGTCACCCGCCTGCCAGATCGCATACGACCATCGCGTCCGGGTCGCGACGAAGTGCACCGCGGCGTCGGGTGCTGCGTCGGACTCGTTCTGCGGGACCGGCTTCGCGCTGACGAGTAGGGCGATCGCCCCGGCATCGTCTCCGGTGAAACTCACCGTCGCGCCGATGCGGGTGATCCGGACGGGCGAGAGGTCGGTCGAGATGTACGACGCCGCACCGGATGCCGACGACGTGCCGTGCAGCAGACGACCGTCCGAGACCCGGAGCGGGTGGCTGTTGCGGCCACGTTCGACGGCGACGAAACCGGGAGGCACGGCGGCCGCGGTGGCGTAGTCGACGTGTACGGCGGCGCCCTGCGCCGACGCGACACGATCGTCGGATCGTTCGGCCTGAGCCGCGGTGTCGCACGCCGAAACCAGGGCGACGACAGCGGCGGCCAGCAGCGCCAGGGCCGTCGTCGTCGACAGCCTGGACTTGGAGGTCGGAACCATCAGAATCCCTCGACCCCCCGCACCGGCGTCATGTACGACGACCGGTACCACCACTTGCATTCGGGAAGGTCGCGTCGCCACCGTGCCGGAGCGCCGGCATACAGTCCGGCGTCGCCGATGGCGGCATCCGTCGACGCGGTCACCACCGAGCCGGCGGCGACGAGCGAATAGGGCGGAACGGCAGCGTTCTTGAGGATGAGACAGGCGGTCGCCGTGAGGCTCCGCTCGCCGATCGTGATCGTGCCGATCGTGGTCCGGTCCTCGACGATGTCGATCTCGTGGGACTGCAAGAGACTTCGGGTGCCGCCCACCGCGCTGTAGGGCCCCATCTCGATCCGGCCCGAGCAGTCGAAGTAATGACGGTTCGTGACTGCGGCCTGTTCAGCCATCGACAGGACCCCGGCGCGGTCGCTGAACTTCTGATACGACGGCGCGGACGTGAACTGGTTCAACCGGCCGATGAAGTTGTCCTTCTCGAGTTCGACTCGTGCCATCTGCCGAAAGATGTTGAACGGGGCGATCACTCCGCGGTCTCCGATGCGGAACGGTCCGCAGCCGAGCACGAGGTTCGGTCCCAGGCTGACGTCGTGTCCGATGGTGTTGCCGAGGGCACGCAGCGCTGCGTTCTTCGCCTTCGACGCGGGGAGCAGCCAGACGATCAGGCTGAGCCACTTGTTGGGTCGCTTCATGGTGTCCTCCAGACATCAGCGGGCGGTGTGGGTTGGGGGAGTGGTCGGTGGGCGCGGCGTCGGGTGACCATCACGGCCAGCGCCAGTACGGTCAGACCTGCCAGGGTCGCGAGCAGAGCGGTGCGCAGCAGCGCCTCGGGGAATGTCTGACCGGCATCGGCCGGCCCGAGCACGAGCGATGCAATCGGCGCGGGTGACTCGAGTTCTGCCAGCGCTGCGGTGAATTCACGTCCGACGCCCATGGCGGCAGCTTCGACGGTGAGCGCGTCGTCGCCGCGGACGGTGAAATCCATGATCGTCGTCTCGGGTGGGGCCGTGATCGACACCGCACGGCGGAGGTCGGCGGGACTCATCGCGATGTGGTGGGTGTCGATCACCCGACGGAGGAAGTTCTCGCTCGTGACCAAAGACGAGTACGACTCGATACTCCGCGTCAGGAGCATCGTGGGTGCGGGATCGAAATCCTCTGGCGGTTGCAGTGCGTCGCGTTCATAGGTGAGTACGACGCGCGACGTCGCCTGCACCGTGTCGTGTTGGGACGAGTACGTGAGCATCCCCATCGTGAGGATCAGTCCGAGGCAGAAAATGACTCCCAGAGCGGTCACCATGCGGCTGACCCGCACGCGATCACGGGTGGCTCGCAGCGGGCTCATGCGCATGTGCCTTTCCGCGCGAGACCTTCGAGGACGGGCGTCATGTGCTCCGCGATGAGGGCATGCCCCTCGTCGGTCGGATGACGCTGATCGGCACCCACGATCGAATGGTCGCGGGGGGCGGAGTACCACCCGGATCTGTTCGGATCGATGAAGGAGACGCCTTGCCGCTTCGCCGCGTCCGCGAGCAACCTGTTGGCACGCAGATAGTCCGGGCCGATCGGGCCGTCGTGGATCCAGGAGAGTCCGACGATCACCACGCGCAGATCCGGTCGAGCTTTGCGCACGGCCCGGATGGTGTCGTCGACCGCGGCGCGGTACTGCTTGGACGGATGCGAGAGGTCGTTGCCGCTGCCGACGAGCACGATCGCCGACACGTCGGGCGTGAGCAGTCGTTGCGCCTCGGAGGCGAACGTGGTGTGCCGGATACCGGTGGTCAGGTACCCAGCGCCGCCCCGGCCGGACACCCGCAACAGCACGGGGCATGTGCCCGGTCGGGCGTCGGACAACCGGCCCTGGGCGATGCGCGTCCAGTTCGAACTGCCCTTCCCGCCGTATGTTGTTCCCTCGGTGAAGCTGTCACCGACAACGAGGATCTTCACCGCCGCATCGGTGGTCGCTGCGCCTCCGACCCCAGCGCCGTTCGCCGACCGCGACGTCGATGCGGCGGAGGTGACCTCGACCCCGGCGCTGTGCGCCGCGGTGTCGGTTGCGGGTTCGCGGGCGACTGCGAAGGCCACTCCGGCGGTGGCGGTCAGAACCACGACGGTGACCGCCAGAAGTGCTTTTTCCCAATGAGTTCGGATGAGTCGGGTCATTCTCCCACCTTCGTGGACGTCGGAGAGCAGGGCAGCGAGTACGAGGAGTTGACCGGCGATGGGCGCGAGCCAGATCGCGCCGACGTGGTCGAGCGCGCCGGCGAGGAGCAGAAGGGCCAGGGTGGCCCCACCACCCAGGACGATCGCTGCGGTCACCGTGTCGGGGCGTCCCGCGGCGATGTGCTTGGCGCTGATCGCCTGCGAGAGCGACGAGATCCCGGCCGCGATGATCACGCCGGTCAACAGCAGTTGAGCGGGTTCGTATTTGGTGCCGACGATGTGCACGACGGCCCAGGCGGCCGGCCATGCCGCGAGGATCACGACGACGCAGTAGACGATGACGAGGTTCCGGTAGCGGCGGTAGATCCGGTCGAACGTCGACGCGTCGTCGACGGTGCGGGCGAGTTCGGGGACCGCAACTGTCGACAGCGCGGCGGACAGCAGGGTGAGCGGCCCGGTGACGCGTGTGGCCATCGCGAAATAGCCGACGGTCAGCGGGGTGGCGAAGACGGCGAGTGCCGAGACCTGTAGCTGTGCCAGTGTTCCCGACATCGCGAGCGCCCAGTAACGGACGGTCTCCGCACCGGGCCGGCGGAGTTCACGGGTGGCGCGCCGCAGTCCCCGGACTCCGATGGGAACCGCGGGCACCACCAGTGCGGTCACCGCCGTGCACGAGAAGATCACGGCGAGTGCGGCTGCATCGAGGCCGATACCGGACAGCGCCAACCCGCACCACACCACGAGGGGTACGGCACGCGGGACGACGATGAGGCAGCTGGCGGCGGTGTGCGTATGGGTGCCGGCCAGGAAGCTCTGTGCGAAGTTCTGGACGGTGTCGGAGTAGGCGAACACCACGCCCGCAACGACGATCGCGGGCAACCCGGCGAACAGCAGACCCGCTGTGGCGACAAGGAAGACGCCGGAAACCGCGACGGTGTGCGCGACGTAGAGAGCTGCGGCGGTGGGGGTGTCGTCGGATGCGCTGACACGCATCACCCGGATCGGTGCACCGAAGCCCGCGGCGAGGCCGACCACCACGCCGAGCGTGTAGGCGAGGATGTACTGCCCGAAGGCGTCCACGGGCAGTGCTCTGGCCAGGAGCAACAGAAAGGCGCCGAGCATCGCGGAACTGGCCACCCGGGCCAGAATCCGTACGGTGGCGTCGGTGCGCAGCCGTTTGTCGGCGTGACCTTGCTCAATGGCGGAGGACACCGCGCAACCTTCGATAGCCCGGCGTCAACCGGATGCGGAACACGAGGAACGAGACGAGTTGCTCGGCGGTGCCCAGGAGGCCCAGCAGGCGTTCCGTCGGTGACGTCGCATATCGCAGCCGCAGTCGGAACGACTCGGCGAGGAAGGTCCGCCACAGGTTGGCCGACTTCGAGGCGTCGTGAAAACGCAGGGCGCCGAGCGGAACCGGCATCGACTGTTGTACCGGCGCGGTTTCGGCGATACGGAACTGCAACGAGTAGTCCATCGTGCAGTGCAGATGCTTGTCGAACCCGCCGAGCGACTCCAGATAGTCGCGGCGGATGATCACCGACCCGGAGAATGACGCGCACGTGGACCGTCGCAGCAGGGTTCGCGTCTCGATGGGCTTGCCGCGGTACGTCCCGACCACATCACCGGCCGCCCGGAGCAGTTGATGATCTCCGGTGAGCACCGTCGCGCCAGGTGACTCACGAACCGCGGCACGGATGGCGACAAGTGCTCCCTCGACGAGCACGTCGTCGGCGTTGAGCCAGAGCACCCACTGTCCGGTGGCACGCGCCAGCGCTCGGTTGAGGGCATCCGATTGACCCTCGTCCGCCTCGATCACGGCTTTCACCCGCGGGTCCGTCTCGGTGAGAGCGGCGATGAGGTCTTGGGTTCCATCCGTGGAACCGGCGTCCTGGATGACGATCTCGTCGTGTGGACCCAACTGGCGCAGTGCCGACCGGATCGCCGGCTCGAAGTGAGCACCCGGATCGAAGGACGGAACGAGGACGGAGATGCTCACTGTCTCCACGCTGTCCGTCGTGTCGGTGAGCTCAGCTGACCGCATCGTAGTGCTCCTCCAGTTGTTGTGCGATCGACGTGATGCCCCAGTGCTGTTCGACGGCGCGCCGCCCCCGCAGGCCCTGCGCGCGCGCCCGGTCGGGGTCGGCGAGGAGACCGGTCAGGGCCGCGGACAACGCGTCCATCGAGGCATCGACGACGAGGCCGGCGTCGGCATCGGCAATCAGACCGGCGAATCCGCAGGTGTCGGTGACCACCACCGGCAGCCCGGCGGCCATCGCCTCGAGGACCGACATCGGCAGCGGTTCGTGGATCGACGGGAGAACGTAGATCGTGGCCTGTGCGAGTCGACCGGCCACCCGGTCGGTGGCGATCGGCGGCTCGCGCCGGACGCGGTCGGCGACCTCGGCGTCGTGCGTCGCGCGGAAGGTGCGCAGCACCGCGTCGACGGCAGGCCCATCGCCCTCGTCGGGTCCGATGATCGTGAAGCGGGCCGCGAATCGCGGCGCGAGGTCGGTAGCGACGCGGGCGAAGGCGACCGCTCGCTTCCGGGGATGCAGCCGGGCGAGGAAGAGGACCTCGGGTAGTCCGTCTCGCGGGGCTGCCGAGACCGCGTCGGGCAGCGGCACGCCGTTGCCGAGGTAGGAGTAGCGGGGTGAATCGCCGACCGCCGTTCGCAGCTTCCGCAGCTCGACGTCGTTGAGATAGAACGCCGTTCGAGCGTCGCGCACCGCCGGGATGGTGAGGGTCCGGTCGATCACCTGATAGGGCAGCGACGGCCGCGGATTGACCATCCCGTGTGTCTGCACATGAGTCGGGACGTTGCTCCTCGACAGGAGGCGAGCGGCGGGAAGGGTCACGAAGTCACGTCCGAGGTGGACGTGGGCGACGTCGAAAGTTCCTGCGTGTGACCGTATCCAGCGCAGCATCGACGGCGCGACGATGCGCGAGCAGCTGTGCCCGCGTCCGACGGTTCGCGTCGGGAACGTGTGGACACGAACACCCGGCACGTCGGGGACCGACGCCGGCCCGCCGCGTGAGCCGGCGATCAGCGTGACGTCGTGTCCGCGTGCGGCCAGCGCGCGGCTCTGGTTGACCGCGACGGTTGCGGGCCCGCCGAACTCGCCGGTCGGTGACAGGAGTGTGAGTACCTGCAGGATCTTCATGGCCGGCCGCCTGACGTCGCCCGACGCGACTTCGCCGAGATCGACGGGATCACCACGGCGCCGGCCGGAACCTTGGTACCGGGTTGCAGCACAACACCCTTCAGCACCGTGACCCCGTTGCCGAGGTGGCATCGCGCACTGAGGACGACCGACTCGCTCGTGCGGGTGAAGGTGGGCGAGCGGTGATCGTGCCCGCCCGAGCAGATGACCGTGCGTGGGCCGAGTGAGCAGTCGGCGCCGATCGACACCGGTTCGGGATTGATGATCCACACATCGCGGTCGATGCGGACCCCGTCGTCGACGTCCAGCTTCCAGGGGAAGTGGACCCGGAAGCTCCGGTGGATGTCGCACCTGGCGCCCACCCGCGCGCCGAAGGCGCGTAACACGGAGGAGCGCAGCAGCGTGCCGCCCACCCCGCACCGGAGCACGGCACCGACACCCAGCCAGGTGACCATCCACACGCGATTGCGGCCGCGATCGGACTTGTCGACGATGTAGTCGCGCAGGCGTCGGGGTTCCAGCTCGGACAGTATCTCCGAGCGTGCGGTTGTCGTGGTCGGCGTCGTCACGGTCATACCCGCACCGAGGCATGGTGGGACAGCTTGTGCAGCCACATCTCGAACCTCTCGACGGCGGCGTCGGCGCCGAGGACTTCGTGCGAATACCGTTCGCCGGCTTCGCCCATCGTCTGGGCCGCGGTGGTGTCCGTGGCGACCCGTGCGATCGTCGACAGCAGTGCGGCGGGGTCGCCGGCCGGGACGACGACGCCGGCGCGCGAGCGCCGGACCTCGGCAGCCGTGATCCCCTCCTCGGAAACGGCTGCCACCACCGGGATTCCGTAGCTGAAGTAGGTGGTCAGCTTGCTCGGCAGGGACATCTCGACCACGCCGGGTTTCTCGTTGACCACCAGGACGTCGGCGGCGGACAGCATGAGGTGGAACCGGTCGTCGGGCAGCGAGTCGACGAACGTGACGTCCGTGCAACCGCGTGCGCGGTCTTCGAGGTGCCGGCGCTGGTTGCCGTCCCCGACCAGATACAGGTGGACCTTCCGCGCTGCGGCATCGGGTGATTCGGAGACGAGGCCGGCCGTCTCGACGAGATTCTCCAAGCCCTGCTTCTGGCCCATGTTGCCGGCATGGACCGCGACGATCTCGTCGTCGGGGATGCCGAGCTGGGCCCGCGCGATGTCGCGGGGCGCGCGTGGCGCGTGGCGCACCTGCGTCCAGTTACGGACATGGGTCACCACCGCCGGGTCGACGCCGAGACGGTCGACGATGATCTCGCCGAAGCGCGGGTGCACCACCGCCACCTCGTCGGCGGAACAGAGCGCGAACCGCTCGAGTCTGCTGACGAGGCTGCGACTGAGGCCGCCGCCCGCGGCCGCTTCGCTGACCGCCTGGCTGTACAGGTCGTGAACCCAGACCCCCATCGGCGACAGGGTGCGGCGTCCGACCTTGCGGCGCATCATCACCAGCGCCGACGCGATGAGCGGAGGACTGGCCATGACGGTGACCGCTTCGGGGCGCAGATGTGCGACGATGGCACGCAGCCCGAACTCGAGTTCCATCCGCGAGCGAGGCACCAGCGCAGTGCCTTCCGGGATGCTGTGCGGTACTCGCACCACGATGACCCCGTGATCGACGACGGTGGACGTGTAGTCCGACATGTCACCGTCGAGCCGCCACTGCGGATAGTGCGGATAGCCGGTGATGACGCGCACGCTCCACCCGCGGGCGGCGAGGCGCCGGGTGATGTCGGTGACGTAGGGCGCGATACCGGTGACCTCGGGGGCGTAGTTGATCGCGATGAAGTCGACACACTTGCGGCTCCCGGACCGAAGCGGTGGCTCGACGTCGCCGCTCACCGGGCCCGAAAGGCGTCCGATTCGATACGATGGGGATCGTGTTAACTCAGTTGTCATCGCTGGCTTGGCCTTTCGTGATGCGTGCGATCGGGTGGGTGTTCGTACCCAATTCCCTTCGCCTGGCGGTGCTTCGGGTGTTCGGTGCGCAGATCGGTCGCGGTGTGCTGATGCGGCCACGCGTACGGGTGACCAGTCCGGCACGGCTCGCGATCGGCGAGGACTCGTGGATCGGCGAGGCGGTGACTCTCGACAGCGCCGGTTCGATCCGGATCGGCGCGAACGTCGTGGTGTCCCAGGCCGCGCTGTTGCGGTGTCCGGCCGATGCGCGCGGGGAGCTCGTCGTCGACGACGGTGCGTGGATTGCGTTGTGTGCGCGGGTGACCGGCCCGGTGACGATCGGCCGACGCGCGGTCGTGGGCGCCGCCGCGGTGGTCGCCCGTGACGTCGCGCCCGGGACTGTGGTGGTGTCGTCCGCGATCACCGATGACTCAGATCCGGACATCGCCGGCCCCGACCTCTGAGCAGGGGTCCATATCGGGGTGGTGAGCTGCGCGGTACCACTCGACGACGTCGGCGACACCCTGCTCGAGACTGATCGTCGGCCGCCATCCCAGGCTGTGAATGGTGCTGATGTCGAGCAGCTTTCGCGGTGTCCCGTCGGGCTTGCTGACATCCCACTCGACGGCGCCATCGTAACCGACCGCGGCGGCGACGATCTCGGCGATCTCGGCGATCGAATGGTCCATACCGGTACCGATGTTGACCTGGCGCGGATCGTCGTGATTCTCGAGCAGGCACAGGCAGGCCTCGGCCATGTCGTCGGCGTGGAGGAGCTCGCGACGCGGTGTCCCGCTTCCCCAGTTGGTGACGCTCGGCGCGGCCCCCCGGCGCGCCGACTCGTAGCGACGGATCATCGCCGGGAGCAAATGGCTCGTCTCGCCGGAGAAGTTGTCGTTCGGCCCGTACAGGTTGGTGGGCATCGCGGAGATCCAGGGCAGCCCGTACTGGCGTCGCGTCGCCTGCACCTGCATGATCCCCGCGATCTTGGCGACCGCGTACGCGTCGTTGGTCGGTTCCAGGGCGCCGGTGAGCAATGCGTCCTCGCGGATCGGCTGCGGGGCGAACTTGGGGTAGATGCACGACGACCCCAGGAACAGCACGCGCTCGACGCCATATGCGGCCGCCGCGTCGAGGACGTTGACCTGGATGCGCAGGTTCTCGGATAGGAAGTCGACAGGCCAGGCGTTGTTGGCGGCGATTCCGCCGACCCGGGCGGCCGCCAGGATCACGACGTCAGGTGTGTTGTGCGCGAAGAACTCGAAGACGCTGTGCCGGTCACGGAGGTCGAGCTGACGGCTGGTCCGCCCGATGATGTCGGAGACACCGCGGCGCCGCAGCGCACGCACGATAGCAGAACCGGCGAGTCCGCGGTGGCCCGCGACGTACACAGAGGTCAGCGGGTCGAGTGGGCCGGGCTCCCAGCCGCGTCGTCGAACAGATCGAGTCATGACGCCCGGCTCCAAGCCACCAGGTGCGGCGTGTCGATCCATTCCGTGCCTTCGCATTTCAGGGCCGCGATGTCGGCGTCGACCATGATGCGAGCGAGTTCCGGTGCGCGGACCGCGGCTCGCCACCCGAGGTCCAGTTCGGCCTTCGACGCGTCGCCGATCAGCGAGTCCACTTCAGTGGGGCGCAGGTAACGTTCGTCGAAGACGACATGGTCGCGCCAATCGAGGCCGGCGTGGTCGAAGGCGTGCTGGAGGAAGTCGCGGACGGTGAAGGGGACGCCGGTCGCGAGTACGTAGTCGGAGGGTTCGTCGGCCTGCAGCATCCGCCACATGCCTTCGACGTACTCCGGTGCGTAGCCCCAGTCGCGCACCGCGTCGAGGTTGCCCATGTAGAGGTCCTTCTGCACGCCGGCTTTGATCCGGGCGACGGCACGGGTGATCTTGCGCGTCACGAATGTCTCTCCACGACGAGGTGATTCGTGGTTGAACAGGATGCCGTTAACCGCGAACAGGCCGTAGGCCTCGCGGTAGTTGCGGGTGACCCAGTACGAGTAGACCTTCGCCGCGCCGTACGGGGAGCGCGGGTAGAACAGGGTGTCCTCGTTCTGCGGCGGGGGAGAGGCGCCGAACATCTCCGAGCTGGACGCCTGGTAGAACCGGCAGCGGATGCCGGCCTGGCGCACCGCCTCCAGCAGTCGGACCGAGCCGATGCCGGTGGTGTCACCGGTGTGCTCGGGCTCGTCGAAGCTGACGCGGACGTGTGACTGCGCGGCCAGGTTGTAGACCTCGTCCGGGTCGATGGACGCCAACAGGGTCACCAGTCGCGCGCCGTCACTGAGATCGCCGTAGTGCAGGAAGAGCCGGGCGAACGGGTCGTGCGGGTCCTGATAGAGGTGGTCGATCCGGGCGGTGTTGAACGACGACGAGCGACGGATGAGTCCGTGTACCTCATAGCCTTTGGACAGGAGCAGCTCGGCGAGGTAGGAGCCGTCCTGACCGGTGATCCCGGTGATCAGGGCCTTTTTCATGATGCTTCCTTCGAATGGTGTCGATCCGTGGTGGTGGTGCGGAGGGTGGTCGGACGCGGCGGTCAATAGGCGCCCCGGCGGGACAGGACCGCACTCGCGGTGCGCCAGAGAATGGCGAGATCCGAGGTCAGGGACCAGTTCTCGACGTAGGAGAGATCGAGACGCACGGAGTCCTCCCATGAGAGGTCGCTGCGTCCGGAGATCTGCCACAGGCCGGTCATGCCCGGCCGGACGAGCATGCGCCGCCGGACGACGAGGTCGTAGGACTCGACTTCCTCGCGTAAGGGCGGGCGTGGACCGACGAGGCTCATGGTCCCGCCCAGCACGTTGAACAACTGCGGCAGCTCGTCGAGGCTGTAGCGCCGGATGATCCGGCCGACGCGGGTGACCCGCGGATCGGTGTGGAGCTTGAAGAGGACCCCGTTCCCGTCGTCGCGGACGGCGAGACCGGCACGCATGGTGTCCGCGTCGACGACCATCGACCGGAACTTCCACATGACGAACGGGGTGTTGTCGGTGCCGATGCGTTCGGCGCGGTAGAACACCGGACCTCTGCTGTCGAGCTTGACGGCCAGTGCGCACAGCACGAGCAGCGGCGAAAGAATCACCAGCGCAACCACTGTCAGGGCCTTGTCGAAGGTCTGCTTCAGGAAACGGTTGGCACCCTTGTACCGCGGACGATCGATGTGGAGCAACGGGAGCCCCGCCTCGGGCCGCACGGTGATCCGCGGACCGGCGACGTCGATCAGTCCCGGGGCCACGAGCATCTCGACGTCGCAGTTCTCGAGTTCCCACGACAGTTCGCGCATCGCCCGGTGTCCGAGTGCGTCGGCAGACGTGACCGCAACGGTGTTGGCGCCGCAGGTGCGGACCAGTTCGGGAGCGCGGCCGTAGCCGGCGAAGACCGGGAGGTCGGTGCACCCGAGGTGGGTCGCGAGTCCGGAGGACCCCGTGCCGGCGGCGGCGCCGGGCACATCGGTGAGGCACACCCCGACGACCCGGTAACCCAGAGCGGGGTTCTCGTCCAGCCGCTCGATGAAGGCCCGGGCGGATGATCGCGAGCCCACGACCAGGACCGATCGGAGGTATTGTCCGGTTTCGCGGCCCAGCAACAGATGTCGTCGCCAGCCCCATCGACCGACGACCAGCATCAGGGTGCCGGCCGGCAGCGCGATGGCGATGAAACCGCGGGCGATACCCAGCGCGAAGGCCACGTCGACGATCGCCCAGACGCCGAAGCATGCGAAGCACGCGCTCAGGACACGGTGATACTCGACCGGCCCGGCGCCGAGAATGCGCGGGTCACCGGACTGGGTGACGCGCAGCGCTGTCTGCCACCCCGCGATGAGGGGGACGGTGACCAGGAGTGCGGGGATACCGTCGCGGCCGATCGGCCGGAATGGGTCGGCGCCGAACCGCAGGAATTGCCCCGCCAGGACGGCGATCGAGATGAGTGCCAGGTCGGTCCAGGCGACGTGGCGCGCGTACGCGACCAGCCATCGGTGCGGCGTCGTCGGCGTCGCGTCAGGAGCACGCTCCGTGCCGATGAAGGCACGCGTGACCCGGTCGATGGGAACGCTCATGTACTCCCCCTGAGTGAAACAAACAGGCGAACGGCCGGTGTATTCGAGCGGCCCATTGCCTTGGCAAATCGGAACACTACAACGCATTCCGCGCCATTCACACGGTTTCTTTTCGACGTTGTTCCGGTCCGTGACACCGCATTATCGAGAAAGGCTGGGAAGTGGGACAAATGACTCAATGCCCGACGTCGGGTCGATTCATCTGTTGTTGTCGCATCGGCCCGGAATCGTTTGTCACGTGATTCTTGTCGACTGTCTCGAAACGCGATCAGCGTGTTGACACGACAGCGATGGGGCATCTTGGCGTCGTCTGTCGGTGGTCTGAACTGCGGTTACTGTGCGTTCGTGACCTACTGACGAGTACGACAAAGTGCTGCTCGACCTGTGACGACGATCACCCTCGATTTTCGAGTTGACAATCCCAGGTTGATGAACCGCGGTTGACTATTGACCGCAGATGTTTGTGAATCGGTTTTTCGAGCCGTTGGGGATGCAATCCGAACGCTTACGAATCACGCCGGAAAAGGGGGTGCCGATAGGGCGTCTGAGGTGAAGAATGCTTTCGCGTGGCGGTTCGTCGAAGCGCCGTAACACGTCGATGAGTTGGCACAGATTTGTACCGACGCGGCGTGTCTGTTGTCCGCTTCGCGCTGTTTCAGGCGTCGGATACTGCACCTGCGGACGGTGAGTCGCCTTGTCGTCGGAGACGCGTCCGCTGCGCAGGTCAAACATTTGCGATGCGAACGTATTTCGTCGGTGGGCGGCCGTCATCGTCTGTTCGGACCAACTGGGGTGCATCTGCGCACGACCCGGTGTCTACGTGTGTCAGCGTGGGAGGAGCCCGAAGTCATCTACGGAGGTCCCGCTCATGAGAAAGCTAATCGTCCGGCTCGGCGTGGCGGTGACAGGCGCCGGGATAGGTCTGGTGATGGTGACATCCCCGGCTGCCGCCGCATCGTCGGCGCGCGTGTCCCTGGCAACGCCGGCCCCGAACACGGTCGTGTCGACGATCGTTAGTGTGAAGGACAGTGACCAGCGCTGTTATGTCAGTTTCTATGGTCCTGCCGCGCATCAGAGTCCACGAGTTCGGATCATGCCGTATGGAACGTCGGCGATCAGGACGACCGGTTTGCCCGCCGGCCGATACTCCGCTTACTTGAACTGCGGGGCGCTACAGGTCAGCAAGCAGAACCTGACCGTGACCGGAAAGTCCTCGGGGACGCCGACGAGTGTTCTGGTGGCGCCGGAACGGGGCTCATCGCTGAGCTCGGTCGTAGACATCTTCGGGTCGTCGTGACCGCTCAGTCGGCGGACAGCCTTGTCGTCGGCAGTTCGTCGCTCGAGGAGGGGTCTGCCCGTAGGCCGTGGGTCTAGAGTGCTCGCGCGATCAGATTTGCGATCGCACGGCTTCCGAGAGGCGTCGGGTGGCGGGGTTGGGTCTGGGACTGTGAGGCGTTCCCTTCGAACCAGCGTGCTGGGCCGGCGCACGCGTCGTGTCCGACCGCGGCGGAGGCGACGTCGACGAAGGCCATCGATCGTGTGATGGCGGCGGTTCGGAGGATGGCGTCGAATCGTTTGAAGAAGGACTGGAGGTAGGCGGCGTCGGCGTTGCTGATGTTGGCCTGGCCGGGGCAGCCTGTTCGGCCGTAGTAGCCGCCGTGACCGACGAGGACCACGCGAGCGAAGGGTGCGCGGGCGGCGATGGTGCTCAGAGTTGCGCCGATCTTCGGTGCGACTGCGGTGAGGGCGGAGGTCATCCGGTCGGCCATGGCTCGGTCGTGTCGGCACCGGGCGTCTTGGCCGAACCTGGGCGTGAAGCAGGAGGAGACGATCGACCACCAGCGGAGGTCGTTGCCGCCGATGGAGAGAGTGACCAGTCGCGTGGACCATGACAGTGCGTTGATCTGGACGGGCCGGGCGCCGAATGATGTCGTCTGTCGGCGGGTCGTGACGTCTGCGGTGGTGGCGTTCACACAGGCAACGGAGGTGAAGTTCATCCGGAGCTGGGAGGCGAGGTGCGTCGGGTAGGCGTCGCGTGTACGTCCGCACCCGTCCGGATGCTGTGCCGAGGTCAGCGTCGGCGCTGCGGCGCGTGAGTCTCCCAGGGCGACGTAAGCGGGTGCCGCCGGCGCGGCGAGAACCGACGGTACCGACATGCAGCTGATCGCGATGGCGAGAACGGCGACGAGTGCGAGGCGGAATCGGGTCACGGCAGGAGTATTCCAGCCGTGTCGGAGAACGTTACGAGGGGTCTGGGCACCGTCTGAGAGGCCGGTCCGAGGGCGCCCTGTGGCCGACTGAGAACAGCCCGTTCAGTCGATACAGAGCTTCGAGTCGACGGGCTAGCGTCGGTGATGTCAACACGCGGTCCCCGAGTCGCGAACGGATGTGATCCGTGCAACATTGCCACCGTGGTCGAGGGGCGTCGGTCATGATTGCGCCATGGTGGTGCGACGGGGCGAGCGCGCGCGGATCGGAGTCGTCGATGATCACCCGTCGATCGTCGCCGGGCTGCGAGCGATTCTCGGGGACCAGCCGGACCTGGAGTTCACCGCCGGCGCAGCGACAGTGTCGGAGTTGCTGACAGTGACCCGGGATCTCGATTTGGTCGTCCTCGATCTGCGGTTGGAGGACGGGAGTTCACCGCAGATGAACGTCGACTGTCTCGCTGAACTCGACATCCCGGCTGTTGCCTACACCTCCGGAGACGAGCCCTATCTGGTCCGGTTGGCAGCCAGTGCGGGGGTGAAAGCGGTGTTGCGCAAGAACGTTGACGACGACGTGCTTCTGGCTGCAATCCGGGCGGTGCTCTCGGGCGAGGAGACTCCGACGGTGGATTGGGCTGCTGCGATAGATGCCGACGACGACTTCGTCGACCTACCACCACAGCTGCGACGTGTCCTCGAGCTTTATGCCGCAGGTGAATCCACGGCCGGGGTTGCCAAGTCGATGAGTTTGTCCCCAGACACGGTCAGTGACTACGTCGGTCGGATCAGAACGAAGTACGCCGCAGTGGGGCGACCGGCGCCGACCCGGCAGCATTTGATGTTTCGAGCGATAGAGGACGGATGGTTACCGATACCGCGGCGGCTTCGACGGCGGAGATAGCGTCTGATCGCGACGTCGCACTCGACGAATCCGCAGGCGAGCGGATTCTTCGGCAGTTCGCTGTGTTCATCGCCTGTGGCTACTTGGTGTACCTGGTGCTCACCTCCCCGGCTATCGCGGCGTCACTGGCAGTGATGCACATGTGGTGGACGGTCCCCGCGCTGGCTGTCGTGTTCGGTCCCGGGCTCGCGCTGGGGCCGCTCGCGTGGCGAGGGTCGGCTCGAGCGCTACGGGTGTGTGCAGGGGTTGCTGCCGGCGGATATCTGATAGCGGTGGCCACCTGGGGTTTCGGCTGGAACGGCGCGCATCTTTCCGAAACCACCGGCATATGGTTCTTCTCTTTTTGTGGATTGGCTGCAATCGCCGCCGCGTTGGCCATGCGTCCGACCTACGCCTTTGTCGTGCTCGTGGTGGTGGTGGTTTCGACCATCACGATCAACTATGTGGCCCGCGACGTCGCACGCAGCGGGCTGTTCGTTCCGGACATGGCGTGGGCATTCGCCTTCTCGCTCGTGTACTTCGCCGCTGCCGTCATGGGGATGCGTACCGCAACCGTTCTCGATGACACGCGGGCGCAGGCCTATCGAACGGCGGCGGCCGCCGCGGCGTCACAGGCTCGTGCCAACGAGCGGCAACGGTTCAATGAACTCACCCACGACGGCGTCATGGCGACCTTGCTGGTCGCTGCTCGCCGCGGGTACTCCACGCAGTTGGCAGCTCAAGCCCAGGCCACCTTGCACGCGCTCGATCGGATCCGAGGCGACACCGACACCGACGGCACGATGACCGCCGACGTTGTTCTGACGCATCTCAGTGAGGTGACGGTCACGGTGGACCCCACCCGGCGTTTCGAAGTTCGCCGGACAATCGACAGCTCAGACGCCGGCTATCCCGCCACGGTGGTTCGTACAATCGCGGCAGCGGCAGCGGAGGCGGTCCGCAACAGCGGCCGTCACGCGCGGGCGTCGACGACAATTGTCTCGGTGGAGATCACAGATGACCGGCTGCAGATAGAAGTAGCCGACGACGGGCATGGTTTTGATCCGTCGACGGTGCCGGCCGATCGGCTCGGAATCGCGATCAGCATTCGTGAACGGATGTCGCAGATCGGTGGCTCCGCCACCATCGAGTCGGCGCCGATGCGCGGTACTCGTGTGTGCTTGGAGTGGGCACGGTGATGGTGCCCCCGACCGGTGGGCGCGAGGACATTCGCGACCTGCTCGGAATGCGAACGCGCGGTGCATGGCTCATCATCGGCGGCTACCTCGCCGCGATGGTCATCGTGACCGTGGCCACGGTCAGCAGTTACACCACTCCCTGGGTGGCGGCGCTGGGACCAGTCATATTGATTGCCGCGACGCTCGCGCTCGTCCTCGTCCCCGGCGATCCACTCCCATTCGGGACAACTCTGGCGCTCACCGCTTCGGGGCCTGTGGCCTGCGCATTGGTGTTGTCAGCCACCCCCGCAGTACTCAGTTCGTCCCTGCAAACCTGGATACACGGCGGCGGAACCGCCGTCTACTGCTTCATGAACGTTCGCGGCCGGCGGATCGCGCCGTGGATCGGCTTGCTCGCAATGGTGCTCGTGTTCGCTTTGTGGGCCGCCGCTACCGGTCGGGGCGCCGCGTATGGCATCAGTTTTGTTGCCATCGACGCAGCACCCCTGGCCATGGCAACCCTGCTGTCGTTCACCCTGCGGCCTACAGCGAAAGCCGTGTTCTCGTTGCGTGCTCAAACAACCGAACGCGTCGCCGAACTGGCGGCGCAGACCGCCGGCGCCGATGAGCGCGCGAAGCAAACGCGCCACCTCGACCGCCTCGCCCGACCCATGCTCGAGAAGATCGCGTCAGGCGAACCCCTCACCACAGCAGAGCGAGCCGAGTGTGCATTGCTCGAGGCCCACCTACGCGACCGGCTCAGAGCACCGATCCTGTCCACGCTCGAGCTCGACGACGCCGCATACAGCGCACGGCAGCGGGGCGTGGAGGTCATCTTTCTCGACGACTCCGGAACGCCAGAACAGGACCCCGCCGTCATAGCGTCAGTGCGTGACGCCGCCGCACACGCCCTGCAGGAGGCGGCCGGCGGGCGCGTATGCGTACGCATGTGGCCATCCGGCCGGGAAACCATGGCCTCGGTACTCGTGACCGATGCCGCCGGCACACGACGCACCGAGATCGCAACTAGCCACGTCGAGGAAAACCCAACTCCCGGAACCTAGGCGACTGGACGCGCGGCATATGTTCGCCTAGCTAACGATGCCCCCCGGGGTGGTGGCACCATCGCGGGTGCCCCCACAAGATCGGTCTGTTGCCGGCACCGCGACCGTCTTAACGTCACTCCCATCAGCCACAGCAGACCAGCAGGAGTGCAACGATGACGATTCAGGCTCTTGATTCGGTAGGGCGGCCTGCCCTCAGCAAGCGCGAGATCGAGGTGCTGACCGTGTGGCTCGCGTGTGATTCCAAGCAGCAGGCCGCCCGACGACTCTTCGTCGGTGAATCCACGGTGCATACTCACCTCACTCGGATCCGCGACAAGTACCGAGTCGTCGGCCGACCCGCGCCGTCGAAGATCGCCCTGCTCATCAGGGCCATCGAAGACGGAATCTGCACCCTCGAAGAGATTGCCAGCCTTACTGCGTTGTTTGACAAGGCAACTGAAGCGCAGCGCAGGCAACAACATCCGAGTAACGGTCGGCACCTCGCCTGAAGAGACCCCGCGATGATCTGAACGTCGTCAGAGCGCGTTCAGGATCAAATGTGCGATTGCGCTGCTTCCGAGGGCATCGGATGGCGGGGCTGCGCACCTTCTTGTTCACGGTGTCCTATCCGTCGAACCGCAGCCACGCCCAGGCCTGACGGAACCCGTGCCTGAGGTTCTTGCGAGCGTAGATGCTCACGCAACCCGGCATCGGGGTCGGCAGTGACTGCGCTTGCGGTAGTTGACGATAGGCTGAGCGGAGCTTCTTGGCGGAATCGGCGTCTATGCCGCCGTACTGGCGGCGCCAGTTGTACAACGTTGCCGCCGACACGTTCAGCTCAGCGGCGATCTCCTCGCCGGTTTTGCCTTCGGCCGCCAGCTCAACATTTACTCCGGCCAACTCGCAGAACGCCTACACTAATTGAAATCAGGAGGGCCGGTTCCTTCCTTCAAGGAGATCCAAACAGGGCCTCATCTTGTGGCGCCGAATACCCATTTTGAAAAAACGTCAGGAAATTGAACGACACTATTCTTGATTCGGCTGAATAACTGCTCGATAGTTTCCCCGTATGCAATTTGATCTTCGTAGCTTGTTGTTTCTGCAAAAAAGAACATCGCATGCAGCGCGAACGCGTATCCGAAGGCGACTAAAGTCAGCCATACCGTTTGATCGAAAAAGAAGTAAGTGGCAAACGCACCAAGCAACATAAGAATGGCTACCATGAGAACTTTAACATTCTCCATTTGTTTGAATCGGCGCGCTAAATTGCGAGGTCGTCTGCGGTACACGAGAGTATCGAAAAGACCGCTAAATCCAATCAGTATAAGCGCGAACATAACGACGGCTAGGGTTTCTAATGCTGGCCCGCCAGCGGGTACCGAAATGAAAGCAAATAGCCACGATGCGACGGTGAGACCCTTGATCGCGTCCCTTTGTGAACACGCCAAGGTCCCTGACTTCAAGTCACGCTTTCTTGGCACAAGCCCCGCCAGACTGTCTGACTTCGCAATTTCGGGAGCGATGTTCAAAGAGGCTCCTCGTCTGAGTAACCCTGCCCGCACAGCACATAACATTAGATGGCTGGCTTGAAGTAGCCGCGTCGACACAGTAGTTTGTTCGGGTCTGGAGCCCGGCCCTTTGCGTTTGTGAATGAACCGGCTAGATTCTGCAGACCATTGTTGACTAGTTAAGAAGTATTCTGCGAATGAGATCGTAACGGTTGCAACTAGTATGCAAACTAGATTTTTCGTGGTCCATTCTGCAACACTCACGCATGCCACCGCGCCGAATCGGATCGTGTATCCAAGCGGAATTGTCGCTAAGAGGAGATTCTCAATTCGGAATCTTTTGGGCACTGTGTGAAAATCCGGTCTGTCGATCTCTTTGGACTTCAGAAACTCATAGCAGATGGTAAGAAATAGAACACCAACGGCGGCCGCGGCGGTAGTGATTCGGGTCCGCTCGGAAGTTGGTGTCAGTGCCAATACAAAGACGACTGCGAGCAACCGAATCAAGAAAGACTGAAGAAGTAATGCTCTTCTGGAGTCGGTTGCATCAAATCCTAGTCTTCCGCGCATACCGGACTCGGGATGTGCCGCATCCCGGCTGGAGTCCCGTATGTCGTTTATTTGATATCGGATTGCGTAGAATACTAGCTCAATCGCTAAGGCGCAGAGCAGTCCCTCGATAAGAATTGAACTCAGCTCCCCGTTTAGTGCCCAGCAGACAACGACTGCCGATAGGGTAATCGCCGGTTTTGGAAGCATCTGCATTATGCGGCGAGGGTATACAATGAACCGGACAAATTGACGATTTTGTGCGCGCGAAGCTGACGAATGTCGATCAGCTGACGAGCGTGCTGTTTCGAGTGCGTCCGTCCACAGCGTTTGGGTGCTGCGCCGAGTATCCCACAGCGAACTCCGTACAAACCTCAAGAGGACTAAGAAGATCGCAAAGTACCCCAGGCTTGCGGAAAACTGCAGCGCAGCACCGTCAATTCGAGCGATTGGTATAAATATTGAGAATGCGAGTATTGACATGCAAATTGCGATCATTAAGAAGTTGAGAGGCCGCGCGCTGATTCCGGGCCTTGAGGACACGACGAGATGTCCGATGAGATGTTCGGACGAAGGCGCCTTGCGGGTAACTGGTTCGCCCGTAGGGCCTATCGCGCTAAACCTTGTGTTGGTTAACTGATGTAGCGCCCGCTCCAGGTCGGTGATGTATACGCCGAGTGTTGTCATTCGGACGACGGTAAGCAACACCACTATAGCGACGAGAAATCCTAGCATCGGCATAAACGCATACACGAAATTCCAGTCCGACGGAATGCAGGTCGCTGTCGGTCCCCGGAGTGCGTTTGATGCCCCGTCTACCGTAGTGCTCGAGTTTCCTGTCCAAGATCCATTGGATGTCCATGTGCCAGTGCTTCGGTGTGACAGCTGTAGCTGCTGATTCCCTGGCTGGCACGGCAAAGGGAGGTTAATCAGTGCTGCTACCAAGAGCCCTGAGCCGAGTACCGCCGATGTAAGCGCGGCTGTCAGGCTTGAAGATTGCTTTTGCGCGGCTACGGACAATTCAGCTTGAATAACGTTAAGGTCGCGCTCAAGACCTTTATCCGCGGTCACAGATCCTCACTTTGAAGTCGTCGGAGATTTTATCCTAGTCAGCTAGGGGGCGTGGAGCCGCGCGATTCATCGCAATGCTTGTAGCAGGTTGCGAAAAGTAGGGCGATGACGATCACCGTACGGCGTGTTCCTGTGCTCCGGTCCGTAGGTTCTAGCCTCGAGATTATCTTGCGGCCACGGTGTCTGGTTGAGGGGCTCGGACGTGGTGGTCTGAGGACGCGAGGCCGGACCGAGGCCGTCATCGGCACGCCGAGGCGTCGGTGGGCTTTCGTCAGGCGTGGTCCGAGGCTTCTACCGACTAGGGCCGGCGCAGTTGTCGGGCGTCGAGAGGCCATCGGTCGATGGTTGTCCTGCACCAACGTGCTACAGCGGCCACCAATCATCAGCTTTCGCGGGCTGCTCGAGCACCCCTTCGAACGCATCGCGGAAGTCGTCGTTCAGGCTGATTTCGGCACCTATCGACAGTCCGAGGCCGAGCGCGGTACCGACGACAGCGCCGATGTTCAGACCGACCAGTGCTGCGGCGGGACCCCCGACGACGCCCAACAAGACAGCGCCCGTCGCCGCGAACACCGCCGGAGTTGCGGCGCTGAGCAATTCGATCTGCGCGTGCAGCTCCTCGTTCGGTGTATCGGCATCAGTGAGCTGTGCGGTAGCGATTCCGAGGCTCAGGAGTGTCCCGATTGGACCGATCGACTTGAAGACATACTTCGAGTGCTTGAGGATCGGGGCGTCGTTGGACACTGTCTCGAGTTTGCCGAGCTGGTCGCTCAGCTTGTCGGCGAAATCCTCGAAATCGTCGTAGGCGAGCATCGTTGCCCAGACTTCACCCAGGTTGCGAACGAAATCCAGTGACCCGAGGAGCTCGAGCAAGAAGTTGTCCGCGTCCCCGATGGAGACCGGCTCGTCGTCGGCGTCGTAACCAGGGAGCTCGTACTCGCCGTCACCTGGAATCCACTGTCCGGGCTCACCCCAATCGGGCCCCTCAGGTTCGGGTTCGGGGGCGTTGAGGGCGTCTTCATAGTCTTGCAGCATCTGTCGGTAGTCGCCGAAATGCTCAGCCACCGAGGAGTCTTCGAGTTCATCGACAAAAGCGAGGGACTGCTCATAGTCGTAGTGGTAGTTGACCACCAGCCGCCCATGTCGTTCGAGAGGGGAGTCAGGATAGGAGATGCTGTACGCGGTGAACACCAGGATCTCGCCGCGTCCATCATCCACCCAGATCACGTCAGTGGTGTCCATGACGCGAACCACTGTCTCCGTTGTATGAGTTCCGCCGTGTCCGTCGTCGCCGATGACGGTGATCGTGTCGGCGTAGTAGTCGTACTCCACGTCGGGGTTCGGCGTGTAGTAGAGGACGCCGTCCACGATTGTGACCGTGCCGCCGAGCTGGGAGGTCGCGGAGACGATGGTGACCGTGTCGCCGTCCCTGTCGGTCACGTCCACGGCATAACGTCCGGTTCCCGATTCGACCGTGCCGGATGGAGCGTAGAGGTGCACGACCGGCGGCTGGTTGTAGTACGGCACATGTACGTTGATCGTCTCGGTGACCGTTCCGCCGTGGCCGTCGCTGAAGGTGACAGTGAACTGATCGTCGTAGGCGCTCTCGTGCGCGCGGACCAGGTCGGGCAGGTACACGACCGTGTAGGTGCCCGGGACCGGCACGGGTGAGCCGTGTATCGGTCCCGCTTCGAACACTTGCTCTACCCGGAGTTCGCCGTAGGTGGGGCGATCGAAGTCGCTGATTCCAATGGTGTCGCCGTCTGGGTCGGTCACCACCAGAAGCCATTCGCCCCGACCGATGTCGTCGAGGCGGCCGGTGACCGACTCGATGACGGGCAGCTCGTTGATGTTGTCGAAGCCGTAGGAGACGAATCCCGGCGCCAATCCGGTACCGCCATGCCCGTCGGAGATCTGAATCAGGAACTGATCGTCGACGAAGCCTTCGTGCAGGTCGTTGGGATCGGTCGGCGTGTAGGTGAAGGTGCCGTCGCCGTTGTCGACCAGCGTGCCGCGGGTCGGTGGCGTGTGGACACTGAATGTGAGTGCGTCGCCGTCGAAGTCGAATCCGCTGACCGTGTAGACGCGCTCGCGTTGGTCGGCCGGCTTCGGCAGCGCGACCACTTCGCCTGTCGGTGCATGGTTTTCCGGCAGGGGAGCATCTCGGAGCGGGATTGCCGGGTAGCCGTCGTATGGTGGGGTGCCGATGATGGTCCCGCCTACCGGAGACGACATCACTCCGCCGAGCAGCACCGGCTTCCCGTCGGCGCCGCGTTCGGCTTGGACCGAGACGACTGCGAGTCCGCCGGGGACGGTGCCGTACACCTTGGACTCGCCCGGTGCCAGGACGTCGAATCCGAGCAGTTGCCCACCCGGCGTACTCTGCGTGACCGCGATCGTGCCGGTGCCGTCATTGTGGACACGGATGTGGTCGTCATCGACGACGGAGTAGTTGACACCTGCGGTCTCGGGGTTGCCGTAGGACAGCTCGAAGTCGCTGCCGCCCGTCGCCAGATCGTCGCTGGGATCCAGGAAACGATCACCGGGGTCGAGGTCATCGACATCAAGGGGAGTGGTTCCCTGCAGCGGAAGCCATCGGCTCTGGTCGGGGTAACCCTCTGTCGCCGGTGCCACCAAGACCTGGCCGCCCGCGGTCATCACCTGTGCGATGATCACGCCCCGGCCGTCCTGTCGCTCCGCCTGGACCCAGTACGCATTGAAGCCCAACGGGTTGGTGGCGGTCTCGTCAATGGTGTGGCTCTGCCCGGGCCGGATCACGGCCAAACCCTGCTCGGACCACACCCCGTGGTACGGGCTGATGACCGCGATGTCGACGTCGCTGTCGTTGTGGATCGTGACCGATCCGTCCTCGCCGACGCTGTAACTCGTCCCCGGCGGAGGTGTGGCATCGACGTCCTCGGCCCACCCGCCGGCCCAATCTGAGTCGGAGGGGTCCAGGAAGCGGTTGTCAGGATCGACCTCGTCGGTACTGGACAGCGCGACCAGGGACCGGTCGAAGAACCGCTGGACTGTCGAGCTACTCAGACTCAGGATGCCGGCCTCGTCGTCCCACGCGTGTTTGGCCAGCGAACCTTCCGTGATGACTCGCGCCGGCAGGAAGCCGCTTTCGCCCGGTCCCAGCAGCGCCGCATAGTCCTGCCCATTGCCACGTCCGCGGCGGCTCAGGACCCCCAGCATCATGGCGCTCTGGTTGAAGAGGATGAGCCCCTCGGTGCCCGTCCCGTGCGTGAGTTGATAGAAGATCGACCCCTCGTCGTCGACTTCGACGATCGGTGCAGCCGCAGTGATGACCGGGTCGGACGCTGCGGTTGCCTCGCCGGCGTCGACTGTAATCTCGAACGCCGGCGGGGTGGTGTGGTCGACAAGCGGGTCGCGTAGGGGTGCGTGCGTGTCGGTGTCGACCGGTTCGGCGGAGATGTTGTCCGAAGGGGCTTCGTCGGTGGTGTCTTCGGCGGTGTCATCCGATGCAGCATCGTGATGCGGAGCGTTCGAGAACCACGGTGAACCAGTCGAGTCGGCAGGTTCGTCCGGAGCCGGTGACTCGGCGGGTGCAAACTCCGGCGTCACAGGCGTGTCGCTAGGAGACTCGGGCTCGGCTTCCGCACCCGCAGGGGTGGTGTCGTCGTCGGTGGCTGTGACGTCCGTGGAAGGGTCGACGCCATCAGGGCTTGACTCGTAGTCGCTGGTGCCGCTGTCCTCCGTGTCGACCGCTTCAGTCGAGACCTCGCCGATCGTCGAAGAGTCGGACGGTGTTGCGCTCGCCTCGTCGTCGGCGGCCGCGACCGCGACGGGACCGGCGACGAACAGCGCGGCGGCGATGCCCGACGACGCGACCACGCGACGTGTCAGGGTGAACCTCTTGATCGATGATGTGGACATGCAGTGGCTCTCCCCAGTCGTGGCCCGATGCAGGCGAGTCGGACACAACGAATCTATTTGGCGCACAACCAACATGCCAGTCACAAGCTGTCACCTGTTCAGGGGAACTTCCGGGCGCAGGCCGTCGGGAACATGCTTGGGTGGGAGACCGCGCCTGTGCAGCTCGCATTCTTGCCGATCTCGTGGGGCGCGCATTCGTACTAACAGATGAAAATAGTCAGAATTTCGGCCGCGGTATTGCTATGTATTCGCCGTGCTGCTCAAATGGGCGAGCATTCTGATTCGCTAATCTACTGGGAGACAGAGCCATTGAGAAATGAACGTCGAGTGCCGCGTCGAACGCAAGTCACCATGATCGCCGCAGCCGTCGGCGCATCAGCGATCTGCCTTGCCGCTGGGCCTGCCAGCGGGTGGGTCAATCATCCGGGGAGTTCAGCAAGTCAGGCGACGCTCAACAGCGCCGGAGCTGTGAGTGTGACCGTCAGCAACCCTACGCCGTACCCCGTTCGGTGCAGCATCAACTTCTATACCGCTGAAGCAGAGCCGGAACTCCGGGCAGCGACGGCGAGGATCAACCAGGTCGCGCCAGCCGTTCTCGCCGGCGGCGACGTCGATGCTCTGATCGAATACTCATCCGCGATTACCGCTTTGTCCCCACGGCAAGGGGCGTTTGTCGCCGGGAGAAATGACGGCCGCGTCGACGCCGTGGGTAGCCAAGTGTTCAACTTCCGGGTCGACGCCCCCGTCGCAGATAGATACGTCGGCTCAGTCCACTGCGACAATTACGCGGACGCCGCGACCAAGGACCTGGATGCGGCTGTCGTAGTCGCCACAAAGAGTGGCGGCACCGGTGGAGGTGGCAGCTGGAGCAGCCTCGGCTGAGCCTCCGTAACGCTCAATGGTTCGGGTGGCACGATCGGTGAGCTGCGTGGGATTGGCGAGCGGCTCCGTCTCTCGCCTGGAGTTCCAACGAGCCGTGGGCCATTGTCGTCGGTCAGCCGAAGCCGATCTGACCGCCTGCGTCGAACCAGTCCTTGCGATGCTGGTCATGTCGCGGAGCTAGCGGGCGGCGGTGGTAACCGGTTCGAGGAGGAACAGGCACGACCGCTCCTCATAGCGGTCAATCTCCGCGGTAAGGGTCAGGTTTGTTCCTACTCCGATCCTGTCCGGCACGGAGCCGACCCAGTGAAGGTCGTACGTGGTGTTCTCATCTCGGAACTGGAAAGCGGGCCCACGAGAGGACCCATCACCGTAGTCGCCCGCGTTGATGAGGATGTCGTATCGGGTTTTTGAGTCCCCGTGTCGAGCCATCTCGCCGACGCTGCCGCGAAACTTAATCGTTTGACCACTGTGCGCCTTAGCGAACGCTGCGATGGCGGGTGAGCAGTAGTTGGTCGATGCGAGGACGGCCGCGAACTCGGGGCTGTTCGTCGACGTGAGCACGACGTCATCGGTGTTCGACGACTGGGCCGGTGCCCTATCCGTCGCTTCAGGGGAAGGTGGCCGGCTTGGTGTTGCTGGCATTTCCCCTAAGGGATTCGTGGATTCTGCTGGCGCAGTGTCCTTCTCGCTCACGATCCCAACGGCGATACTGATCGCCAGCACGAGCACCGACACGGCACCGCCGGTCATCCACAGGAGCCGCCGAAACTTGGGTCGGGGGCGTCGGAAGGTGATTTCCGCCTGTACCTTTCCAGGCGACTGAGACACAAACTCCCAACCATCGGCTTCCCACTTCTTGATAGTCCGCGACTCCATGCCCCGGACCGCACGGACCGTCTTCGTCTCGTACGTGACTTCGCCGTCCGACGTCATACCCGCAACCCCTCAACTTCTGCCGGAAAGGCTACCGGCCGCGCTGAGCTTACCCACGGACACCGGGTCCTCGATGTGCTGGTCGTGCCATGACCTACTGCCGGCGGTGCTCGTCGCGCATCGGCGACTGAGCGACTCGCAGATCTCAGGGGCTTCGTCCCGGACAGGCAGGCTGGAAACAGGCCATCCTCGGTTGGCTGGCACTACCGATGGCCAGGCGAGATGTCTACCGCCGAAGAACTCGGATTTGGCCGCACAATCCGTGCAGCCCGGCACCGCCACCGCCATAGGAACCTCATCGGTTCGTGACCGAACACGTTCGCGATTTCCCACACTTTCGTGACTGGTCACGAAACACATTGGCGTGCAGCGTAAGTCGTCGATCCTCTAGCGTTGAGACGCGTAGCTGGTGAGCCGCTGTGCTGCCGCTTCGTCCTCAGAGGTAGCGCAGGGGGTCGACCGTTGGGTCGTCGTCGACGGTATCGATGCTCGAGTCGGCCAGGAGGTCAGTGATTGCCGCGGCGCTGGCGCCGGTGGCGGCGAAAGTTCGGTCAAACGTATGTGTCGACGCACCACGCACGATTGGCTGGCCGCGCGAACGCTGGGATCGGCCAGAACGGTCCGAACGGTGGTCCGGCGTCGGACAGTCAACAGGGCCGTTGCCGACCGTTAACGCCAACCCTTTACCATGACGGGGGTTCGATTTCGATGCGAGAAGTGGCTGACCAGCGGGGTGTTCCGGCCCGGGATCGCTTGTGTGACAAGGAGTGTCGACGATGCCGGCATGGTGGAACCTGCGGGGCTGGGCGCTGCGCGCAGCGATTTCTGCAGTGATTGCGACGGGGATGACGATCGGTGCGATCGGAGGAACTGCGGAGGTGTCGGCCGAGCCGCCGAATCTCGGTCCGGCGCCTTCCGCGGTTCCCGAGGCCATCGACGCCGCTGTGCCGGCACCGCCGGTGAAGAGGTTGCATCGCATACCTGCGCGCTCGGTGACCCCCGGCGCCTCCCACGAGCTGCAGGAACTTCGCGAGGCGGTCATGCCCTCGCCGAGCGGCGACCGGTTCTTCGATCAATGGCCGGCCGACCTCGCACGCCGTGCTGCCGGAGATGTGATCGCCACTCGCGATGTCATGCGCACGGCGCAGTTGCTGATGACGGTTCCGCTGCGGTCGGCTCGTCAGATCAAGTTCCGGAGCGTCGACGCCGGCGATCAGCCGATCTTCGGTACCGCGACCCTCCTCGTCCCCGCCAAGGCATGGAAGGGACCGCGGTCGCGTTCGGTGCTGGTTCACAATTCGCCGATCGTCGCGCTCGGGACGAAGTGCACGCCCGGCTACACGCTTGCTCACGGCTATCACGCCGACACCAACACCACCGACCTCATCCCGCCGTTCGCGCAGTTGGCCTTGGACCGCGGCTACGCGGTGATCATGCCCGACCACACCGGACCCCGGATGGCGTACGCCGAACCGTACGTCGCAGCGCACGTGATCATGGACTCGCTGCGGGCGGCAGGGCGGCTCGACCCCGACAACTTCGCCACCGGACCGATTGCCATGCACGGATACTCCGGTGGCGCGATTGCCACGAATGCCGCGGCGAAGCTTGCCGATTCCTACGCCCCGGAGCACGCCGGGCGGATCGTCGGCGCGGCGTATGGCGGCGTACCGGCCGACTACCGCTCCCTGGCCGGGGCCATGAACGCCAACCTCGGTTCCGGGGTGTTCCACGCCGCCATGCTCGGTGTCGCACGGGAACGTCCCGAAGTCCTCGCGATGGCGAACGACGCGGCACGCTGGTTGGCCACGTCTCCGATGCGGGACTTGTGTACCAGTGGGATGGGTGCCCTGGGTGTGTCGCACATACCCACCCAGGTTCTGTCGGCCGATCCCGATCCTTACCGTTCACCCGTCGCCGAGCGTCTTTTCGCGATCACCTCGATGAAAGATCACCAGGCGACGATGCCGCTGCGGATCTACCACGGAACCTACGAGTGGTGGATCCCGGCGAGCCAGGCTCGCGCCCTGTTCGCCGAGCAGTGCGCGCTCGGGGCATCAGCGTCGTACCGCGAGTACCCGGCCGAACACATGACCGGGATCTTCGCCGGCCTGCCCGACACGTTGACGTGGCTCGACGACCGTCTGCGCGGGAAACCCGCGCGGAGTGAGTGCCGCTGACAGGACGACCTGGGGTGGCTTCGACTCGGCGCCTCGCTCCGCTGGGGCCGGCGCAACCACGGGTCGGGTCAGAGCGCCGCGACGACCAGGTCTGCGATGGCCTTGCTGCCGAGCGGGGTGGGGTGGCGTACCTGGGTTGCCGACCGCGAGATGTTTCCCTCGAACCATCGAGCTGAACCTGCGCATGCGTCATGTCCGGCGGCAGGTCCGGCCACGTCGACGAAAACAACCGAGTGTGCTCGAGCGGAGTCTCGGAGCACTGCGTTGAAGCGCTCGAAGAACCGTAGGACGAATGCAGCGTCTGCGGTGCTGATGTTCGCCTGACCTGGGCAGCCGGTTTGACCGTAGTAGCCGCCGTGTCCGACGAGAACGACGCGTGCGTTGGGAGCGCGTTGTCCGATCCGGGTCAGCGTGGCGTCGATCTTGGGTGCGAGTGAGGCCAGACCGGAGTTGATTCGTCTTGTCACCGAGGCGTTGGCGCGGCAACGTGCGTCGGGGCCAAACGTCTTGGTGAAACAGGACGGCACCAGCGACCACCACTGCAGATCGATACCGCCGATCGACAGAGTGACCAGCCGCGTCGACCGCGACAGCGCGTGTGTTTGAACGAGGCGCGGACCGTACAGCGTCAGCTGTGGTGTCGTCGTGACATTTGCGGTGGTGGCGTTGACGCAGGCGACAGACCTCATGATGAGTCCGAGTCGCGAGGCCACGTGTACCGGGTAGCCGTTGGGTGTGCGCCCGCAACCGTCTGGGCGCAGGCTGGAACCGTTCGTTGGCGCGGCAGCGCGCGAGTCGCCCAACGTGACGTACGCGGGACCACCCGGGGACGCCGTCGCCGGCACCGCCAGGAGGGTGCTGAGCAGACAGACGAGGGTTGCGAGAGTCGCGGCTCGGACGCGGGACATCAGGGAGCTGTGGCCGTCGATCATGTTGGTATTCCGGTTCTTCTGTGGGCTGGTCTGGGAGTGGCGCAGTACCTCAGGCCCGGCAAAAGGCCTTAAGGTTCTGCTGCGAGGTGAAGGCGGAGATACTCACCGATCCGTTGCCCGCGAGCTCCGCCAGGTATGTGCCCTCGTACTGAACGGCTTCGTCCGGGTACCTCGTGGCGAGGTCGCCAAGTTCGGCAACAGCTTCGAGGCCACCTGCAGGACCACGGGAGTTGATCAGAGTCCTGGTTCGGTACAGGTCCGAGACTTTCTGCCATGCATCGCAGACGTCCTGCTTCGTCGGGGCCGTGTTCTCCGTCGAAGCGCCTCTGGGTTCCTCGACCGTGACCTGTGCGCCGTCGGGTCGGGTGCACCGGATGACCGGCTCGCCCGCCTCGGTTTCCGCGGCGCCGAGGATGTTGCATCCCCACGAATCGAGTTGCGCGCCGCGATCACCGCGTTGGGTGCGGGGATCGTCGACGTAGCGTTCGACGAGACCGAGGGCGCTCTGGCAATCAACACCCCTGGCGACGACCCGAAGCTTTGGGAAATCGGCTGTGGGCCCGCAGGTGTCGGCCTCGTCCTGTGAAGCCGGTTTCGGCAGGCACGTGCACAGGGTGAGAGTCTTGACGGTACCGCTGGCGACATCGCCGTCGTAGGAAACCTTGAGCGCGATACCGCGGGGTTCATCTGCTGCGAAATATGCAGTGGACATGGCCTTGTCGTCACGAACCGGCTTGCCGAACAGTTCGACGACGCGACTCATCGGAGTGCCGACCGTCACCCCGTCGACTGTCGTGACCGCCGATCCGAGCGGGCGGATCTCGACCAGTACGCCCTCGGCGAATACCCACTCGCAGTCGTGCCAGCGCACGACCACGCGGTCGCCGTCCACCGTTCCCGTGGACAGTTCCGGGAAGCCTGGCGTCGTGGCTCTGATCTCATCGGCCCGAGACCCCAGGTTCACCCCGGCCAGTCCGGTGTTGGTCAGCTTCGTCGACGCCGAGTCGGCGTCACGGGCGGCGGCGATCCGTGCGGCGAGCTGTTGCGAGTTGTCTGCCGTGATGTACACACCGCCGCCCTCGCGGGCGATGCATTCCAGCTGGGTGTTTGTCGCACGGAAGCCGATGGTGCTGATCGTGACGTCGGGGTAGCGAGCGCGCAGCTGCTGGGCCGTGTCGCAGGGATCGGGCGCACAGTTTGCCTCTCCATCGGAGACCAGAACGACGGACCCTTCGCTGCCCGCCAGCAGCTCGACACCTTGGGTGAGAGCCTTCGACAGCGGGGTCCATCCCTGGGCCTCGACACCGGCGATGGCCTCGGTCGCCGACCCCTTGTCTATGGGTGCCAGATCCATGATCGTCGTGACGTCCTGGCAGCCGGCCGCCTGGCGCGTCGTCTTCGCGTTGAGCGAGTTTCCGTAGGCTATGAGTCCGAACGGTGTGCCGTCGGGGAGGCCCGTCGCAAAATCCGTCACGGCGGCGCGTGCAGCGTCGATGCGGGGGCCGGGAGCGTCGGCAGTCAGCATCGACTCTGATCCGTCGAGCACGACGACCACCGGGGAAGAATCGGCAGACGCGGTCGTGCTCTCCGACGGGGAGCTCGGGCTGCCGTCGCCCGACGTGCTACATGCGGCCACAAGGAGACAGAGGATGGCCAGAGAGCCCAGCCGGGCGGATAGCGTCACCAGCGGATAGTAGGTAGCCGACGACCTCGCCGGAACCTTCACCGGCCGAGTTCACCCGATCGGGTGACACTCGGTTCTGTTGTGCCGCAGAGGATCATGTCCGTGCAGAATCACAAACTCGTTTCGTCATGGGTTTATTACGTACCGGGGCCTTGATGGTCACCCCCCGCGAAACGGGTCGCTTCGACCCGGTGCTTATTCGTCGACCTGTGCGACGGTGCGTCGACCCTCGGCGGTGAGGGCGAAGTACTTGCGGCGCCGATCTGAGCCCGGACCTGGCTGCGAAGGTGCCACAAGACCCTCATTGAAGAGGTCGCCCAAGGCACGCGATATCTCGTCAAGGCGAACGTCAGTGCCGTTGTCGGCGATCCGCTTCTTCAACTCTGAAGGTGAGAGAGTTTCATCGACGGCGACGTTGCTCAGAACGAGTGCCCTGATCTGGCCGCGACGAGTAAGGCCCCCCGAGATGAACGCGGTTCCGAGCTGTTCCAGCCGAACGGTCATGAGCTCGTTGATCGCCCACAAGGCCCCGGCGAGGTATGCCTGTCGTTCTTTTCCGAGCAGAGCTTTCTCCGGGGTATTGATGGCGTGATCGCCGACCTCGAGCTGCTCTCGCGCTCCCGCGACAGCGGCCTGGGCCAGCCGAATGTCGGCCTCCGCTCCAGCGGCGACAAGCCGCCCGAGGTCGTAGACCAAGCCGATCGCAGGCCGCAGGTCAGGTTCCTTGCTTTGGTCTCGAGTGCGTTCTGCGAGGTCGTTCAGAAGCGACACGAGTGAAGCAGCGGCGACTGACGGCATTGACACAACCTAGCACGGGCGCAACTATTGTCAATCATTGTCTTCGGTTCGGCGGACGAGTCGCTCATCGAAGGAGAAGGTCCACAAGCCCGGCTCTCGCCCGGGCGTGCTGTTGTTCTCCGACACGGCCCAGTAGCGATCTGGCTGTTCGGCGTACGGACCGGCGAAAACGGCTTCTGCCCTGCTGACTGCCGTCGCCTGCGATGCGTCGACCGGTGACTGGTCGTCAGCCCAGTGCGCAGGGCCGTTGGCGATAACGACGAAAGCTTGGCTTCGGCGACACAGTGAGGCGGCAGTGTCGGTCAGCGAGGCTGTTTTAGGGCTCATGGCGGGAACCAGGAGGAGATTCACTCCGATCGCCGCCAGCTGACTCAAAACTGCGTCGTCCATCCCGTCACGGCAGATCAACACACACAGCGTCCACCGTTCACTGGCGAAGACGCGAACCTCGGTGCCAGACCGTACTTGTTCGATTGCATCGCCGATGTATGCGGGATGCAGCTTGCGAGGCGTGGACACAGAGTGATCCCGGGCGAAATCGGGAGTATGCACTACGAGTCTGCCCTCGTTGGTCATGAACCCTTCGTCGTCAGGGCCGCTTCCGAGACCAGTGCACACCACTGTGGGCCGCGGCTCCCGCGGCTCCCGCGGCTCACGGGCGAGAAGAGCGGTGTGGACCGCCTCGGTGAGCGTGTACTCCGGCATGACAAGAATATCGGCACCACGTCCCGCTGCGCGCGAGCTCAATCGTGCGATTCGGTCAGCCTGGGCTGCAACATCTTTCGGGCCAAAGTTTGCGAAAGTGCGACGCGGAAGATCCTCGAACGCGATATCGAACTCGGTGAGGTCACTGTTGGGTTGACCAACCCCCACTGTCAATCGGCCTGATGCCCCCACGGGGCTCAGCCGATTCCAGCTGTCGAAATCGATGACGTAGGTGTATGGTGCCGCGCCGGCAATCCGTAGGCGCCGCGTTTGTGCCAGATCACGGTCGGGAAGACTGGCCGGCTTTGTGTTGGCGGCATGTGGTCCCAACCAGCGTCGGGGGTCATGCCGGCATACCGGGTATGGTTCGCCCGGCGACAGGACCACCTCACCACGTGCTCGAAACCAGTGGAGGTACGTATCGCCGGCAAACTCGTCAAGACACTCGGCCATCCCACGCGCGACCGCGAGCGCGTGCATGCGAGGCGTATTCGAGCTCTTTTGGCCGACCGCGTGTCTACCGAACTCACACAGAGCTTTTCGAGATGCGCGAGACATGAAGGACAATGGACGGACGTCACCCGAGTCCTGTGTGGCCAGCACTCGCAACGTGGGATCGGCGGCAAACATTGCGGCGAGGGCTCCCGCGTGGATCGAAGCGATTGTGTCGAAGGGTTCGCCCGGATCGAGGTTCGCCCACGTATCGGAGCCCGCCGTGTTCTCGCTGCAGTACTTCAACAGTTCGACGGCGACGTTGAGCCACGTCGCGTCGAGGTCGGGCATTGCGAGGATGCGAACGATCGTTGCATCAAACGAATCTGTGTCGTTCGGTGACATTCGTGCGGCCTCCGAATCGGAACCTGGCTGGAACGCTCCGCAATGCCATATCCGGCCATGTTTCCCGGCAGCGAGCTCTGCACAGTGTAGTCAGGTTCGGCGGGTCGGTGTCGCAATTCTGTTGCGCGGCTGTGTTCGTCCGAGCTTCTGGTGTTGCTTGCCAAGTTGCCCCGCCGAAAAGTCACTACAAGAGCCTGGGTGGTCTCAGGGGTCGACTCGATGACGGGCGCAGTGCCGCCCACCCGGTCTGCCGATTGGCCCGAGAAGATTCGTAGAAACCGGAGGAAGGTCCCGCGCTCAAGAGCTGATGCGGGCCGGTTCCACGACGACACTGTTTGACTCCGATGAACGCCTGGCTCGATCACCCGCCGTGTCGTCCGCGATGAGAGCGCGGGGAGTATGCAGCGACCCGCAGCGAACAATCGCGATGGTGCCCCCACCAGGGCTCGAACCTGGGACCTGCGGATTAAAAGTCCGTAGCTCTACCAACTGAGCTATAGGGGCAGGACCCCGGCGAGCGGGGCGTCGATGAGTTTACAACGTGACAGAGCGGGCGGAACGCGCCCCTCGGTGTGCGTGTCGCCGGATGCCTCAGCGGAGCGCATTAATGCCCTTGATCAGGCGATTTGTGGTTTGCGCGAAACCTGTCATAAGCTATGCGAGCTCCCAACGGAGAACACGACCGGCCCCCTTCGTCTAGCGGCCTAGGACGCCGCCCTTTCAAGGCGGTAGCGCGGGTTCGAATCCCGTAGGGGGTACGCCTGCGCGGAACTCGGCAACGGGATCCGTGCAGATAATTTAACAAGGCCCTGTGGCGCAGTTGGTTAGCGCGCCGCCCTGTCACGGCGGAGGTCGCGGGTTCGAGTCCCGTCAGGGTCGCCAAAGGTTTCGGTTCATCGATAACCGGTGCCTTCCGGCCAGGTAGCTCAGTTGGTACGAGCGTCCGCCTGAAAAGCGGAAGGTCGTCGGTTCGATCCCGACTCTGGCCACCACAATGATCCCCAGCAGTTTTCACTGCTGGGGATTCGTTGTTTCAGCCATCAGCCATCAGTCATGTGTCTCACATCAGGTCCGCTGCCAGGTTGTGGCCCAGATCGCAACGGCTACAACGGATTCACCCGATCGTACGACGCGTCCTCGGCTGCACAAACATGGTGTCGCAGGCATGATGGTTCGGTGAACGCGATACCGGGGGGTACGCCGCGTCGACCCTCACACAGTGAACTTCCGGAACAACTCGACAACGGTTCGTCACCGCGGGCCGGCAGCGCCAGTCCGCCTACGTACAGGTACGAGTACAAGGACCCGTATGCGCCTATGTCCACCGCCAAGCAGGTGGCCCTCGGGTGCGCGATCTCGTTGCTGCTCATCGCTTTTGCTGTCGCGGCATTTCTCATCGGACAGGGGTGAGTCCGGCGGGTAAAGCGGCGCGTCCTGGTTGAACCCGGCGGGGGCCGAGAGGGTGAAACTCGGCCCACGCCGGGACTCGTCGCCAGCTCTACCGTGGGGCGGGGGAGCCGAGGCGACCGCAATGTGGTTTTCTCTGGGGACGTTGAATACGTTGTCGTGGGGCTGGGTTTCAGCCGTCAGGCTGCTGCACCGGCCTCTCCGTCGCTCGAGTCGGACGAGGTGTCGTTATCGGCATCGGTGTCTGACATGTCTGAGGCGTCCTCACCAGGTGTGGATGTGTCGGAATCAATGCTTGTGTCTGCTGGTGCGGAGTCGGCCGGCTCGGACTCCGCGGAGTGTCGTCCGCTGCCGGTGAGGCGGTGCCGCCCGCCCTCAGACGGGGTCGATGCGGGATTCGGATCCGAGTCTGCGTTCTCGGGCGCGCGATGGCGTCCTCCGGATGAGGTCCCCACGACGGGGGTGGGGGCGTCGGGGCTCGCGGTCTCGGCTGGCGCGAGCGGCCCGGTCAGCGGTTCGTCGACATCCGCTGCATCAGCGAGACGGGCAATCCCCGATGCGTCGTCGTCGGACGACGAAGACTCGACCGGCACCGCCGCGTTCGACACGGTCGGCGTCACCAGCGGGTAGAAGGCGTTGTTGACGCGGTCCCACCGCTCGATGTCGGCGTTGCTGGGGTCGATGCCGATGGCGTCGTTGAGAATCATGGCGACCAACGTGAGCGGGCGGTGTTTAGGCTGATAGACGACATAGGTCGTGTTGCCGTCTCGGCTTCGCATCGTCGTCGGTGCGGCCGTGTAGTCGATCAGGTTGCCGTAGTTCTCTTCGCCGAGACCGGAGTGGATCGCGATGAAGCCGGCCGCGTTGACGAGCAGCGAACTCAACGGGCGGCTGTTCCTCCACTGAAAGTTGGCAACCGGATCGCCGACCACGATGACGGACACGACCGGGAGGTCCTCGCCTGTGGCGCCGGGATCGCGGGCGCCGTTGCTCTCGGCGCCGAACAGTTCGAAAACCGTGCGGACGACGGGGTTGTCGTCGGCCCAGGCCTTGAGGCCCCACGGGCTGCGGGGGTCGGAGATGAGCAGAATCAGGGAATTGCCGGCGTCGATTGTTCCCCCGGCGACAGCCTGCTCCGCCGCATCTCCGAGTGCGTCAGCGCCCTGGGAGTAGCCGGTGTAGACGATGTACGGCTGACCCGCGGTCTGCTGCGCGAACGCGCTCATGACTCGGAGGATGTTGTCGACAGCGACATCTCGAGAGGCGTCGTAAGTGGGGGCGAGGAACGGCAAGACCGCACCGGACCGGCCAGAGATCAACGGGCCGAGCGCTTCCGGATAGTTGATCACCAAGGTCTGACGACCCGCGCGAAGTCCTCGGATCCGCGGATACATGGTGCCGTCGTCGGTACCCGGGGTCACGATCACGATCGTGTCGCCGTTGACGTGAGGGAAGGTCGTTGAGAGCCAGTCCGGCCCGAGTCCGTCGTCGGGTTCGGCGGGGCGGAACACGCCGGCGTCGTTCAGCTGGTCGATGGTGTGACTGGTCTGGGCCGACAGAACTGGTGCAGCTCCGGCAGGAGGCAGCGCCATCGGTACGACCATTCCCAGGCACAGCGCGCAACCGACCGTGGAGGCACGAAGTGTCCGCCGAATACCACTCATCTCATTCCCCGCCCCAGCTAGCGCCGCCCTGATCAGCGGTCATCGGCATGCTTGATGTGATCTCAACGATCACGAATCTCGGTCAATTGTCTGTGGCCACGGGGCGACAGAACAACTTACCGACGGGTTTTCACCTGATCGGGGGAAAGCTGGGGCTAGTGCAGCGCCGCTGCCCACCGATCGTCAGAAGGGTGGCGGGTCCAGCCGGTCGGCGTTCTGTTCGGCCTCGCGCTGCTTCTTGTTGCGGGCGCGTTCGGCTCGCCGGCGGGCCAGTTTGGCGTCGAGTCGGCTGCGGGTGCGTTCGGGGTTGTCGCCCGGGGTGATGGCGTGGGGTGTGGGTGGTGCTTGGGCGGCTTGTTCGAAACGGATGCGCCGCAGGTTGGGGAAGGTGTCTTCCAGCGTTTCGGCGTCGCCGGGCAGGGTGACGCCCTCGGGGGTGAGGTATTCGGTGACCAGCCGACCATCGGAGTCGCGGTACTGCGCATCAACCCAGTCACCGTGGGTCTTCAGCAGGTGCCCGCCGCGGCATTTCGCGTTGAGGTTCTCACTCGACGTCGCCCCACCCTGGGTGGGGTTGGTGTGGTCGTACTCGGTGACGTGGTCGAGATCGCAGGCGAACGCCGAACGGGTACAACCGGGTTCGGTGCAGTACCCATCCCGCACCCGCACGAAAGCGGCACACGCGGTGGTGGGCCGATACCCGTTACCGGGATGGGTGGCCGGGTACACCACTGCCGCCGATGCGGTGGTGTCGCCGGACTCAACGTCAGCGTGCGTTGTGGCGGACAAGTTTCCGGCGTCGGCACGGGAGTCCTCGGCTGGTGCAGGGCGCTGGGAGGTCCGTCGTTCAGCCTCATTGTTGCTGGTGGCCACGTAGGTCGGTGCGGTGCGGGCCGGGGTGACCGGGGTGAGCGTGGCATCCGGGCGGGCGGCGAGATTACGCACATGCTCATCGGAGATGATGCCGTGCTCATCGAGGAACCCGACCCCGGGTGCTCCGGCGAGGGTCGCGGCGTCGGTGACCACATGGATCACGACCTCGGCGCGCACCGCGTCGCAAACGCTCTGCAGATCCGGGACGACCGCGGTGCATTCCTCAGGGCTGTCGCACTGGCAGTCGAAGCTGCTGCGGGTGAGCAGGGCGAACATCGCATCGGAGCGGCGTTGACCCCGCGTTCGCCCATCACGCTGACAGACAGCATCGGCGAGGACACCGACCGCTGTCGCCGCGATCCGCACATTCTCCGCAGACATGACCGCAATCAACTCTGCGGTGCCGTCGGGCAGCGTGTGGGTCCACACCCCACGCTGATCCACAGCGTCGCGGCGGCGTTGCCGCACCGCATCCGGATCATGCCGGAACACCAACCGGTCGACCATGTCCCGCAACCGGGCCCGATCCCACACACCCTTACGGCGGCGCAACGTCGCGGCGATCTCGGCATCCAGGACAGGGGTGATCGGGTCATCGGCGGGGATCAACTCGGTGCGGGAGATGATCACCCGGATCTGCCACTGCGCCACGATCCCGTCACGCAGGGCGTCAGCAACCTCGGGCAGCCGGTCCCGCAAGGCGATCGCCTCATCGATCAAGATCTCGGCGTGCCGGCGTGACACCCCGGCCTGGCGGGCGATACGGGCAGCACAGTCGGCGTGACCGTCCATCACAAACCCGGAGGCGTTGGTGGTGACCAGACGGTCGGCCATCACCGCGATCGTCTGATACTGATGCCACACCAGATACGAGGTACCGCGCCGGGTCGCGTCCAACCCGGCCATCAACAACACCATGTCGGTCTCACCCACCAGGGCAGGATCGACCCCGGCAACGAACTCGTCCGGCAGATCGGTCCACACCCTCACCCCACACCCCCCGACAGGTGACACGACCCGCCCCACCGCGGCGGAATCTGTTACCAACCAAGGTAAACCCCGCCACCGACAAACTCGGATGACCGTTCACAACGGACTCCGATGCGTTCCCAGAGACGGAGTAAGGCGGCGCGATCGACTCATCCACCCGGCTGCGGGAATGCGCGGCCCACTGGAGTCGCTGTGGCCGAAGCGAACACACGACAGACAGTGCCGGCCCAGATGTCCGCGGCATCCGACGCGCGTGATGGACATATGTTGTCAAGGCTGCTGCGTACCGGCCGTGAAAGGTGTGGCTTCGGCAGCACTCAGTGAGCACGCTTCCGTTGCTGCTGGCCCAGTTGTCCTGAATTTTGAATATTGCTTCGATTATGCTTGAGTGGTGTCTGGATGGCACCGCCCTTCGTGCCCTGTCGAATCGCACCGGTTATGGTCCGGACGGCAGCTCACGCGGCCAAATACTCACCCAGGAGGCCCCAGTGTCTGACGTCGTCACCGAACGTGATGGGCGAGTACTCATCGCCACCCTGAATCGATCAGCGCACCGCGGTTCGATCGGAGGCCACCTGATGGCGGAACTCCTCGAAGCGTCACGAACCGTCCAACAGGATGACTCCCTTGGAGCTCTGGTTGTCGCCGCCAATGGGCCCGTGTGGTCTTCGGGCGGCGACCCCAACGCCCTGCAGAGCGGGTTCGGGCCCGGTGCAGACGCCAGTTACCTCGTACACCGGGAGAAGATTGGTGGTGAGAACGGCCTGGGTGACCTGTCGGACCAAGCTATCGAGTTCGACGCTCTAGGAATCGGTGCCTGGCTGACGGCCTATTTGCAGTGCGAGAAGCCCCTCATCGCGGCGATCGACGGAGTTGCGGTCGGCGGGGGCTTCGCCCTCGCTCTGGCTCATGACGTGCGCGTGATCAGTGACCGCGCTCGATTCATGCCCGCATTCAATGGCCTCGGTGTCGGGCCTGAGCTGGGAGCCAGCTGGACTCTCGCACGCCTTGTCAATCCGAGCCGGGCTGCTTCGATAATCATGACGAACACGTGGGTCGACGCGGATGAGGCGCTCGCGTCTGGCCTGGCCAACCTGACTGTGACGTCGGCCGACCTACTGGCCACCGCCGTCGACTACGGGGCGAGGATCAGTGCGCGCCCTCTTCCGCAGGTCCTCGCGGCTGTCCGTGCGCTTCGTGAGGCTGCCGGTACGACGCTTGAACAACGGCTTGCCCTCGAGTGGGACGCTCGGCGAGCATCGGCCGGACCGGCCTGAAACTGCGCCGCGGTTGAGTTGAACGTCGTTTGGGCAGCGCCAGCTCTGCGGTCTGCCGGTCACAGTACGGCTGCACGGTCGCCCATGGCGGGTCGGCGAGTCCTGCGCCCACTCAAAGCCGGCGCGATCTAAGGCCTTGGTTGCGGTGGCGCTCGTGTGCTGCTCACTGTCGGTGATGACGGGCCAGTCCACTTACTGCGAGCCCTTAGGGCCTGCTGCTTTTCTTGTTGGGTTGGACGACACTCGAGCACACGACCGCCTTTGCCATGACTTCTCCGATGGCCAAAGTCGATATGGCCAAAGTCGATATGGCCCAAGGGATATGGCCCAAGGGATATGGCCCAAGGGATATGGCCTAGTGGATATTGCTCAGTCCATCCTGTCGAGGAACTGGACTACGTGGGAAGCGAAGACGCCGTTGTCGTCGCCTGCGATCATGTGTCCGGCATCTGCGGACTGCACCTCGGCATGGGGAATGAGAGCTTGCATCTCCTCCACGCCGGCATCGCTGACCACGTCTGAATGTCGACCACGGACCAGAAGAGTGGGAATGGTGATGGCGGCAGCAGCTCGGTTCAGGCGTTCGGTATGGGCAGGGCTCAGGCCCTCGTCCGACTGGCTGAGGACCTGAGGATCCCAATGCCAGTACCATCGATCGTCGGCGCGTAGCCGAACGTTCTTCTTGAGTCCATCGAGCGATGCGGGTCGGGGGCGGTGGGGGTTGTAGGCGTGAACAGCGTCCGAAACCTCACGCAGTGTTGAGAACCCCTCGAGATTGGCTTCCATGAATGCGCGGATCCGGGCGGCGCCGGCTTCTTCCATCCGGGGTGTGATGTCGACCAGGACGAGCGCGCGAGCGAAGCTGGTGTCCTCACCCACCGCGAGCATGGCAACGATGCCGCCCATCGACGCGCCAATCACGACCGGTCTGCCAGGCAGTAGTTCGCTTGCGATCCGCAGGTCGTCGACCATCGTGTCGAATCGATAGTCTCCGGTTTCCACCCAGCCGCTGTCGCCGTGTCCGCGCGCGTCGTAGGCCAAGACATGCCAGCCTGCCTGCGCGAACGACTCGCCGGCGGTGCGCCACGCATGGCGGGTCTGTCCGCCTCCGTGGAGCATCACGATAGATCCGCGCGGCGCCATGCCGGGGTGCGGTAGCCACGTATCTCCGACGAGGGTGACACCGTCACTCGCGTCAAACTTCACGATTTCGCGCAATGCTTTCTCCTTCCGCGGGTTCGCGCCCTGCTCGCCGGCGCAATCCTGCGGCCCCAATTCGGAAAGGGGGAGCGCGCCCGCCTCATCCAAACCTTAACCCAGATTCGAACAGCGCCCCGACGGGAGTCGGGCGACCGGACTCGGCTCGCACGATCACAGGTTCAGTGATTTCGCGATGATCGTCTTCATGATCTCGCTGGTTCCGCCGTAGATACGCGTGACACGAGCATCGGCGTACATGCGGGCAATGGGGTACTCGGCCATGTACCCGTATCCCCCGAACAGTTGCAAGCACTGGTCGACGACCCGACCCTGCAGCTCCGCGCAGAAGAGCTTGAGTTTGGCCGCGTCGACCGCCGTCAGCTCGCCACGATGGTGTGCCTCCAGGGCGCTGTCGATGAATGCCTGGCCGGCGGCGACGTCGGTGGCACACGAGGCGAGGACGAACTTGGTGTTCTGGAACGCGCTCAGGCTTCGGCCGAACGCCTTGCGCTCGCGTACGTGCTCGGCCGTGAGGTCGATGGCGGTACGGGCCGCCGTCAACGAGCTCAACGCGATCGAGAGGCGCTCCTGCGGGAGATTGTGTGACAGGTAGCCGAACGCCTGCCCCTCCTCTCCGAGGAGGCAGTCGAGGGGCACGCGGACATTGTCGAAGAACAGTTCGGCGGTGTCCTGCGACTTGAGACCGAGCTTCTCGAAGTTGGGCCCCACAGTGAGGCCCGAGATGCCCGCGTCAACGACGAAAAGGCTTAGCCCGCCCCGTCGATTGTCGGCTGTTGCGGGTGATGTCCTGGCGACGACGATGAAGGAATCGGCGTTCAGTGCGCCCGTGATGAAGGTCTTGCTGCCCCGCAGGACATAAACGTCATCCTCGCGCGTGGCCGACGTGCTGATCCCGGCCAGGTCCGAACCGGCGCCGGGCTCGGTCATGGCGATGGCCAGCATCATCTCGCCGGCTGCGACCTTCGGCAGCCAGCGACTCTTCTGCTCGTCGTTGCAGTATTCGAGGAGGTAGGGCGTGGCGATGTCCATGTGAACACGCAGGGCGCCCATGCTGACGCCGAGCCCGACCGACGTCTCGGTCAGGATCGCGCTGTACTTGTAGCTGCTCTGCCCGCCACCCCCGTACTGCTCGTCGATCGCCATGCCCAGGATTCCGAGTTCGGCCATCTGTCGATAGACGTGCTTTGGGATGCGGCCCTCCTTCTCCCACCCGTCGAAGTGGGGGACCACCTCGCGAGTCAGGAACGAGGCCACCATCTCGCGAAAATCCTCATGGTCCTCGTTGAACACTGTGCGACGCATTTTTCCTCCAACGGTTGCTGATCTCGGGGCGTGACGTGGATCCCCCTGCTCATGTAGTATCAAATTCGAATAAGATTTCAAAAGTTGCTCGAGTGTTCATGGAGCAGAGTCGAAGGGAGAACATTGTGGACTTCACCCTCAGTGCTGAGCAGTTGAAGCTGCAGGAGCGTGCGGCAGAAGCGGGTCGAGCTCTTCGGGGCCGGTCGGCCGAATGGGACCGATCGAACAAGGTGCCGTACCCCGAGGTGGTCGAGCACGTCAGGGAGCACGGGCTTCTCGCTCTGACGATGCCTACTGAGTACGGGGGCCAGGGCCTGACGGCAATGGACTACCTGATCACTGTCGAGGCGATGTTCAGGAACTCGCAGTTCTGGGCGATCGGGGAGCCTCTCTTCGCCACTGCAGGACCGGGTCCGAGCATGGTCATGATGGCTGAGTCGCAGGCAACCCGCGACAAGTTCCTGCCTGACCTGGTCGCCGGGACGAAACAATGCGCGATCGCGCTGACGGAGCCGGACTATGGCTCGGATCTGACCTCGCTCATCACGACTGCGGAGCGCAGCGGCGACGGGTACGTCCTCAACGGCAAGAAGACCTATGTGACCGGGGCGACGGTCAATCAGCTGTATGCGGTGTTCGTCCGTTTCGACGACATCCCCGGTCACCGGGGCATCGGCGCCATCATCATCGAGGAAGACATGCCCGGTGTGACGATCGAGGCCGGACCGGAGTTCATGGGCTGCCGGGGGATCCCGCACGGTGACCTGACTCTGTCGAATGTCCATGTTCCGGCGGAGAACCTCATCCGTGGCCCTGGCAGCTTCGGAGACCTGATGACGGCCTTCAACATGGAGCGCCTGCACAACTGCGCGTTCAATCTCGGGATGGCCGGCGCCGCATACGACGAGGCAGAGAAGTTTGTGCGCGAGAGGATCGCCTTCGGGCGTCCCGTGGCGGAGTTCCAGTCCGTTTATCACGCGCTGGTCGACATGTGGACAGACCTCGAAGCACTTCGCCTGATGGCACGCAACGCCGCGGCATCAGCGATCGACGGAAACTACCCGAAGGCACTCGAGACCACGGCGGCCAAGCTCTACGGCGCTCGGGTGGCCTCGCAAATCACCCTGAAGGCGCTCGAGCTGCACGGCGGGTACGGGGCAACGACCGACTACGCGATCGAGCGCATCCATCGAGATGTCGTGGCCACGATCGTGGCCGGTGGCACGCCGCCGGTCTTGCGGAACGCCATTGCCGCCTACATCCTTCCAGGGGTCAACGTCTCGCAGCGTTCCGGCCGCGACTCCAAGAAGGCTGCGACCGTATGAGCAGAGCGATCTACGAGGAGGTACACGAGCAGTACCGGGACTCCGTCAAGACCTTCATCAAGCGGGAGATCACTCCGCATTACGGCCGTTGGGAGGCGGAGGGGGGAATCGACATGTCCGCGTTCGCCGCGGCGATCGATGCCGGCATCTACGGACTCGAGATCCCGGAGAAGTTCGGCGGACCGGGCGAGACCGATGTGCGTTATCGGATGGTGGTCAACGAGGAGATGGCACTCGCGCGAGCGACAACCTTCTCGATCAGCGTGGCGAACCAGGACGACATGGTGCTGGTCTACCTACTGGATCTGGCCACGCCAGACCAGCTCGACCGGTGGATGCCGCGGCTCGCGGCCGGTGAGATGGTCGGTGCCGTTGCGATGACGGAGCCGGGCGCCGGCAGTGATCTTCGGGGTATCGCGACGATGGCTCGTCGCGATGGTGACGGTTGGGTGCTCTCGGGCCGCAAGACGTTCATCACCAACGGGACGATTGCCGGAATCGTCATCGTGGCGGCCCGCACCGAGAGGGACGACGGGTCGTTGGGCTTCAGCCTGTTCGTGGTCGAGGACGGCATGCCCGGGTTCGAACGGGGGCGGCCGTTGCAGAAGGTCGGTCTGCATTCGCAGGACACCGGAGAGCTGTTCTTCGACGAGGTCCGCCTTCCCCAAGAGAACATGCTGGGTGAGCTGGGCAGCGGACTTTCCCAGCTGAAGAAGCACCTGCCGCGCGAACGGCTCAGCACGACGCTCGGTGCCGTCGCGGACGCCCGTGCCATCTATGAGCTCACCGCGGCGTACTGCTTCGAGCGCAAGGCATTTGGTCAGGCGATCGGGGAGTTCCAGAACACCCGTTTCGCTCTGGCAGAGATGGCGACCGAGCTCGACATCGCGGAGGCATATCTCGACGCTCTTGCCCTGCGCCACAACGCGGGAACCCTGACGGCCACAGATGCAGCCAAGGGCAAGTGGTGGACGACGGAACTGCAGAAGAAGATCGTCGACCGCTGCCTGCAGCTGCACGGCGGTTACGGCTACATGATCGAGTATCCCGTCGCCCGTGCGTTTGTCGACTCACGCGTCCAGACGATTTACGGCGGTACGACCGAGATCATGAAGGAGATCGTCGGCCGCGACATCGCCGCGTCGTTCAACTCGGCCACGGTTGAGAAACGCGTTGGTGGACAGTCCTCCTCATGACCTCGACGACCTCCGGCCCTCTGCTGGTCGACCGTAAGGACGGCATCTGTCGGATCACCTTCAATCGTCCCGAGATCCTCAACGCTCAGAACCCAGAGATGCTGGAGCTGCTCGATGCAACGCTCGACGAGGTTGCGCGCGACAGATCCGTTCGCGTGGTCGTGCTCGCCGGTGCGGGCAGGAGCTTCTGCTCAGGTCACGACCTCCGGCAGATGCATGACAACCACGCCTACCGGACGAACGCGGAGTCAGTGGAGGGCCGCTTCCGACAGGAGATGCGGCTGTTCGTAGAGCCGGTTCGCAAGTTCCGCGAGCTGGCTGTGCCCACGGTCTGTCGGGTTCAGGGGCACTGCTTGGCGGCCGGCCTGATGTTTGCCGGAGCTGCGGACTTCGTGGTGGCCGACACGACGGCATCGTTCGGTTCGCCGATCGTGACGGCTATCGCGGTCAACGATGCCGAGGTCGCCAGCTTCGCCCTGCGTGTGGGCGAGATGTGGGCCAAGCGGGTCTTCTGGATGGACGAGCGACTCGCGGGGCAGGACGCAGTCGATGCCGGTCTCGTGACGTGGCTGGTCGACCCGAAGGAGCTGGATCCGATCGTGGACTCGGTCGCTGCGAAGCTCGCGGCTGGTCCTCCCGAGACGATCGCACTGTCCAAGCGGACGTTGCAGTTCATGGCCGACCAGCGAGGCGAGGCCGCGGTCAACCGCTTTCACTTCATGGCGCACCAGCTCAGCCACTGGACGAACGAGTCTCAGCGGGTTCTCGACGAGCGCATGGCCCGCCTCGCGGCCGGCAAGTCGCCCGTAAGCGACCGCTGACCCGGACGGATGCAAGGTCAGCATCGGGCATTCCACTCGAGCGCGAGGTGCCGCTGGGGGATCCCGGTCGGGGCCGACGGCAGGGAGGAACCGAGCACTCCGATCACGATTCGATAATCGTGTGCCAAAGCGAGGAAAGCCTCCGCGGACAACGGCCCCGTCGATGGCGGCGATGAGGCGTTTGACGCTGTCTGCACAGCTGGGGTCGAGGCGCGAGCCCGTCGTCGGTGTGAGGTCGACTTGTCGATTATCGGTGTCGCTCAACAGATCTCCTTCAAGTGACGGCCGATCGATCGCAGCGCACGCACGCGCATATGAACAGTCCGTGTGTTCGGCACCACCAACAGATCAGGGACTTCATGTTGACATCGGATGGTGTCAGAGAGAAGATATTCGAAACCAGATTAAAAACTAGGGAGTGATGAGAGTGCAGCAACGCGGAGTGTTCTGGCCTATGGCCTTCGAGGCGACGGTCCCGGAATGTCGAATCATCGAAGGTGCCATCCCGAAGGACATCTACGGCGGCCTGTATCACAACGGGCCGACGGTGCGGCGGCCCCAGCGTCAGGGTGTCGAGAGCGTGTTCACGACTGACGGCATGGTCCAGGGTCTAGTTCTGGAGAACGGGAAGGCGTCCTTCCGCAATCGTTGGGTGCGGACTCCGAAGTTCCTCGCCGAGGAGGCGGCCGGCGAGTCCCTCATCGAGTGGGAAGATCTCGCGATCAGCCAGGACTGGCGCGCCATGGGTCTGGGCGACATCATTCGTAACGAGCAGACCCGGTACCTCTCTCACAACACCGCCTTGGTGAACGTCTTCCCTTTCCAGGGCAGCATCTTCGCCTGCGGTGAGCAGGCCGGATCGCCGCTGAGGATGGATCCGATCACTCTGGAGACCTACGGATTTCCGACGTGGGGCAAAGAGCTCTCGCGCGGCATCCACGAACCGGTCGACGAGTACGACGGCAACATGGCGCCGCACCCCAAATTCGACCCCGATACGGGCATGCTCTACGCATGGGGATACAGCGACGTTCGGCCCTTTGTGACGTTGCACTGGATCAAGCCGGACGGCACGGTGCAGTCGCGTCCGATCAATGATGCGCCCTATAACACGGTGGCTCATGATGCTTGGCTGTCGGAGAACTACTTCATTCTGCCGTTCCAGCCCTTCACCATCTCCAGCGAGAAGGCCAACAAGGGTCTCGGAGGCTATGGATGGGAAGCCGAGAAGCCGATTCAGCTCGCGCTGATCAACCGCTTCGACATCAACTCGGAGATCATCTGGATCACGGCCGATCTGCCACCGCAGTACATGATGCACATGCTGTCGGCCAACGAGGTAGGCGACAAGATCCTGCTCGATGCGCCGTTGTTCGGGCGACCGCCGTTCCAGACGGACGAGATGTCGAAGCCCGGGGATCCGTTCATCCCGTTCTTCCAGCTGGCCCCGAGCAAGTTGGGCCGATGGACGATCGATTTGACGCGCAAAACGTTCACGAGCGAGGTGCTCGACGACGTGATGTGCGAGTTGCCCAAGATCGACGAGCGATTCTTCGGGCGTCCATACGACTGGGGTGTGATCGTCGGCGGCTCGCCGAGCGACAGCCGCCCGGGTGCGATGCGTATGGACACGCTGATCCGTCGAAACATGCGAACCGGCGAGGACAAGCGGGTCAAGTTGACGCAGGATCGGCACGAGTCGCCGTTCGAGCCGGCCTTCATCCCTCGAACGGTCGACGCGCCAGAGGGTGATGGGTACATCATCGTTCCCGTCTCGAAGTTCAAGGAGCACGTCGGGGAGTTCCAGATGTTCGACACAGACGACATCAGCGCCGGGCCCATCTGCCGGATCGAGCTCCCGTTCCACATGGGCTGGACACCGCATGGGCACTGGATGGACTTCCGAAGCGTCCCGTCGCCGCACATGCTCTCTGTCGAGCTGGACACCTGACGAGCCGACCACACGATTCGCGGAGGACCGGGAACCCCAGGCCACGGCCTGTGGATCCCGGTCCTCTTTCTACGTGACCGCCGTGCTGGTCGGTTCTTCCGGATCCTTCAGGAATCCACCGACGAGCATTCGCTTGGCGTTCGCCACCAACGTGGCGACCGACTCGCCGCGAGGCTGCCACCATTCGATCGACCAGTTGAGCGATCCGAGGATTAGCATGCGGGCGAGGCGCTCGTCAACCCCCGGCCGAAGCTGTCCAGCCTTCCGGAGATCGGAGAACAGCTGCCGCCACAGAACCGCGTACTTCTGCTGTTCGGCCAACTGCCTGTCACGCAGATCGATCGGCATCTGGGCGGCGTTGCGAATCGCCGCCATCGTGTAGTCGGACTCCTCGAGAATGAAACGCAGATGCTGTTCAACCGCGATGTTGAGGCGCTCGGTCGGCGACTTGTCGCTCGCCTCCTCGAGCGCCGCTCGCACGTGGGCAAGCAGACGCGCCATGCCCAACCAGATGACCTCTTCGATCAGGTCTTCGCGTGAGTCGAAGTAATAGTAGATCGCGGGTGCCTGGCACTCGGCGCGATCGGCGACGTCAGTCAGGCGGGTCCCGGAGAATCCTTTGCGGCACAGGATGTACGCAGTGGCGTCGAGGATGCGAGCCTTGGTCTTGGCCGACTTCAAAGTCGCACTTGCTGCACGGGCGGCCGTATTCGGCTCTGTACGAGGCACGCACATATCTTACCGACCGTCACGACGATATTCGGAACAGCCTGCGTGTTGACGAGCGTGCTCTTCCACTCCTAGACTAAACCTAGTATAGATTAAATTTGTTCTGATCGCGCACGGTGCGTCGATCTTGGTGGCCGGTGGCACCAGGCTTCGCAGGTCCTGCCCGCCGAAGAATGTCCAACAGGAGTGAAACGTATGGATGACCCGACCAGCTGGACCGTTGTCGGCGGGGGATCAGGTGGCCTGGGGCGCGCCATTGCGCGCAGCCTGGCCGACGACGGTCACGACATCGTCGTCGCTTACCGCGGGAATCAAGCGGGGGCGGAGGAGACGGCTGCGCAGGTCAGGTCGCATGGCCGTCAGGCAGTTGTCGAGCAGGTCGATCTCGCGGATCCCGATGAGGCCCGAGCCTTCGCCAGTCGCGTCGGCGACGCAGGTGAAGTGAGAGGCGTCGTCTACGCCGCCGGTCCCGTGATTCCGATGTCTTTCATAGCCAAGACGGAACTCGAGACGTTTGCGCGAGTGATCGACAACGACCTCAAGAGCTGCTTCAACCTGATCCAGCCGCTTCTGCCGAAGCTGCGGGCGACATCGGGAGTTGTCACAGCGATTGTCACACCGGTGATCCAGCGCTTCAGCAAGATGGACCTGATGTCATCCGCGCCGAAGGCCGGAGTGCAAGCACTTGTGCGCGGCATCGCCGCCGAAGAAGGGCGTTTCGGAGTCCGCGCGAACGCCGTCGGCGTTGGCGTCATCGAAGGTGAAGGAATGTTTGACAAGCTCGTCGCGTCCGGGGTCTTCACCGAAGAAGGTCTGGCGCTGGCGAAATCGGAAACCACTCTCGGTCGATTCGGTGATGTCACCGACGTCGCCGAGGCGGTGCGCTTCCTGATGTCATCCCGCGCGGGCTGGATCACCGGCCAGACGCTCAATGTAGATGGGGGTTTCAGTGTCTGAGAATGCACCGACGAACGACGCCGTGGCAGCCGTACGCCAGGCGACGCAGAGTTTGACCGCGAAGTACAACAGGAAGTACTGGACGGACTGCATCAAGGAGGCTCGATCCCCATCGGAGTACCTCCGGGCGCTGGGCGACAGCGGACTGCTGGGACTTGGCGTCGCCGAGGACCTGGGCGGTTCCGGCGGTGGCCTGCGTGAGCAGGTGGCTTTGATCGAGGAGATCGGTCGGGCAGGTATCCCTGCCTACTCGTTCCTTGTCGCCAACTTCGTCCGGCACACCCTGATCCACCACGGCTCCGCCGAACAGATCGCGGCGCACGTGCCGAGGACGATGACGGGCGAGACGTACACGGCGTTCGCGCTGACGGAACCCGACTCCGGGACCAACTCGTTCGGGCTCAAGACGGAGGCGATCCGCGATGGTGACGAGTGGGTGATCAACGGTCACAAGTGCTTCATCTCCTCGTTCGGCGAATCGTCGCAGGCGATGGTCGTCGCACGTACGTCGCCTCCGGAGGCCGCCCGCGCAGAGCTGTCCCTGTTCATGGTCGAGCTGCCCGCTGAGGGCATCACGTTCGCGCGACAGCCGATCACCGCAGGCGCCCCGGAGTATCAGTACAACGTGTTCTTGGACGATGTGCGGCTACCGCTCTCGGCGGTGGTCGGCGAGCCGGGGAAGGGCACGTCCTATCTGTTCAAGGCTCTGAACTCCGAGCGTATCCTCGGGGCCGCGATGGCTATCGGGCTCGGTAACTTCGCACTTCACAAGGGCGTCGATTACGCCAACGCCCGGGCACCCTTCGGCAAACCGTTGGGGGCCTACCAGGCCGTCGCGCACCCGCTCGCTCGCGCGAAGGTCCAACTTGACGCTGCCCAGGCACTGTTGGAAAGCGCTCTCGGGCAGATCGAGCGCGGCGAGGCCGGCGACTACGTCGCCAGCGCGTGCAAGCTGATTGCATCAGAGAGTGCGAATCTGGCTCTGGATGCCACGATCCAGGTCCACGGTGGCTGGGCGTTCGACCACGAGCTGGACATCATGGGTTTGACTGAGATCTTCCGGTTGCTCAGGGTCGCGCCGATCAACAATGAGTCGGTTCTCAATCTGGTCGCCACCGCCGCGCTGGGTCTCCCGCGCAGCCACTAGTTGTGACGACCAGGCACGTTGGTCGACATCATGTGTCGACACCGTGTGATGTCGTAGATGAGTGAAGCATCCGGCGTGGAGTGGAGCTGTGTCCAAAGTCCGCTCCACGCTCCGGAGGCCTTCGTGTCGCCCGCTACCTGACCCTGCTCGGATCCTCCGTGCGCGCCTCGGCCGGCGCGCACGCGCTCTTGCTCCGGTGTTGGAGCCGTTGTCGCACCCATCTGGACGCACCACACATCCCGATCGCCGTCTACCTCTAGTACACCCGGCACAGCGATGTCCCGTCACACGAAAGTGCCTGGACGGCAGAGCAACTCATCGCCGATGTGTCCGAATGCCACGGCACCTCACAACCCAGCGCGCACGCCGACCGACGCCCGTCAAAGGCCTCTGGTCTTGTGTCGTAGCTGCTCGCCTGCCAGTTCGCGAGCGATACCACCGGCTCTCAACACCTCGCTGATGCAGCCTAGGAAACAGTCGCGTTTCGCACCTGAGAGGCCGCGCGACGCAACATCTCCGAGCGCATGATCGCGTGTCAGAAGTGGACGGCTGATCCGTCGATTTGGTGGTTGCGTGCTACCGGTTCCTCCGACTAGGGTCAAAGTCTAACATAAAGTAAAAACAACACCGGAGCTCCGATCGAGTCGGAGGTGCGGGTGACGGAAGGTTGGCAATGTCGGAGGAACTACGCGTATCGGTGGACGGCCACGTCGCCCTTCTCACGGTCGACCGTCCGGCAGCTAACAACTCGTTGGGTGGCTCGCTGCTGAAGGAGCTTCTGCAGGTGTCGGCAGAGCTGGAGCGTGACGACAACGTCCGCGTGATCGTCACGGCCGCGAACGTCTCGGACGGGGCGACGGCGTGGAGCCCCGGTGTGGATTTTGCCCAGCTGGACGGCAAGCTCGGGCCCGGCGCGGTTGCCGATGCCATGTTTTACGAGGGGGTCATGCAGGGCGATCACGCTTCGCTCAACGTGTCGGTGCAGGGGCGCCGGTTCGACCCCTTGGGTCCCGGCCGATGGATCCTGCGAATGCTTGAGAACTTTCAGAAGCCGACCATCGCAGCTATCAATGGCGCGGTGGCCGGCGGGGGCGTGGGCTGGGCCGGGCTGCACACGTACCGCATCGCAGGAGAGTCGGTCAAATTCAAGGCCGCGTTCGGCACTCTCGGCTTCGGCCCAGACATGGGCGCCAGCTACTTCATCACCAAGCTCATGGGGCAGGCAGCCGCGACAGAGTTCCTCCTACGCGACAAGGCAATGACGGCGGCCGACGCGCTTCGTACCGGTTTCGTCAACCAGGTCGTGCCGGACGATGAGGTCATCGAGCGCTCTTTGGCCGTGGCGCAGGAGCTCGCCCAACTTCCGCCCCTCGGACTGCGGGCCACAGTGCGTTCCTTGCGCGGGGCCGAGACCAACTCGTTGTACGACCAGCTCGCACTCGAGTGGGACAACCAGCGGATCACCTTCGCCTCCGAGGACTCGGTGGCAGCCTTCGAGGCATTCAAGACCCGCACCAAGGCAACGTATTTCGGCCGCTGATCGGACGATCGCGGCTGACGAGACAAAGGACTCACATATGCGTACTGTCAACGACCTCGATGCCATCGTCCTGAGGACGATGCTCGAGCGCAGAGCGGAATCTGATCCTGATGAGTCGTTCCTGACGTTCGCGGACGGACGGTCGTGGACGCGTCGCGATGCGTTGACGGCGGCGTATCGGGCGGCGAACGTCATGCGTGACGCGGGCGTGCGACAGGGGGACCGGGTCTCCATCTTCTTGACGAACGGCCCGGGTTACCTCAAGGCCTGGTGGGGCGCGGTCACCCTGGGCGCGGTGATCGTGCCGCTCAACACCGGTTACAAGGGAACGCTACTCGCGCAGCAGGTCAATAGGACCAAGCCGGTAGCGATGATCACAGATTCTGATCTCGGCGCGCGGCTCGACCCCGACCTGATCGAGGTCGACTATCTGACGCTCGACGTTGCCGCACTCGATGGCGGAGAAGACACCCCACCACCCCTCGAGCGACCGTTGTTCTACGGCGACAACGAGTTGCTCGTGCTGACCTCAGGCACGACCGGTCCGTCGAAGCTCGTCGCCACCTCGTATCTACACAACTACTTGGGAGGTGAGCACTTTGTCGTCCAGAAGGGGCGCGGTGCAGAAGACGTCCTCCTGATCGACCTGCCGCTCTACCACAGCGCAGCTGTCTACATCATCACCGCGGCGCTCAGTAACGGTGCCAAGATCGTGGTGCGTGAATACCCTGCGATGACCAGCTACTGGGAGGTCGCCCGCGACACCGGAGCGACGATGGTTGTCCAGGTCAGCTCGATGATGTCGTTCCTCGAGTCGCAGGCGCCGCGCGCGGCCGACAAGGAGCACAACATCCGGGCAGTTCTCGTGGCGCCTCTGCCGAACGACCCGAAACGGTTCATGGAGCGATTCGCGATCCCCGAGATGTACACGGTGTACGGGTCGACCGAGACGTCCGGCGCGTTGGTCAGTCAGCTGGGCGACGCCTTCACGCCAGGATATTGCGGGCGTGTTCGTGACGGGTTCGAGGTGGCCGTGGTTGACGCGAACGACGTGCCAGTGCCGACCGGGGAGCCAGGAGAGTTGGTCGTGCGGACCGATCTCCCATGGGCGGTGATGTCCGAGTACGAAGGGAATCCGGAAGCCACCGCGAAGGCTTGGCGCAACGGATGGTTCCACACCGGCGACATGATGCGGAGCGACGAGGACGGCCGGTATTTCTTCGTCGATCGAATCAAGGACGCGCTGCGCCGTCGGGGCGAGAACATCTCCTCATTCGAGGTCGAGCAGCACGTGCAGTCCCATCCATCGGTGGCCGAGGTGGCGTGCGTCCCGTTCCGGGCGGAGGGCCAGACCGAGGACGAGATCAAGGTGTGGGTCGTCGTCGCCGAGGGTGAGACGTTCGACGCGGATGCTCTGTTCCACCACTCCTTCGAGCACCTGCCGTACTTCATGGTGCCGCGATACTTCGAGGCAATCGACAGCTTCCCGAGGACGCCGAACATGAAGATCCGCAAAGTCGAGTTGCGCGAGTCCGGCAACTCGAGCGCAACGTGGGATGCAGAGGCAGCTGGCTATCGGTGGGGTCGCAAGGGCCTCGACGTTCAGCTCCGAGTTGACGAGTTGGCATGATCGGGGAGGCGTCAACGGAGGTGCAAGACGAGGGAAGCCTTCGGGCCGACCACCTGGACCTCGACGGGATCGAGCCCGTACGGACGATCGCGTGGGCACCATTGTTGGGCAAAGTGTTGACCGGCGATCGGCCGGCCTCCGCCGAGCTACTCGGTCGGCGGCGCGCGGTTCGCGACCTGGGCCGCGCGATTCGTGGTCTCGGGCACGCATCTGTCATGACGGAGGTTCCGACGGCGGTGCTCGCCCGTGCGACAGAGATGGTGACCGAGGTCGCGTCGATCCTGCGCAAAGAGCAACGGGCGGCCAAAACGGTCGCGACGGTCGACGACCCGTTCAACGGCGTGCGGATGTTCTCGCCGATGTCGGGTGAAGGGAGCCCGTTCATCCCGCCGCTGACATTCGCGGACGTCGACGGCATGTCCTCAGCCACCTGCATACTCGGAGAAGCATTCGCCGGACCACCGAATCACACGCACGGCGGTGTGTCGGCGATGCTGATGGACCAGGCGCTGGGCCACGTCGTCGCTGCCTCGGGCCAGCCAGGTCTGACCCGCAAGCTGGTCGTCCAGTACCTGCGTCCGACGCCTTCCGACGTGGAACTCGTGGTGTGTGGTCGGGTGGTCGCGAGTGGCGACTGCGACGTCCTCGCCCAGGCCTGGATCTCCACGGCCAGTGAGCCGGATACGCGACTGGTGAAGGCTGAAGGGCACTTCCGCCTCCTGCGGGCGGAACAAGCGGCCACCTTCGTCGACGCGATCAGATAGTTCACGCGTCTCGCATGTGGATCCCTGAGCGGCCGCGGACCCAGTCAGATGCAGATCGGCGTAGTTGAGCCCTCCGGGTGTACTGGCCGGCGAGAAGTAGCCGACTGAGCGCGCGACGGGGTCGCGGTGGGTGGCTATGGGGCGACGAGTCCGCCGCACAACTCATCACGTCGACGATCCTGGCGCCAGTCGAAACGGCTCACATGGACTGCTGCGCCTCACGATGGATCTCTCAGCCGGTTTTCGATAGGCCGACGGTGGGTGTAACGAGTATTTCCGATCTCCACGTCAGGGGTGGGTGCCGGCGACATCACGTCAGTTGGCCGATATCGACTCGTGAACCAACAACAGCCCAGGAGGCAATCGTGAGACGTGTGGCCATCGTTAATCCGCTGCGAACCGGCGTAGGCACCTTCGGGGGTTCGCTACGTGACGTCCGTGCTGAACAGCTCGCCAGCACAGTGATCAAGGCGCTGGTCGCTCGGACGGGCATCGATCCCGGAAGGATAGAGGACGTGTCGTTCGCGCAGTCCTATGCGAACTCCGAGGCGCCGTGCATCGGTCGGTGGGCAGCGCTTGACGCCGGTCTTCCGGTGGAGGTGCCAGGCTTTCAGATCGACCGTCGCTGTGGTGGGGGTCTGCAGGCGGTCATCACAGCGGCGATGACGGTGCAGACGGGCGCTGCAGACGTCGTGATCGCGGGCGGCGTTGAGTCGATGAGCAACATCGAGCATTACACGACCACAGCCCGATGGGGTTCTCGATCGGGCAACCAGACGTTGTACGACAGACTTGATCGAGGTCGTGAGCGCTCGCAACCTGTGTGGCGGTTCGGTGAGATCAGCGGAATGATCGAGACGGCGGAGAATCTGGCGCGTGAGTACGGCATCGGCCGGGAGGAGTCCGACGCATATGCTGCGCGGAGCCACCAACGTGCTGCGGCTGCATGGAGTGCGGGTGCCTTTGCCGACGAGATCGTCACCATTGAGGTTCCGCAGCGCAAAGGTGAGCCACTGGCCTTCAGCAAGGATGAGGGCGTGCGGCCGGAGACCACGACGGAGACGTTGGGCAGGCTTCGTGTCCTGATGCCCGACGGGACGGTGACGGCGGGCAACGCCGCTCAGCAGAACGACGCGGCTGCGGCCTGCCTCGTGGTGGCGGAGGATCGCCTCGACGAGCTGGGCCTCGAGCCGCTGGCCTGGTTCGAGGGCTGGTCAGCCGTCGGGTGCGAGCCGGCAAAGATGGGCATCGGCCCGGTCGCCGCCGCGAAGAAGCTGCTGGATCGGGCGGGCTTGGGTCTCGACGATGTAGATCTGATCGAGATCAACGAAGCGTTCGCGGTACAAGTGCTGTCGGTACTGGCGGGGTGGGGCACGAGCCTCGCAGAGGTTGACGACCGACTGAACGTCAACGGCTCGGGAATCTCACTCGGACATCCCATCGGCGCGACGGGGGGTCGAATCCTCGCGACGATGCTTCACGAGCTGAAGCGCAGGCAAGGGACTTATGCCATGGAAACGATGTGCATCGGCGGAGGACAGGGGCTCGCTGCACTCTTCAAGGGTGTCGACTGAAGACTCCAGCCGCGAACCCTTGAAGGTGCGCGCTGCCTGTCAGCCGGCAGAGATGCCACCGTTCACGCTGATGACCTGGCCCGTGATCTTGGCCGCTCCGGGGCCCGACAGGAAGACGACGAGTTCGGCCACTTCCTCGGCGTTCGGGACCCCGAGCGCGGCCTTTTGGGCAATCTTGTCGAAAATCTTGGTGGCGAAGGACATTTGACCGATCCGAGCCGCGGTTCCGGTGTCGAGAACCAGTGACGGAGTGAGTACGTTGACGCGTACGCCGTACCGCTTCGCTTCGAGTGCAGCGGTGCGAGAGAACATGGTGATGGCAGCCATGCCGGCCCCCACTGCGGCCTCGCCAGGTGTCGGGACCTTGGCAGCGTCCGAAGCGATGTTGACGATCGAGCCGCCGCTCTCGCGCATGACGCTGATCGCTGCGGCGGTGATCAGCAATGGGGGTGCGGCCAGCGCCACCATCAGGTCCAGCAGGTCCTTGCCGGGCTGCTGATCGATCGGCGCGGCCGTCCCGACGGGGGCGACCGCGTTGATCACGATGTCAAGGCCTCCCATCGTGCCGGCGCAGCCATCCACGATCTGCGAGGCCTGCTCGGGGTGGCCGGCGTCTCCCGCCAGGAACTCGACGTCGGCGCCTTCAGCTGAGACCACCTGCTGAGCTCGTGCGCCGCGGTCCGCATTGCGGCCCACCAAGGTGATCTGGGAAACCCCTGCACGCGCGAGGCCGACGGCTGCCGCGAGACCGATTCCGGACGTACCGCCCACCACGAGCGCGTTCTTACCGTGCAGTGCGGGCTTGGGACTGTTGACCATGACTTGACCTGTTCTTCTTGGTGTAGGGCGAGCGGAATGCGGGTGGCCGGAAGGCTGGATCGCCGACATAATCTTAACCCAGATTAGAATCTATAGGTAGTTGGGCGGACCCGATTCTGAATGCGGTGGAGATACAACAGTCGACCTCACCGGCGGGCAGGCAAGAGGTCGATCCGGCGCACCATGTCGAGCGTGTGAGCCTGAGCGATCAGCCCCCGATGGCGGACATGGGTCGAGTGGGTTGTAGGAATCCAGGGTCGTCAATGCCGTGACCGGGAAGTTTTGTGAACATAGCCGAAGCCCACCGCTGCGCGATTTCTTCATCCGTTGCACCACCACGTAGGGCGGCCCGCAGATCAGATTCTTCGCGGGCGAAGAGGCAGTTGCGGATCTGGCCGTCGGCGGTGAGGCGCACTCGGTTGCAATCTGAACAGAATGGTCTGGTCACCGAACCGATTATGCCCACGATGTGCGGCCCACCATCGATTGTGAATTGTTCGGCCGGAGCAGAACCACGATCATCGCGCGGGGTGAGCTCGAAATGCTGACTGAGCAATTCGAGGGTCTCATCGGCTGTGATCATGGCTGAACGATCCCAACGATGCTGGGCGTCAAGCGGCATTTGCTCGATAAAACGCATCTGCAAGTCATTTTCCATTGCCCAACGAACCAGCTCGGGAGCTTCAGAGAGATTGTGTTGACGCAGAAGGACTGCATTGATCTTCACCGGGTCCAGCCCGGCCGCCTTGGCTGCGTCGATTCCGGCGAGCACATCGTGGAGTCGATCGCGTCGAGTGATCGCAGCGTAGGTGGCAGCGTCGAGCGTGTCGAGGCTGACATTGATGCGATCCAAGCCGGCCTCCGCCAAAGCCTTGGCTGTGTGCCGCAGTCCCAGACCGTTCGTGGTCAGTGAGATTTCGATCTTGCTCGAAATAGCCTTGGTTCCAGCGACAATTCCCGGAAGGCCCTTGCGCAGGAGTGGTTCCCCGCCGGTGAATCGCATTGAAGTGACGCCAAGCTGTTCGGCGGCGATACGAAGGAGGTGGATGAGTTCGGTGTCGCTGAGAACTTCATCGTTCGGCATCCATTCCAGCCCTTCGGCCGGCATGCAGTATTGGCAGCGAAGGTTACAACGGTCGGTTAGTGAGACCCGAAGATCGGTGGCGACTCGGCCATGACGATCGACGAGCGGGTAGGGTGCTGCCGTTGTGCTCATCATGTTCAACCGCCTGCGATGGGTGGAAGCAGAGCGACCTCGTCGCCGTGAGATAGCCGAACTTCTTGATTGGTCGGGGCTTGTTCGCCATTGACCCAGATCGCCGAGCAGGCCGAGATTTCCTGAAAGTCAGGACCGAATCGAGCTCGCGCCTGATCGAGTAGATTCGACAGAGTGACGGCGTCTAGTTCGACCGTTCCGGCACCAGCAGCTGAGCGCGCCTGACCGAAGAGCAGCAACGTGATCATGACGTCACGGGATGCGGCATGAGTCCAGAATTCTCGGCGAACCAAGCGGAGGCGGCTTCTGCGGTGGCGAGAATCGTGGATCCGTTGTCGGGCCAGGCACGGGCAACCCCAGCGAACTCGGTCTTCCAGATCGGGGCGCATTTCTTGAGTACGTCGATGCTGAAGGTCATTGCCGCGATGGCTTCGCGGCGGTGCGACGCCGAAACGCTGCACACTACGGCCGATTCGCCGACGGGGACGCGGCCGATGCGGTGAACGATGGCGATGCGGCCGACGTCGGGCCAGGTCGAGAACGCGATGTCGGCTACCTCGTTGAGCCTGCGTTCGGCGTACTCGGAGTAGGTCTCATAGTCGATATGAGTGACGCCTTCGCGGCCTTCGGAATGGTCGCGGATGATGCCGACGAACGTGGAAACTGCGCCACAGGATGGGGTTGCCACCCAGGCGGCCACCTCGTCAACGGCCAACGGAGCTTCTTGAATTCCAATCCAACGATCCTCAACGGAATCAGCAGCGTCCCTCATAGATCTCCATCGTAAGTACTCATATGTTTCCTTGAGTATGTTTCCTTGAGGCTCTGGCCTCGGAGGTGTGGCCGACGAAGGTTGATCTATCTGTCGAGCTGATAGACCGCGGTGGCGTTTCCTCGAAACAGAGCATCGCGTTCTGCGGCTGAATGATTCACAGTCAGCTTCTTGAAGCTGTTCCAGATCGCGGTCATGCTGCCGCCCGGTCGGTCCACGGGATAATTGCTTTCGAACATGCACCGTTCGACACCGAATATATCGATGGTCTCCCGAACGTAAGCCCCCCACCGGTCGACCAGCTCGTCTGAGGACATCGAGTGCCCAGGCGCGTTCATCGAGTTGGTCAAATCGGTCACCATGTCCATCCCGACGCCGCCGATCTTGGTAACGACATTGGGGTGGCGAGCGACGGCCCGCAGACCGTCCCTCCAGACGGCGATGCCCTCGTCCGGTTGTCCCAGTCGGGAACCGAAGCGCAGCGGAACGCCCATGTGATTGAGGACGATGGTGGTGTTCTCGCTGGCGTTCGCCAGATAGGCAAGATCGGGCAGTTGTTCATCGACAACAAAGACATCAAGACACAGACCCGCGTCGCCCACCCTGTTTGCGGCGTCGACCACACCCGAGTTGCGTAGCATGCCTCTGCGGTCCTCGACGGGCGGATGTCCGAAGAGCGGGAATTCGGCGAAGAAGGTCGACGTACGGATCCCCCTCAGGCGCCCTTGAGCTGCCTCCTTATGCGCCTCGAGAACCTCGGTAATGGCATTGCCCAGCCGCAGATCGGCGTTACTGATCATCCCCGCTCCGAAATGGACGCTCGCGTTGGTGTTGGCGAGAGCCGCAGCGGTGAACGCTTCGACCTCGCCCGTCGAGCGCAGTTCAAGCGGACCGTCTGTGCGGTAGTCCGTGCCGCATTCCACGACCACCGACTTCGTGATGTTGTGCCCGCTCGCCTCCACATCAGCTAGGTAGGTCGGCACCCAGTAGTCCGGGAGTCCTTGTTCGCCGTCGGCGCCGTCATCATCCGGACCCAGGGTGACGTCGGCGTCGAACTTCCGCCACACATGATGATGGCAGTCGACAATGGGAAGCTCCGGTTCAAGGGCAGCTTCGGTGCTGTGGTCGGACAAGTCCGCTTCCTCTCTGGGGACGACGGCACGCGAGCATCGGTCAGCCATATGGCTCGCGTGAGTCTGAGGGTGTGAATGCAGGGCGACAGCTGCCGGCCGATGCGCTGCCTGCGTCGTGTAATGTAACTCACATTAGATAAAGTGGTCAAGAGCGCGGCACCCAGAGAGCTGCGGCGGGGCGCAAGCAAATCGGGGGCTTCGCTGCACTTCATCCGCTACGCACACCCTCTGGATCACATCGTGACACGGGCGGTGGTTCGGGATCAGAAACAATCGAACATGAATTCAGGCGAGGAGAATAGCGCCGCAGATCCAAAAGTCCTTGCCGGGCTTAGCCGGCGACTGGGGGTTGGCGGGCGAACGTCAGCCCATCACGACGAGCGGGAACGACGTATCGCTCGGGGCAAACCCGGCGACATGGGTGTGAGATACACCGGGCTGCTCGTCGCCCTTGCGCTCAGCGGCCGCCGCGCCGGAGGAGTTCCGGGCGCGGCGACCGGCTGAACGCATCTACCGTGATCGGGCTGTCAAAGCTCCAGTGTCGGAATCGACTTCGGAACCTCGTCGATACCGGACTGCCTCAGAATGCTCGTGAGGTCATAGTAATCAGCGTTGTGAACTATGAGGCCGTCCTTGATGAGGCCGATGGAGACACCCCGGACTGCATAGGGAGTGCCAGTGGCCCGCAGGAAGGCCCAATCGCGGTCCAGGCGGTTTCGCTCGGTCCACTCGACGAAGTACTCACCAGTGGGCGTGAGGTGCAGCGAATGCACTTCGGACGAATGGTCATCGTTTGATGCAACTTCGAAATATCGGTTCCAGGCTCGGCGGAGGTAGGTCTTGTTGGTGGCCCGGAAACCCATTGCATGGTCGATGTAGACGACGTCGTCGGTCATGTACTCCAAAGACGCGTCGACGTCACCATGCTGGTAGGCGTGGAAATAGCCTCTGAGCTGGTCTTCGTTGCTGCTCACATCAAACCTTTCGTCGGATCGCCGATGCCTTGCTGGTTGCTCGTTCGTAGGTGCGAATGCTGCATGTGCGGCTCCTTCATGGTCATGTGGGCAACGTCGAGATCGCGGCCCGGCATGGTGTGACACAGGATCGTGCTACGTTGAATATATCTAACCAGGAATAAGAAATCCGGGAGTAGCGCGGTGGACAATGTGAATGAGCGAGCGGCGCGAGTCGGGCCGCTACGCGATGTGAAGGTCGTGGAGATCGGTGGCATCGGACCGGGGCCGTTTGCAACGATGACCCTGGCCGACATGGGCGCCGACGTCATCCGCATCGACCGACGCGACGGGCAGAGTGCGTTTCCCGGCGATCCCCGCGACGACCTGCTCAACCGAGGCAAGCGGTCCATCGAGCTGGATCTCAAGTCGCCGGACGATGTCGAGACTGCGCTTCGACTCATCGACGGGGCGGACGTGGTAGTCGAGGGGTTCCGGCCCGGCGTCGTTGAACGGCTGGGCCTCGGGCCCGAGACGTGCCTGGAGCGCAACCCGCGGCTCGTATACGGGCGCATGACAGGTTGGGGTCAGGACGGGCCGTGGGCCCAGCACGTCGGTCACGACATCAACTACATCGCTGTCACCGGTGCGCTCGACGCCATCGGTCGTGCTGGTGAAGCTCCCACGATTCCGCTGAACCTGGTGGGAGACTACGGCGGAGGAGGCATGTACCTCGTGACCGGTGTCCTCGCTGCCCTGCTGGAGGTTGCAGCAAGTGGAGTCGGACAGGTGGTTGACGCGGCGATAGCGGACGGGGCCGCACACCTGCTCACTGGTACTCACGCGATGATGGCCGCGGGGTCCTGGGTTCCAGAACGCGGTGAGAATGTCCTGGATGGCGCCGCGCCGCATTACAACGTCTACGCGACCGCGGATGGCAAGTACATGGCCGTGGGTGCGATCGAGCCGCAGTTCTATCGGGATCTGCTCGGTCGGCTAGAGCTGGATGTTGATCCGAAACTGCAGAACACCCGCGAGGAATGGCCGGCGCTCCGCGATCGCATCAGTGCGATCTTCGCGTCTCGAACACTCAAAGAGTGGGAGGACGTTTTCGACGGCTCGATGGCCTGCACGTCCTCGGTGCGGAGCCTGCTCGACGCCGAGCATCATCCGCAACTGGCCGCTCGCGGGACGCTGGTCAAACGGGACGGCCGCCTCCAGGCAGCCCCGGCCCCCAGATTTTCCCGGACGCCGACGGAGCTCAGTTCTCCGCCCCCGGCACCCGGACAGCATTCCGACGAAATCCTGGCTGAACTCCTAGACCAGGCTGAGTAGTCCTGGAGTCGGCCAACCGCCGGAACCGTCCGATCGCCCGTTGGTCGCTGTGCGTTGATGCGTCCCGGTGCCTCGTTGTACACCCTCGTTGATTCCCACGATCGTTCCTGCTGGTCGCCAGACACCTACATGAGGGGCCGTCCCGCCTCTCACATAGCCGAGGAGCTGGGGTTCGCCGCCACCGACTTCGAGTTGAGGCTTTCTCGTGGCCCCGGAGTGCTGCACCGGCCGAGCCACGTCATGTGAATTCTCGAGGCGATCCGGTCCCGCGTAGTCGGCGCGCCCCCAGCGGATGCGAAGAGCGCAGGAGCTTCGCGAGCACCCGTCCGCGCCGTGTCCTGCGCCGATGACGCTCTGACCGTGTCAACCTCGGCCTGTGGTCGCCCCGACCCGAACTCGCACGAGGGCGGCCGGAGCCAGTGGCTTCTAACCCACGTTAGGGTGACTGAGTTTGTCTCGCCCCGCGATGGCTCCAGAGACAACGTGATCAGGAGGGTCCGGCTCACGACTGTCACCCCTCGAGTCGGGCCTTCTTCGTCATCGACATCATTCGGGCCCATGGACCCCACACGGGTCAGTAGCCACGTCGAGCGCATCAGTCGCGAGATCCGGATAGCCCTCCACGGCAACAGATTCCTGCACCCGGACATCAGCCGGGGCCTTCTCGGCTGCTCTCGGATGACGAGACCGCCGGCCGCCGATGCCTCGTGTCTGACGTGCTCGGGCGTCGCCAGGTGTCGCGTCAAACGCGTCGGCGACGCGACCGGCGAGGTCTGGCCCGGGTGTTGACGCTCAATCGAATCCTTGTTAGATTTCGTCCGCGCCCGGAGGCGTGAGTTCGATCACATCTATTCGCGAGACGCTTGTCGAGCGACGAGGAGCACTGGTGGCTATTTTCAGTAGAGGTTCAAGAGTTCTCGCAGCAGTCCCGCTCGTGGCTCTTGCGTTGGGCGGCCTCACCGGGTGCGGCGGTGGTGATGGCGGGAGTGAGGGGTCCTCCTCCGGCGAAATTCTTCTCGGCACGATTCAGCCGCTCACGAGTGCGGTGTACAGCAACACGCGGCAGCGAGACGGCGTTGAGGCCGCGGTCGAGGCGATCAACGCCAAGGGTGGAGTCAACGGTCAGAAGCTGAAGCTCAAGACCTGCGATTCCGCCTTCGATGCCAACAAGGAACTCTCCTGCACCCGCGAACTGCTGGATGATGGCGTCGCTGCCATCGTCGCCCCCCTCTTGATGGTCGACCAGACGGGTCGGGCACACGCCTTGGCCGAGAAGGCCGGCGTGGCGATGATCGGTGGCCGCGGCATCGTCGCGGCCGACTTGCAGAGCAGCAACTCGTTTCCGTCGACCTCCGGTCAGGTTGGCTGGTCGTACGGAACGATCGCTGCGCTCGTGAATGCGGGATCGTCGAAGATCTCGATCCTTGTGGACGACAATCCTTCATCGCAGTATGCAGCCTCCGTGCTGCAGGAAGCGGTGGCTGCGGCCAGCCTGAAGACGGTGAACGTGGTGATTGTCGACCCGGCGGCCGACCCTACCTATGCGGCATCGGCCGCCAAGGCGACGGCTGGTGCTGATGGTCTCGCCATGGCCATCACGACCAACAACTATCCGAAGGCGCTGCAGGCTGTTCGGCGAACCGGCTACACCGGCTCGATCGCCCACCTGTCATCGACGCTGTCCCCGGAGAACCTCAAGGCATCCGGCAAGGATGTGGAAGGCGTGTTGCTGTCGTCGCACTTCGGCGCCGTGGATGACACCGAGGATCCCGAGACCGCGCGCTTCGTGGACGAATTGAAGAAGTCCAAGCCGGAGGCCGTTCCCGACGAGACCATTGTCGCTGGATGGGCCGCCGTCCAGCTGTTCGCCAAGGCAATGGCCGATGTCGAGGACATTGATGCGGAGAAGGTGCTCGACACGTTCACCAACCTCTCGACGCCTATCTACATGGGCGGAGTCATGCCCCCGTATGTGGTCCAGGGCAACACCTCGCCGCTCCCGGACTTCCCTCAGATGTTCAATCACGACATCAAGGCGTTGACCGTCAAAGACGGCACGATCACGTCCACAGGCGATTTCTTCGATCCGTTCGAGACGCTTTCCGGCCAGAAATAGATCGTGGTGTGGCGCTCGGCTCGCCGAGCGCTCTCCATGTGCTGCAACCGTCAGCCAGAACGACTTCTAGTAGGAGCAAGACCTGATGGAGATCCTTCGATTCACGATTTTCGGAATCGCCAGCGGAGGGCTGATCGCCCTTTTGTCGCAGGGCCTGGTCCTCGTGTACCGCGGGTCGGGGCTGCTGAACTTCGCGCAAGGGGCGATCGCACTCGCGGGTGGATTCGCCTACTATGAGGTGGCCGTAAGAGCCGAGCTTCCCAAGTACTTGGGTCTTGTTGTGGCCGTGGCTTTTTGCTCGCTTCTGAGTTTCTCGATCCACTACGGGATCATGCGGCCCATGCGGCACGCCTCAGCTCTCCAGCGTGTCATTGCCACATTGGGCGTGCTCATCGTCATTCAGAGCTTCGCTTATGTTCGCTACGGGTTCGACCCGCTCCGGGTGCCGTCGTTGTTTCCCACGCGCTCGGTGACCTTCTTCTCCGACGAGCTCGTGCTGAGTCTCGACCGGCTCATCATCATCGTCTTATGCCTCGTCGTGAGTGCTGCGTTGTACTTCGGTTATCGGAACTCGAGCTTCGGCCGGGTCACGACAGCAGTCGCGGAGAATCAATTGGCGGCGTCGAGCTTCGGTCACTCTCCCGACAAAGTGGCAGCGATCAATTGGGCTCTGAGCGGCGCGCTCGCGGGGCTGGTCGGCGTGTTGATCTCGCCTCTCATCTTCCTTGAACCGACTGCGCTGGTTCTTCTGATCATTCCTGCGATGTCCGCCGCCCTGATCGGACGCTTTGTCTCCTTCCCCGTCACGTTCGCTGCCGCGATCGCCCTCGGAATCGCGCAGTCCCTCATCCAGCGATACGTCGGCCAGCCGGGCTGGACGACGGCGGCGCCCTTCCTGGTCGTCGTCGCAGTCCTCGTGATCAGCGGTCGAGCACTACCGTTGCGGAGTTTTGTACTGGATCGTCCGCCGGCCGTAGGGTCGGGCCGGGTTCGTCCGCTGGTGGTCATCCCCTTGGTGGTGCTCGTGGGTTGGGTCGTCTTCACGATGAGTGCCGACTGGGCCACGGCGGCGATTCACACATTGGCGTTGGCGATCGTCTGCCTGTCCGTCGTCGTCATCACCGGCTTCACCGGGCAGCTCTCGTTGGCTCAGGCTTCGCTGGCAGGTGTGGGAGCGCTGATTGCGGCACGCCTGACGATTCATGGGGTCCCGTTCATCCTCGCCGTTCCGGGGGCGGCGATCGTCACGGCACTTGTCGGGCTCGTCATCAGCATTCCGGCACTGAGAATTCGGGGAATCACGCTGGCCGTCGTGACGCTTGGCCTCGGCGGCGTCATCACCGATCTACTGCTCCGCAACCAAGACCTTGCCGGGGGATTGGAAGGGCTATCGGTCCCGGTCCCCTCGCTCTTCGGGCTCGATATCGATCCCTTCTTCTATCCAGCGCGTTACGCGACAGTCGTTTTCGGAGTGCTTGTACTGGTGGCCCTGGCTGTGGTCAATCTCCGTCGCGGCCGCACCGGCCGACGGTTGCTGGCTGTGCGCTCGAACGAGCGCGCTGCCGCCTCGCTGGGGGTCAACGTCCCCGCAGTGAAGTCGTATGCCTTTGCGCTCAGCGCGGCCATCGCCTCGGTCGGTGGGACATTGCTCGCTTTCGGTCAGACGTCGGTCAACATGGTCGGGTTCACGTTGTTCCTCAGCATCAGCATCGTGGGCGTGGTCGTCGTGGGCGGTGTCGGCAACGTCCCCGGCGCCCTCCTGGGTTCACTGATGTTGTCCGGCGGGATCGTCGGAATGCTCTTCGAATCGTGGCCCAGCGTCAACACCTACCTGCCGTTGATCGGCGGCGTCATCCTGCTCGCCACCCTCATCGTGGCTCCTGACGGCCTGTTCGAGCTCAACCGCCAGTCGTTGACACACGTTCCGTGGAGGAAGCTTCTCCACCTGTCGCCCGCCAAGCCTCCGAAGAGGCAGGCGCCTCCAGATCCTGATCCGGTCCGTGTACCTGCACGAGCGCTCACCGTGGAAAATCTCTCCATTTCGTTCGGAGGTGTGCAGGCGGTGCGCAATGTGTCGCTGGACATCCGCCCGGGCGAGATCCACGGCCTCATCGGACCGAACGGTGCCGGCAAGACCACGCTGATCGACGGGATCACCGGCCTCGTCAGATCGACCTCGGACTCCGTACGGATCGGTGATGTCGAGGTGTCACGCATGTCGGCAAGGCGACGGAACCGCGAGGGAATCGCGCGGTCGTTCCAGAGCCTCGAGCTGTTCGTCGGTCTCACCATCAGGGAGAACTTGGCAGTCGCCTGCGAACGACCAAGCATATTGCGCTACCTAGGGGATCTGGTGCTGCCCGGCGACATTCGCCTCAGCCCCGCTGCGTGGGAAGCCGTGCGCCGCTTCCAGCTCATCGATCTCATCGACGAGCATCCCGAGAGCACGTCATTCGGACACCGCAAGGCGGTGGCGATTGCGCGATCGGTGGCAGGAACGCCGTCAGTTCTGTTGCTGGACGAACCAGCCGCCGGGCTGGGCGATGTCGAAGCGCAGGAGCTCGCCGAGCTCATCACCGTTCTCGCCAGGGAGTGGGGCATCGGAGTCCTGCTTGTCGAGCACAACGTCGACCTCGTCCTCCGGCTCTGCGATCGAGTGACCGTCCTTCAATCGGGCGCCGTGATCATGTCAGGGACTCCTGAAGAAGTTCGACGCGACCCCGCCGTCATCGATGCCTATCTGGGGGCACCGGCGTGACGCCCCCATCTGCTAGCGGCATCATCCCAACCCAAGGAGAACTTCGTATGACCGCACACGGCCTCGCACCGGAGACGAAGTCTTCCGCCGTCAGGACCGGGCCGTCTGGATCCCAGGAGGTCCTTCGGCTCGAGGGCCTGACGTCGGGCTACGGCGACCTCGCTGCCGTTCGAGACGTGTCGCTCGTGGTGAACGCCGGCGAAATGGTAGCGCTCTTCGGACCGAACGGCGCCGGCAAGTCCACGACGCTGCTGGCCAGTGTCGGCGAGCTCCCGCACATGGGCGGCAAGGTCTATTACAACGGGCAAACGACCTCGAAACCTCTACACAAGCTCGCCCGTGAGGGCATCGCGTTCGTACCCGAGCAACAGTCGGTGATCTCGGACCTCACGACCAAACAGAACCTCGAGCTCGGACGTGGAGGAGTCGCGCCGGCAGTCGAGGCGTTCCCGGAACTGGTGCCTCTGCTCAACCGCACGGGTGGTCTGCTGTCGGGTGGGGAGAAACAGATGGTCGCGCTCGCTCGTGCGTTCGCATCGAAGCCCTCGCTCATTCTCATCGACGAGCTCTCGCTCGGATTGGCTCCGCTCATCGTCGACAGGCTCCTCACTGCTTTACGCGACGCGACAACGTCGCGCGGCCTCGCGGTGCTCCTCGTCGAGCAGCAAGCGCGGCGCGCGCTCGAATACACCGACCGTTGGTACCTGTTGCGAAGCGGAACGGTGGTCAGCGAGGGGCAGTCGCGCGATGGGAGCGAGGCTCTCGAAGAGGCGTACCTGCACAGCGGCGACGCATCTACCTGACGTGCTCGTCCGGTGCGGGCGCCCACGCGTAAAGGGTTGGCGCACCAGGCCATTCCTGAAGTTCACACTCAACACGAAGGACGGTTATGCCCAGCAATATCGATGATGTGGTGGTCAGGGATCTTCTCCAGCGGAACGCTCGTGAAAGCCCTGACGAAGTATTCGTGATGTTCGAGGACGGGTCGGAGTGGACGCGCCAGGACGGCCTGGAGATCGCCTACGGCGCTGCTCAGGCATTCGCCGCCGCCGGAGTTCAGCAGGGGAGCAGAGTGGCCATCTTCCTGCCGAACGGCCCGGACTTTCTGAGGGCCTGGTGGGGCGCGGCGATGTTGGGAGCGACCGTCGTGCCTGTGAACCTGTCGTACCGCGGCTCAATCCTGGAACATCTGCTGGGCCTGAGTGCCCCGCAGCTGATCGTTGCGCGGGAGGAGTTCGATGACCAGATCGCAAGCTCGCCCCTCGGTGCCGGCACGGCGAAGCTCCGTCCTGAAGCACTCGAAGCAAGGGCGACCACGGCGCCTGAGTTGTCGCGTGAGATCGAACTGTGGGACCCTCACCTGCTTCTGCTCACCTCCGGTACGACCGGTCCGTCGAAACTGGCCGAGATCTCCTACCGGGCAAGTTTTGTCGGTGGTGCCTACTTCACCGAGACCTGGGGGGCCACCAGCGCGGATATCGTGCTGCTCGATCTCCCGCTGTTCCATGGAGCTGCGCTCTACCAGGCCACAGCTGGGCTCGCGACGCGGGTTCGATTCGCGATCAGATCGGCGCCCAACCTCAACGAGTACTGGGAGGTGGCTCGAGATGCCGGCGCCACGATGGGGTTCGTCGTGAGCTCGATGGTCCCCTACTTGTATTCACGCCCCCCGCGGCCAGCCGACACCCAGCACTCCTTGCGCGCGCTGATCACCTCACCCCTGCCCGCCGACGTCGCCGGGTTCCAGAAGCGGTTCAACATCCCGGAAATCGTCACCGCATGTGGATCAACCGAGGTGGGTGGATGGTTTCTCCGGACGCCCGGGCAGCCACTTGTTTCAGGTTACTGCGGGCGAGTCCGTGAGGGCTTCGAGGTGAGGCTCGTCGATGAGTGGGATCGTGAAGTGAGTCAAGGAGAGGTCGGTGAAGCCATTGTGCGCGCCGAGCATCCGTGGATGATGATGTCCGGGTACGTGAACAATCCGGCGGCCCAGGCATCGGCCAATCGCAATGGCTGGTTCCACACCGGTGACCTGTTCCGGTGTGACGAGGTCGGGAACTACTTCTTCATCGATCGCAGCAAAGACGCGCTCCGCCGACGCGGAGAGAACGTGAGCTCGTTCGAGGTAGAGACCGAGGTGCTTTCCTTCCCCGGTGTGGCGGAGGCCGCGTGCGTCGGTTTCCAGGAACCCGGCCTGGCTGACGATGAGGTCAAGGTCTGGTTGGTAGCCGAGGAGGGGCACACGGTCGACCTCGACGCTCTGTTTCTCCACTGTGTCGAGCGCATGGCGCACTTCATGGTGCCGACGTACCTCGAGTTGACCGACGCTCTCCCGAAGACCCCATCGCTGCGTGTCAAGAAGTATGAGCTCCGCAATCGTGGCAACAGCAGCCGCACGTGGAGCCGGGAGAAGGCCGGGTTCAAGCTCGGCCGCAGCGGTCTGGTCCGCGTCTGACGTCGATGGACGGCGTCCCCGTCCATCCGCCGCACAGAGGCTGATCATCAGCACCAGCCAATACGGCCACCGACCATCAGACAGGCACAGGCATATCGGAAGAAAGGTCGAGGCTGGGGCTTGCTTTCCCAGAAGCCGAGCACATATTCTATTTATGATTAATTTTTATATCGCGAGATCATCTGGCGGTGCCGCTATCGGTGAAAGGAGCTGAGGGTCGCGTGGAAGAAATTTCGTCGTTCTGCCGGACATGTGCGCACGGATGTGCCGTCAAGGTGCAAGTCGAGAGCGGAAAAGTGGTTGGCATCAAGGGGGACCCTGATGACCCTCTCTATGCCGGCTACTCATGCATCAAGGGGCGCGAGCACTGGACTGCGTACGATCACCCCGATCGGCTACTCCACTCGCTCAAGAAGCTCGAGGATGGAAGCTTCGCGCGAATCTCGACCGAAACCGCTTTGGATGAAGTCGCGGAGCGGCTGCGGGACATATTGGATCGGCACGAGCCAGAAGCTGTTGCGATGTTCTGGGGACAGGTGTTCGGTGTCGAGAGTGCCGTGAACCTGTCGATGTATGAGGCTTTCATGAAGGCCATCGAGTCACCCATGGCCTTCTCCTCCATCACGATCGATTCCCCAGGCAAGGCTGTAGCCAAGGGATTTCACGGCATGTGGGGCGCACCCGGGTTCGGACGCCACGAGCCGGACCTGGCCGTTCTGGTTGGCACCAACCCGCTTGTGAGTCACTACGGTGCGATCGGACATCCTCGGCACACCCTGAAGCACCTCTCCGCCCGCGGAGGGAAGCTGATCGTGCTCGACCCTCGGCGCACAGACACGGCGAAGCGGGCAACCATTCATCTCCAGCTGAAATCGGGGACGGATGCGCTCGTGCTCGGCGCTCTTTGTCACATCATTCTCGACGAAGGTCTGGAGGATTCGGACTTCCTCGCTGCGAACGTTGCAGGTGTCGATGTGCTGCGTGAGGCGGTGTCAGAGCTCACCCCAGAGAGAGTTGCCGGACTTGCCGGTGTCGAGGCGGAAGACCTCATCGCAGCCGCGCGGTTGGTCAGTAGTTCACGTCGCGCCTACGCGGCGGTAGGCACGGGGCCGAACATGGGTGGCCGTGGGACGTTGGTCGAGTACCTGGCTCTCTGTCTGACGACGATCTGCGGGCACTGGATGCGAGCCGGAGAGCAAATCAACAACTCGTTCACGCTGACACCGAAAAGGGTGCAGAGGACGCGAGCGCAAGCCATACCGCCATTCCGTCCCTACGATGTCGGTCATAGGATGCGTGTCCGCGGTCTGACTGAATCGCTGGCCGGCATGCCGACCGGAGCTCTGGCGGACGAGATTTTGTTGCCCGGAAAGGGCCAGATCCGCGGGCTGATCAGCCTCGGCGGCAACCCGGCGAGCAGCGTTCCTGATCAGATGAAGATGGTTGAGGCGCTTCGTTCACTCGAGCTTCTGGTCCACACCGACATCCAGATGACGCCGACGGCCCAGCTGGCCGATTACGTGATCGCGGCCAAACTCCCATACGAGATCTCGTCATCGAGCATCTTGGGCGACGCGCACGCCATGTTTGCCAACGGTTTCGGATACCAGAAGTCGTACGCGTCCTACGCGCCGGCCGTGGTAGAGCCTCCCGAAGGCTCTGATGTCCTGGCTGGTTGGCAAGTGCTCTATGGTCTTGCGCGTCGGCTCGGCGTGGGGTTGATGATCGCTCCCGGTCTGGGCGAACTGGTCTCCGGCGGCGAGAATGTTCCTCTCGACATGGAAAGAGAGCCCACAGAAGAAGAGCTCCTGGACATCGTCAACGGCGGAGGGCGTATCCCCTTCGACGTGGTCAAGAGCGTGGAGGGCGGGCGCCTGTACCCCGACACCGAAGTCTTCGTGAAGGAGAAGGCAGACGGTTGGGAGGGCCGGCTCAACGTGGGTGCGCCGGAGATGATGGCTGATCTGGCCGCAAATCTGACGGCGGTCTGCGCAATCGGCTCCGACTACCCGGACCCATATCCGTACCGACTCCTCAGTCGGCGGGTGATGCACGTGGTCAACACGCCGAGTTTTGTTATCCCGTCAGGAAGAAAGCCGTATAACCCGGCCTCGATGAATCCTGCTGACCTCGAAGACCTTGGTCTCGAATCGGGCGATCTCGCAATTCTGGAGTCGCCGAGATCGTCGATAGTGGCAGTGGTGGAAGCCGACGCGAGTCTGCGGCGAGGAATGATCTCGATGAGTCACGCCTTCGGCGGTTTGCCAGGTCTGGACGATGAGAACGTACGCGAGCATGGGTCCAACCCTGGGCGACTCATTGCAGATGACAAGGACTTCGACCGCTACACCGGGCAACCGCGCATGAGCGACATCCCCGTACGAGTGGTGCGAATGATCCCTCTTGAGCCCGCGGCTGACGGTTTGGCCTCCTCTTAGGAAAAATCAAGATGTGCGACAAGCTTTCGACCAACTACACCGTCGGAATGGACCGAGAGGCAAGAAACGATGACAGCATTGGACGACCCTGACTCGATCGTAGTTCGAACCATGCTCGAAAAGGGCGCGCAAACGAAGCCGGACGAGGAGTTCGTCTTCTTCGCCGATGAAGCTGCGTGGACGCGTCGCTATGCCGTGGAAGCTGCGTACGGGGCAGCGAATGTTTTGAGGCAGATCGGGGTACGGCAGGGCGACCGCGTGTCCATCTTCCTTCCCAATGGGTCGGATTTTCTTCGCGCATGGTGGGGCGCGGTTACCTTGGGTGCGGTGGTGGTGCCGATCAACACAGGCTTCAAGGGCAAACTTCTCGCCAACCAGATCGACCTCACCAGTCCTTCGGTCTTGATCACCGACGACAGTCTCGGCGCTCGGATCGACGATGCTGGGGTCACCGTCGACTACACGCAAGTGCACGTCCGGGTGCTCGGTACGGGCGCTGACGTGCACACGCCACCGCCGCTTGATCGCCCGATTTCTCACGCGGACACAGAGTTTCTCATTCTGACGTCCGGCACAACCGGTCCGTCGAAGCTGGTGCCCCAGAGTTACATGCATTGTTTTCTGGGGGGCGAGCCGTTCGTCGCCAAGCGAAACCGTGGATACGCCGACTGCTTCCTGGTCGATACGCCGATGTACCACAGCACGGCGATGTACATGTCCAGCGGTGCGCTCCACAGCGGGGCACGGATCGCTGTTCGGGAGTATCCCGCGATGTCGACCTACTGGGAAGTGGCGCGCGACACCGGAGCGACTCTGAGTGTGCTGATGAGCACGATGGTGAGTTTTCTCGAGGCACAGGATCCGCGACCGGCGGAAAAGGAACACAATCTTCAGTCGGTCTGTGCCGGCCCGGTGCCGAAAGACGCGAAGAGATTCATGGATAGGTTCAACATTCCTGAGATCGTGACCGGGTTCGGGATGAGCGAGTTCCCCGCCGCGACGGTGAGCGATCCGCGCGACGATCTGACGCCGGGCTACCTGGGACGCGTGCGAGAGGGATTCGAGATCAGGGTCGTGGACGAGCATGATAACGACGTGCCCGTGGGCCAAGCCGGCGAGATGGTTGTTCGCACAGACAGGTCTGGGGCGATGATGTTGGCCTATGAGAAGAACCCGGAGGCAACCGAGCGTGCCTGGCGCAATGGCTGGTTCCATTCGGGTGACATGGTTCGGGTGGATGAGGACGGACGATACTTCTACGTCGATCGCATCAAGGACGCCCTGCGGCGTCGCGGCGAGAACATCTCGTCTGCAGAGGTCGAAGAGCAGGTGAGGTCACATCCCGCCGTGAGCGAGGCAGTGTGCGTCCCGCACCGCGCCGACGGGCAGATCGAGGATGAGGTGAAGGTGTGGGTCGTCCTCCACCAGGGCGAGTCGTTCGATCCTGAGTCTCTGTTCCATCACTGCGTGGAGAGATTGCCGTACTTCATGGTTCCGCGATTCTTCGAGCAAATCGGTGAGCTACCGAGGACGGGCACTGGCAAGATCAGAAAAATGGAGTTGCGTCTGCCTGGCAACGGTGCAGCCACCTGGGATTCAGAGGAAGTGGGCTACCGGCTCACCCGGAAGGGCCTCGTAACCAGGGATTCGATCTCCTGAAGAGCTGAGTCAGCAGCAGCCAGACCTTGCCAGGTTTAGAATCTAGATTATATTTGAATGGCGGGGCTGCGCTTTGCCGACCAGATGGCCGATAGGGATGAGCCCGCTGAGAGGGAGGGGAAAATCATTGGAATTTCCCGCTGCTCCCATGCCGTGGCCGCGCTTGGGGGACCGAGAATGCGTTCGATGGGGCCCGGCAGATGACTGAACCACAGCGAGACGTGAATCCGACGCCTGTCGGCGAGTCGATATCCATCGATACTGCCCTTGCGTGTATCAAGGAGTACCCGCGGGCCGAAGGGTGTGAGATCCTGCGGCTTGCAGACTGTCTCGGTCGGGTGCTGGCCGATGATCTCGTAGCGTCCCAGCCGGTGCCGGCTCATCCGAGCTCAGCGATGGATGGCTTCGCTTTCCGTCATCGCGATGCAGTGGCGCAGCCTCGCCTGCCGCTCCAAGGGCACGTCGCCGCCGGACATCCTCTCGATGAACCGCTGCGCGACGGGCATGCAGTTCGAATCCTGACCGGTGGTGTCATTCCGGTCGGCGCCGACACTGTTGCAAAGCAAGAGGACTGCCAGATCGACGGCGATGGAGTCGTTCTCCCCGCACATCTCGCAGTCGGCGCCAACTGTCGGCAGATCGGCGATGACATCCGCCGGGGCGTTACGGTCGTGGGCGCCGGCACCCGTCTTCGGCCACAGGATATCGGCGTCGCGGCATCGATGGGACTAACCGCGTTGACAGTTCACCGCCGGCTGCGAGTCGGGGTGGTGGCGACTGGTGACGAGCTGAGGTCGGAGGGAGAGACCCTCCCCACCGGGTGTGTACGAAATTCCAACTCGCCCATGCTCACGGCTCTGTCCAGCTCTCTCGGAGCCGAGGTGACCGACTACGGCGTCGTCGTCGACAATCGCAGCGAGATTCGCTCCGTCCTCCTGCGAGCTGCCGGCGAGAACGACGTAGTTCTGTCGACCGGAGGTGTTTCCGTCGGCGACGAGGACCATGTCCGGCACGTGGTGAAGGAACTCGGTGAGCTGACATTCTGGAAGCTGCCGATCAAGCCCGGTCGTCCACTGGCCGTGGGACGGGTGGGTCACACACCGTTCGTGGGTTTGCCAGGGAACCCGGTGTCGGCGCTTGTTGCCTTCTGGTTGATCGGGCGTCCCATGCTCTTGCACCTCGGAGGAGCCACCCGGCTGGACACAGTCAGGTACTCGGTGATCGCAGATTTCGAGCACCGTCACTCGCGGGGCCGTCGCGAATTCCTCTGCGGCCATCTCCACGCCGACGGATCAGCCGAACTGCAATCGACGGTTCCCCGACCAGTCGGGTCCGGAATGCTCTCTGCCGTCGCATCTTCCGATGGCTTGATCGAGATCCTCGAGGATGACGGAGACGTCAGCAGGGGCGATCGAGTTCGGTTTCTTCCCTACACCAGCCTGTTGAACTGAGAGGTCACACCCATGCCCGACGCACCGAGCTCACACGTCGACCCGATGGGTGTGGCCACGCCGCGACCGGCTCATCTGAGGAACGGCGCGTCATGAGGGCGGTCGCAGTGGTGGGCGCCGGGCCGGCGGGGCTGTTCGCCTCTGATGCGCTCACCAAACGGGGTGTGCGGGTAGATGTCTTCGAACGGCTTCCATGTCCATATGGCTTGCTGCGCTACGGAGTCGCACCAGATCATCTCAAGATCAAGTCCGCAGTAGCGACGTTCCGCAAGATTCTGGCGCGCGAAGAGGCCCGCTTCTTCGGCAACGTCGAAATCGGTCGGGACATCACGCTCGAGGAGCTTCATCGTCATTACGACGCGGTGGTCGTCGCTGTGGGCACGGCGCAACATCGCTGGATGGGCATTCCTGGTGAGAAGTTGGCGGGAAGCTTTGCGGCGGGCCGTTTTGTGAGCTGGTACAACGGTCACCCGGATCTTGAGCCGGACGCTTTCGAGCTGTCCGCGCGTTCGGCAGTGGTGATCGGGATGGGCAATGTCGCGCTGGACGTTTCGAGGGTCCTCGCGAAGAACCCGGCGGAACTCCGCCACACCGACATGCCGCAGCACGTGCTCGATGTGCTGGCGAGGAGCCAGATTTCCGACATCCACTTGATTGGCCGCCGCGGCCCTGCGCAAGCCAAGTTCTCCTCGGTCGAGCTCAAGGAGCTAGGGGAGCTGGCCGACGCAGACGTGATCCTGGATCCCAGCGAACTGGATGTCGACGAGCCCACGCGCGCCTTGATTTCCGCTCAGCCCGGCCTGCAACGAAATTTCGACATCTTGCAGGAGTGGGCCGAGAGGAAACCCCAGGGGCGTCCTCGGCGCATCCATATGCACTTTCGGCTCAATCCTGGCGAAATCCTCGGCACCCACCGCGTCGAAGGGATTCGTCTGGAACGCATGGTGGTCGGCCCTGACGGGCGCGCCGCGGCCGCCGGGGATATGGTCCACATTCCCGCTCAGATCGTCTTCCGATCTGTCGGATACCTCGGAACACCTCTAGCAGGTCTGCCCTTCGACCCGTCGCGGGGGACCATCCCCAACACGGGCGGTCGCGTCGAATCAGATTCTGCGGGTAGAACTTACGTTGCAGGGTGGATCAAGCGAGGGCCGACGGGAATCATCGGTACCAACAAGTCCGATGCCAACGAAACCATCCAGACGTTGCTCGGAGATGCGGCCGACCGCACGTTCGACACCACATCGAGCGAACGCGACATCGTTGACCTTCTTCGAAAGAACTCTCGACGATACGTCACCGCTGACGACTGGCTCGCTGTGGATTCTGCTGAGGTCGCACTAGGTCAGTCCATGGGGCGCGCCCGCACCAAGCTGCACAGAGCCGAGGACATGCTTCGCGTGATCGGTGGCGAACACCGCGCACGACACGCCTGAATTGCCCAACCCTGAATGAGAGTGAGACCGAGATGACCTACGTCGTGACGAATGCCTGCGTGGATGTGAAAGACAAGTCGTGCATCGAGGAGTGCCCGGTTGATTGCATCTATGAGGGAGACCGGATGATGTACATACATCCGGACGAGTGCATCGATTGCGGGGCATGCGCGCCCGTGTGCCCGCAGGATGCCATCTTCTTCGATGCTGAGCTCGCTCCTGAGAGCGTGCAGTACATCGGCGTGAATGCGCAGTTCTTCGACACTTTGGGATCGCCTCAAGGTGCCGAGGATGTTGGACCGATCGCGTTCGATCACCCCACCGTGGCAGCTCTTCCCGCGCGGACGGCCGACTAGTCGCAGAGTTTCGTCCCGGGCCTATGGGTATGTAGGAGAGCCGAAGTGCGCGCTGCAGGCGCCCGCTGAGGGTGCGCAGCGGAGCACGACGACGCTCTCGTCGGACGTTGCCGACGCCTCTGCCCACATGGCGCGACCGACCCCATTTGCGCCGCCATCGAGTGTTCCTTCGAAGCACCGCGAACCGGGTCTGACAGCCCACCAGCAGTCCAAGCATCGGGTCGTCTTTCAGCCGCATGGCACCGCCCGGCGTCTGATCAGACGCCGGGCGGTGCGAACGAACTGTGAGTGGCCTCAGCCAGAGCCGGGCCGCGGAACTCTCAGAGCGCCTCGATGATTGTCGCGTTCGCCATGCCGCCGCCCTCGCACATCGTTTGCAGGCCGTACCGCAGGCCATTGTCGTGCAGGTGGTGCACCAGGGTAGTCATGAGCCGGCCACCTGAGGCGCCAAGTGGGTGTCCGAGCGCGATGGCGCCACCGAGAGGGTTGAGCTTGGCAGGATCGGCCCCTGTCTCTGCGAGCCAGGCCATCGACACACTGGCGAACGCTTCGTTGACCTCGAAGGCATCGATGTCATGGATGCTGAGTCCGGATTTCCGGAGAACCTTCTGCGTCACCGGGATCGGGCCCGTGAGCATGGTGACCGGGTCGACGCCGGCGAGGGCGAAGGAGTGCAGCCTTGCCAGCGGTGTCCACCCGTTCTGTGCCGCCACCTCGGATGTCGTGATGAGCAGTGCAGACGCGCCATCGGAGATCTGGGATGAGTTCGCCGCCGTGATCACGCCGTCGTCACTGAAGGCGGGCTTCAAGCCGCCGAGCTTGTCCAACGAGCCGCCCCGTCGGATACCTTCGTCGGTCGTGATGCGGTTGCCGTCGGTCTCGATCGGGTGAATCTGGCCCTCGAATGCCCCTCCGTCGACAGCCGCAGCAGCCTTCGAGTGAGAGTCGAGCGCGTGTTGATCGAGGGCTTCTCGGCTCAGGTTCCACTTCCTGGCGATGCTTTCCGCGCTGACGCCCTGATTGAAGCGGACGTTGTCGTAGCGCGCGCGGGTGAGCTCGCCGTAAGGCTTGCCCGGGCCGTTGCTCGACGGTGACCCCATCGGGACCCGTGACATCGACTCGACTCCGCCCGCAATGGCGATGTCGTACTGGCCCGAGACCACACCCGCAGCGGCGAAGTGGACTGCCTGCTGCGACGATCCGCACTGACGGTCCACGGTCGTGGCGGGAACCTCCTCGGGCCAACCAGCGCCCAGGACGGCGAAGCGACCGATGTTTCCGGCCTGCTCGCCGGTCTGCGATACGCAGCCCCAGATGACGTCATCGACCAGTGCCGGGTCGAGGTTGTTGCGTTCGCCGAGGCCGCGGAGAAGTTGTGCGGAGAGGTCGGCGGGATGAATCCCGGACAGACCTCCGTTTCGCTTGCCGACAGGTGTTCTCAGCGCGTCAACGATGACGGCGTCTCTCATGGTGGGTCCTTCGTTAGAGGGTTGGGGGTGGGTTTTGGGGATGAACGGTCATATGCCGGTCCACCCGGGTCTGCGTTTCTCTGCGAACGCGGTCACTGCTTCTCGTGCGTCACCAGTGGCTGACAAAGGACGGCTGATTTGGTGCTGCGGCTTGCCCGTCATCCACCAGCAGGCTCACCAGGTGCACCGCGTGTGCTTCCTCCGCAGGCAACTTGCGTTCTGTGAGTGCACGTTCCGTGTCTCGGGCCTGTCCATCGTGACGACCATGAACCTGTCGCGGACGTCAACGTCAACGCAACCGTTTACCTGCGAGGTCATCGCGGTGCCATGCGGATCGCTCCGTCGAGCCTGATCGTCTCGCCGTTGAGCATCGCATTTTCCACGATGTGCTGGGTCAGCGCCGCGTACTCAGCCGGGTCACCGAGCCGCGAGGGGTTGGGAACACTCTTGCCGAGGGAGTCCCGAACTGCGTCGGGAAGTCCGGCCAGCATCGGGGTGTCGAACAACCCGGGGGCGATGGTACAGACTCGGATCAACTTCGAAGCGAGGTCTCGGGCTGCTACGAGGGTCATCCCGTGGACCCCGGCCTTGGACGCGGAGTAGGGGAGCTGACCGATTTGACCCTCGAAGGCTGCAACCGAGGAGGTGAGCACGATGACGCCGCGCTCTCCATCAATCGGCTCCTGCTGACCCATGTGGACCGCAGCCAGTCGGAGGACGTTGAAGCTGCCGACGAGGTTGGTCTCGAGGACGGCTCGGAAGTGGTCTATCGACCCCGGCGAGCCGTCCTTCTCGATGATCCGGAGGGGCCCGCCCCTGCCGGCGCAGTGGACGACCGCACGTAACGGCGTTCGTTCGCCGGCAGCCTCGACGGCGGATCGGACCTGTTCGGTGTTTGTGATGTCGGCAGGTACGAAGCGCGCTGACGGCCCGATCGCGTCAGCGACAGCTGCACCATCGGACTTCGGCAGATCCGCGATCGTGACCAGTGCTCCTTGCGCCGCGAGTCGTTCAGCGGTCGCGCGTCCGAGACCTGAGCTGCCACCAGTGACCAAGACGCCGAGCTGCGGAATGTGCATGTGTCTCCTAATGAGTTGTTGAGGGTGGGCGAGGCGCCGGCGCTGGGCGACCGCCGTCACATCATTCGGCCGCCGGCGACTTCGATGACCCCGCCGGTCATGTAGCTCGAGAGGTCGGAGGCGAGGAAGAGCACCGCCCCGGCCACTTCGGTCGGGGTCCCCGCGCGTTCCAAGGGGATGCTCGCCTCCATGCGTTCGAAGACCTCCGGCGGCATCGCGCGAGTCATGTCCGTGAGGATCAGGCCAGGCTGTACAGCATTCACGCGAACGTTGCTGCGGGCGAGCTCCTTCGCCGCGGCCTTCGTGAGTCCGACAATGCCGGCCTTCGCTGCCGAGTAGTTCGTCTGGCCGAGGTTTCCGACCTTGCCCGATATCGAGGAGATGTTGACGATCGATCCAGCCTTACGTTCGCGCATCACCGCCGAGGCGGCTCGCACACCAAGCCAGGTGCCGGTGAGGTGGACGTCGACCACCAGGCGGAAGTCCTCGAGCGTCATCTTGCGCAGAGACGCGTCGCGGGTGATGCCGGCGTTGTTGACCCAGATGTCCAATGTGTCGAACTCACGCTGCGCCTTGTCTACGACAGCGTCTACCGCAGACTCATCAGTCACATCGCACTCGATGGGGACGGCCTGGATGCCGTCGGCTCGAAGCAGGGTTGCTGTCTCCTCGGCCTTCTGGCCGTTCATGTCTGCGAGGACGACCCGAGCGCCGTGCGAACCCAGAAGCCGGGCGATTTCAAGGCCGATGCCCTGAGCCGAACCGGTGATGACCGCGGTGCGATCACTGAGGGAGGTGGTCAATTCAGGCATCGAGGCTCTCAGCTTTCAGTAGTGGATGTCGGTTGGTCGATGGTGATCCGGCGCACTCACAGCAGCCGGCGGCCGAGCAACACTGCGAGGATCTCGACGTGCGGGCACGTCACCAGGGGCCGTCCGGCGCAGCGGATCGAACCCCAATCTATTCTAATCTCAATAAAAATAATAGGCGGTGGTCAATGGTTCTGCTCACTGCCCAGTCGTCCGTTGTGACTCGTCGGGATGCAGTGACGCGGCCCTTGGTTGCCTGTCGAATTCAGGCTCGACGCCCTGCTGCCAGCTGCTTGGCGATCACCACGCGCTGGACTTCGCTCGTTCCCTCGTAGATTCGGTACAGGCGGGCATCGCGGTAGAACCGCTCTGCCGGCACGCTGTGCATGTAGCCCATGCCCCCGTGCACCTGTACGGCACGGTCGGCCACCCGACCGACCATTTCGCTGCAGAACAGCTTCGCGCAGGACGGAGCCAAGCGGCGGTCGGTGCCGTCGTCGTATCGTGCGGCCGCCTCGATGACCATGGACCGGCCCGCGAAGAGCTCGGTCTGGCTTTCGGCCAGCATCGCCTGCACCTGCTGGAACTCGGCAATAATCGTGCCGCCCTGACGAGTGACAGATGCGTGGTTGAGGGTCTCGTCGAGCAGGCGTTCGGCCATCCCGACGCACAGGGCGGCGACGTGGAGGCGCCCCTTGGCCAAGGACGTCATGGCGGCTTTCAGGCCTTGGCCCTCCTGCTCTCCCACCAGGCGGTCGGCCGGCACGACCACGTCGTCGAAGAACACCTCCGACGTCGTCGAGCCGCGTTGCCCCATTTTCTTGTCCTTCGGCCCGACCGTCACGCCGGGCGTGGCTGTGTCGACGACGAATACCGAGATTCCGCCGTTCGAGTCGTCGTGCGGTGCAACTCGGGCGAACACCATGAGCAGGTCCGAGCGGTCCGCGTTGGTGATGTAACGCTTTTGGCCATTGATGACATAGCCCTCATCGACTCGTCGAGCCGACGTCTTCAGGCCGCTGGGGTCCGACCCAGCCTCCGCCTCGGTGAGCGCGAAAGACGCCACACTCTCGCCACTTGCGAGACCCGGGAGAAACTCGGCGCGCTGTGCTTCCGTGCCGAAATTGACCAGGATCTGTCCAGCGATGCCGTTGTTGGTGCCGAACATCGAGCGGAAGGCGGGCGCGGTGTAGCCGAACTCGAATGCGAGTCGGACGTCCTCGGACGCTGTGACGCCGAGCCCTCCGTACTGCTCTGGGAGCGCATAACCGAACAAACCCATCTCAGCGGCCTGCGACTTGAGACGAGGGGGGATGTCGTCGATGTCCTCGATCTCGTCTTCGGCCGGCACCACCTCATGGCGAACGAAGGTCCTCACAGCGTCGAGGATGTCGATGAAGTCCTGGTGATCCATGAAAGAGTCCTGCCCGGCCGATCGACCTGGCGTGTACCCGGCACTTCCGGGCGTCAGCACCGCGTGCAGGATCAGCCTAGTCTCGGTGGTTCGTGAATAATCAAATTGCGGTTCGAAAGTATCACGTCTGCGTGTACCGTTCGCCCGGCTGCTTCTCCCATGCCGCGCCGGATGAGGCTCCGGCCCGTCTCGAGAACCTCCCAATACGGTCCGCGCCGGGTGTTGAGCCGCTCGGGTCGAGTTGAGTGCGCCGACGATGGACATTCCCGCCGCCCGTGCCTCATTGACAAGGCCTGCTCAGAATCGTCCGTGGGGCCGAGTCTCGCTGTGATGGCGGCGCGGGATGCAGGTGGGCATCTGGGTGGCGTCCCGGACGGCAGTCATCGGGTAGTCGGACGCGTGGATGACCCCCTTGAACTGGATTCTCACTGCGGCGTAAAGCGATTCAACGGTGAAATGGGGCAGGCGATGCTCGCGACGACAGTCCTGGCCTTGGTGGAACCTCGTTCATGGCAATCCAGATGGCTTCAGCGATGAGTCCATCTCGCGTCGCCATCTCACTCATATGAGTCTCTGCGAATCAACTGCGGTCGAGAACATTGGCGGACGAATCGGGCAGGCGCTTGCGTTTGCGAATCCACTCCGCTCCGCAGACTTCGTCGCGTGGTGCGCTCGGGGTGGCGATGATGGCGAGCCATGGTGGCACTGGACAAGGCGCGCGGGTCGGATATGCTGTGTCTCAGTTTTTAACGGCAAATCAGAAAGAAGGTCGACATGGTCGCGGATCACCTGCTGTACGACGTCGAGGACGGCGTCGCGACCATCACCCTCAATCGGCCCGAGCAGTTCAACGCCGTGACGACTGAGATGATCGCGGATCTCGTCCGGCTTTTCGACCGGACAGACGAGGACGACGATGTGCGAGCCGTCATCGTGACCGGGAGTGGCCGCGCCTTCTGCGCCGGGGCTGACCTCGCAGGCGGCGAGGGGGCGTTCGACTTCGCCGGCGGCGAAACGCAGGGCTCCGAGGAGTACCTGCACCGCGACTCGGGTGGAATGTTCACCCTTCGCGTCCTCCGCTCGGTCAAGCCGGTGATCGCAGCGATCAATGGTCATGCCGTCGGGTTCGGAGCGTCAATGACACTCCCCATGGACTTTCGCGTTGTCGCAGATGATGCGAAGCTCGGGTTCGTTTTCGGGTCGCGAGGAATCGTGACGGACGGTGCAGCGAGCTGGTTTCTGCCCAAGATTGTTGGCCTGCCGCGTGCGCTGGATTGGTGTTTGACAGGTCGCGTCTTCGGGCCCAACGAGGCTCTCGAGGCCGGATTGGTCCGCAGCCTGCACCCCGCCGACCAAGTACTGGAGGCGGCCCGAGGCATCGCCCGCAGTATCGCCGAAGGAGTGGCCCCCATGTCGGCGGTGTTCATGCGCCAACTGCTCTGGCAGAACGCTGGTGCGGAGACGCCCATGTCGGCGCACCGTGTCGAGTCGAAGGCGCTCTCCGTGACCGGGCGCGGAACGGACGCGCGTGAGGGCGTGCGGGCCTTCATCGAGAAGCGGCCACCGCAGTGGTCGCAACGCTTCACCCAGGACGCTCCGTCCTGGTTCCCGTGGGTTGATGAAGAGCGGTTCGAGCAGTAGCTCCTCGAATCGAAGAGAGTCGCCCAGCGGGGCGGCTGTGGCGAGGCCGCCGCCGGGAGCAGAGCGAGCGCGATAGACGGAATGACGAAAGTGGAATGGAGAGGGATGATGAGGGTCTTCGAAGGGTTGGGTGAGCTCGGAGCCGCTGGAGGGACCGATCTCGGGGCGACAGCGTGGGTGACGGTCGAGCAGGATCGAATCGACGGCTTTGCCGACGTGACGGGCGATCGGCAGTGGATCCACGTCGACACGGAGCGCGCAGCGGACGGCCCCTTCGGATCCACGATCGCGCACGGGTTCCTCACGCTTTCCCTGCTGCCGGTGTTTCTGGGCTCGCTGTACCGCGTCGATGGGATACGGATGGCAGTCAATGTCGGGCTCAACAAGGTGCGTTTCCTTCAGCCGGTGCCGGTGGGCTCCCGCCTGCGGGGCGTTGCGTCCATCTCCAGCACAGTGGTGTTGGACGGTGCAGTGCAGGTGGTCTTCAACACGACCATCGAGATCGAGGGTTCGGAGAAGCCCGCTGCCGTGGCAGAGTCGATCATTCGGTACCTCAACTGAGGACACCTAGAGAGCAGCGCGCGATCCTGGCCCGACCGACATTTCGAGATGATCGGGTGGCCCCGACACGTTGATTTTTTCGACCAATCTTGCGCCTCGCGTGCTCGCCCCGGCCCGGGCGACTTTCAGCGTGCCGCTCGGCGGCGGCAGAGAGGCTCCCCAGGGTGATTGTTCATTGGGTGGTTCACTGCCATCTCACGAAAGGATTGGGCGCGATGAAATCATCTGAAGAACTCATCGATTTCGCATTGCGATGGCAGCCATATGGGGGTGGTGACGATGAGATATTCATAACTTTCGGCATCATGCCGTCGGCGTTCTATCTGCGTGTCATCGAGATTCTTCGCACTCAACCGGAGTTAGCCGGTAGTGACCTACCGCAGCTCGAAGACTTGTGTCGCCGGAAGGTGAGAGGGGCCAAGCGATTCGGGATTTGAGCTATCCTCGTACGCCCTCTGAAAGCTACTGCGAACGTCGCTACGCGACACGCATTTGATCTCATCTGGTTCCGACGAAGTCCTTGTACAGCCTCCGCACGGGGAAAAGGTTCCGCAATCGCCCTGGACGCCGCGGACATCGGAGGGCGCCTGCCCACTCGACGAAACAGGACGCCCAGTCAACGAGAAAGAACGCACAGTCGACGGAGCCGGGTTGCCTCGACCGATCAGCGGGATCGTGCCGCTTTGACTCGATTCAGTCTGCGCGACTGACGGACCGTCCATACTCGGTCAATGAGAACTCGCACGACCACGGTGGTCGTCCGCAGCGTGTACGGCACTGCCGCCGTCGAGTGGTTCCTGATCATCGCGATCGCGACGATCATCGTCACTCGGTTGTACCTGCAGCTCACCGGGTATCCGCAGATCGGTGGCGGAACGCTGCACATCGCGCACGCGCTGTGGGGCGGGGCACTGATGATGTTGGCGCTCATCACCGGATGGCTGTTCCTCGGGGCGACCCCGCGGATCGTCGCCATCGTGTTGGGCGGTGTGGGTTTCGGCCTGTTCCTCGACGAGGTCGGCAAATTCGTCACCCGCACCAACGACTACTTCTATGGCCCATCGGCGGAGATCATGTACGTGCTCGTCGTGATGATCCTGCTGATCAGCCGCGTCGTCCGAGATGTGAAGCGGCCCACCGGTGCCGAAGCGCTCGCCAATGCGGCCGTCATCGCGGCCGACGGTGTCGCGCACGGGCTTCCGGATCGACGCCGACGCCAGGCCGAGGAGTTCCTGGTGGTCGCCGCAGACAAGGGCCTCGACGCCGAGACGATAGGTCACATCCGGGCGCTTCTCGAGTCGAGCGAGGGCACCCCGGACCGGTTGATGCGGCTCCGGGACCGCGCGGTGGCATTGATCCCCGACTTCTTCCGAAGCCCTCGGTGGATCCCGATCGTCGGCTGGGGGCTGGTCGTGGCATCCGCGCTCACCATCGTCGTCGGCGTCCTGAGCTTCTACTTCACCGGCGACCGCGCCGAGGAACTCGACATCTACATCGAGCTCACGGGCAGTGCACCCGCCACGTGGATTCTGCTGGTCAGCGGCATCGTGACCCTGGGCCTGGCGTTCCCGGCGATGGTCGCGCGCCGACGCGGTGTCGAGCCGAGCGGGCCGCTGCGAGGCCTGCGCATAGCGGCGCTGGTGTTCATGCTGTCGAACGCTCTCGTCGACTTCGCGCTCGAAGGGTTCGGCGCCCTGTTCAACCTCGCGCTCGGGCTGTTCGCACTCAGCATCGTGAGCTATCACCTCACGCAGGCGGTCACGTTCGACGACGGACATGATCAACTGAGGGTGTGACTCATCTCGATCGGACTGTGGCCGCTGCGCGTGTGGAAGGCTTCGACCGTCGCACCGCAGACATCCCGGACGCCCGGGCCGCCTCGGTCGTCCTCGCGGTGGCCGAGAAAGACGGACGTCAGGGGATCTGGCTCTGTAAACGACCCCCGACTATGCGCCGCCACGCCGCCCAGTTCGCACTGCCGGGCGGTCGGCTCGACCCGGGCGAGGACCATGTCACCGCCGGCCTGCGGGAACTCGACGAGGAGCTCGGCATCCAACTGCCCACGAGTTCGGTGCTCGGGGCGCTCGACGACTATCCGACGCGATCGGGTTTCGTCATCACCCCGATCGTCTGCTGGGCCGAGGAGTACCAGGAACCGACGCCCAACCCCGACGAGGTGGCGCTGCTGTTCTTCGTGACCTTCGAGGAGCTGCTCGTCGAACCGCGGTTCCTCACGATCCCGCAGTCGGATCTGCCGGTCATCCAGCTGCCCATCGTCGGGTCCCTCGTCCACGCACCCACGGCCGCGGTGATCTATCAGTTCGCCGAGGTGGTCCTGCGAGATCGGCCGACGCGGGTCGACGGCTTCGAGCAGCCGGTGTTCGCCTGGAAGTGAGGGGTCAGCCGGCGGCGAGCCGCTGCTCGGCTCGACGCAGATAGGGGCGGGCCCCGGTGTCGCGAGCCACTCGGACGGCATCGAGGAGATCGGCGGTGCCATCCATCCCGACGACCTGCCGGGCGGTTCCCCGATAGAGGGTCGCCGGTCCCAGGCACACGAGCCCGGGCCACTGCACCACCAGGCCGGATGACCAGTCGGCGGTGAACGGCTCGACTCGTCTACAGATCTCACCCGCCGCGTCGCGGCGACCGGGATCGCGGGAGATCGCGTACAGCGTCTCGATGAGCAGCGGAACACGCGCGACCACTCGCGAACCCGTCCATCGGTCGGCGTCCGCGGTGAGCTCGGTCGCGAGATCGAGGGCACGGTCGAGGTCGCCGCTCTCCGCGGCGCCGAGCGCGATCACCAGGGCGAAGTCCTCGTCGACCTCTTCCACCAGTGCGTCGAAGGGCGGCAGGGCCGAAGCGAGGTCACCCCGATGCCACGCTGCGATCGAGGCACTGGTCGCCATCGACGATTCGGCGAGAAGTCGTGCACGGTCGGACAGTTCGCCGACCGTCGCCGCGAACCGCTCGGTCAGGGTGGTGCTGGTTTCATGATCGCCGCGCAGCAGCGCGATCATCACCTGCCACCACAACTGCATCGTCTCCGCATCCGTGCCGCCGTCGCGTCCGGCGAGCCGGGTGAACTCGGTGGACACGCGTCGAGCCAGACGGAGGTCCCCTGCTTCCAGCGCGCACACACGCTGCAGATGAAGTGCGGTGAAACGCTTCTGCGCGTCACCCGCCGACAGTTCGTACAGTTCTCGCGCGATCTTGCGTCGATCTGCGAGACGGTCGGGGACCCACCGGAGGAGAAAGTCGGCGAGCGCGATCTCGAAATCCGCGGCGCCGCCGTCGTGGACGACCCGCGCGGCCCCGAGGTGATCGTCACCGCCCGGTAACCCGAGGACCGTCAACCGTGCCGCCTCCGACGCGTGCAGGCGGGCAAGCACTTCCGGAGTCAACACATCGCCGTGGGTCAGTGCCTCTCGAGCCAGCGCCGCGTCGTCGGTCTGCACGACGCCGTATCCGGACCAGTAACCAGCGACCCCTCGGGGTGTCGACAGCAGTGCGGTCTCGGCAAGCGCGGGCCAGTCCCGCGCCGCCCGGCTCACCGCGGCCGCCGATTCGAAAGATATCGCCGCCGAATCGAAGTCGCCCATGCGCAGCGCGGAGCCACCCGCGATCCGGTGCAGCGCGACGGTCGACGACGAGTCCAACCCCTGGAGGCCGAGTCCTCGTCGTGCCAGATCGAGCGCACGATGGTCAGCCGACGCCGCGAGTGCGCGGGCGGCGGCTCTCGAGCACGCATGGGCGGCGGCGGCCGTCGACTTCTCGTCGACCGCGCACTCGACACGGTGCACCGCCACCGACTCGAGGTCATCGGGACGCGCCGCCTCGAAGGCGGCCGCGAGCCGGGCGTGCGCCTCGATCCTCAGGGGGCTGGTGACGCTCGCAAGCTCGCTCCTCAGGGGGTGGAGAGGGTCGGCCAGCAGGCCGCTGCGACGTGCCTCGTCGATCGCGCCCCGGCCGAGAGCGTAGGCAACCTCGGTGAACACCTCGTCGGGCAGTTCGCCGCCTGCGACGGCCAGGGTGACGACGAGGGCACGGGCATCGGCCGAGAGGTCGTCGAACCGTGCCGAGTACATCGCCCGGGCCGGATGGTCCCGATCCCACGCATCACCTGTCATCGCGGCGGCGCACAACTGTTGCGCCACTGCGGGATTGCCGAGCGACGCAGCGACCAGCGCGTCAGCATCGACGCGTGCGATCCCGCCGACGTCGTCGAGGCGCCGATCGATCAGGGCACGGATGTCGTCGGTGCCGAGTTCGGTGAGACGCAGTTCGGCGACCGGACAGTGCCGGTCCAGTGTCGACCGAAGAATGCGAACCGGCTCGGCATCGGTATCGCGACAGGTGACCAGGACCGTCATCGGCGCCTGCCCGATACCTGCCAGTACCCGTCCTAATACGCGCACGGAGTCGGCGTCGAGCCACTGGGCGTCGTCGAGGAGCAACACCGATCGTCCGTGCTCGGCGACGTCGGACCAGATCCGGGCGGTGAGGTCGGCGACGATCCGCGTCGTCGGAACGGAAACGGGGGATTCGCCGAACAGTTCCTCCAGTCCGCCGAACGTCGGTCCGGGCGGACCGGGGCGGCCGATGAATCGTCGGACCCTCGCACCGTGTCGGTCGACGAGGTGTTCGACAAGCGCTGTCTTCCCGATTCCCGACGGCCCGGCTATGACGACACCGGCGGGGTGGCTCGCACTCGCTCGCCACACCTGTTCGAGGACAACGCGTTCGGGCATCCGCCCGATGAGTTCTCGTGCGGGACGCGGCGGCGATGCGACGGCGGGAGGCGCGACAGCGGGGGAGGGGTCGAGCAACTGACCTTCCAGCGCGATGGTGTCGGGATGTGGATCGAGACCCAGGTCGTCGCGAAGCCCCTGACGGAGCAGCCGCAGTACGTCCAGAGCGTCGACAGTGCGTCCGTCGTCGTGCAGCGCGCGGGCGAGAGTTCGTGCGGCACCCTCTCGGTACGGATGCCGCCGACACAGCGGTGTCAGCAACGCGACCGAACGACGCTGCTCGCCGACTGTGCGCAATGCCTCGGCGGCGGTCTCGGTCAGTTCGGCCCGCATCTCCTCGAGGCGAACGAGTTCAGGAGCGATGTCGGCAATGTCGGCGATCTCCGGCAACGGGTCGCCGCGCCAGAGATCCAGTGCGCGGCACAGCACCTCCGCGCCGGCACGGGGATCGGTCCGGACGAGCTGCAGGCCCTCCTGGCCGAGCTTGTCCAACAGATCGAGGTCGGTGGCCGGCCCGTCGCAGTGCAGCACATACCCCGCCGGCGTGGTGTCGATGCGCACCATTCCGGCCGGACTGAGCGACCGACGAAGACGAGACACGTACCCGTGCAGTGTGCTCACCGCCGACGCCGGCGGACGACCGCGCCACAGGAGTTCCGTCACGCGCTCGGGGGAGCATGCCGTGCGTTCCGCGGTGAGGATGGCCAGCAACTCGGCGTGTTTGCGGGCCGTCATCGTGATCGGCGACCCGTCGGCAGCAGTCACCGACAGCGGACCCAGGACCCGGATCGCCAGATGTGGATCGAAAGCCAACACACGCGCCGTTCGTCGGGCCGCACCAGTCGCGCACAAGGCTAACACCAGCGGCGGGCGTCAGCGTTGCGGTCATGACAATCACCGCACACACCCAAGACCAGAACAACAACGCTGCCGATGTCGATGCGCCCGGGCCGTTCCGCAGCCCGAGTTGGCACGTCCTGCGTCGACTCAGCGGCAGCGCGCTGACGCTCGGCGGGCTCGCCTGCATCGCCGGCGGCACCCTGCATCCCATCGTCGACGGCGAAGCCCACTCGGTCGAGGCGCTGCAGGGGGCGGGTGCGCCGTGGGCGCAGATCCTGCTCGCCATCGGCACGACGCTGCTTCTGCTCGGCCTGCCCGGGATGTATGCCTGGCTGGCGCCACGAATCGGGATCGCCGGACTGATCGGACTCGTCGCCTACGCGATCGGCAATCTCGTGACCGCAACCGGCCACCTCACGGTCGAGCTGTTCGTCGCATACCCGTTCGCGCACGACCCGGAGCGCGCCGCACTCATCGCCACCGACGACTCCATGCTCGGTACCCCGGCCTTCGAGCTCCTCAACACGGTCGGCGGGCTCGTGATGCTGGCCGGGATGGGGATCTTCGGCGCCAGCCTCATCCGCAACCGGGCAGTTCCGCTCTGGATCGGTGTCCTCACCGTCGTCGGCATGGTGGGCTTCATGCTGCCGATCCCCGCGGTCGCCGGCATCTCGGGTTTCATCTACGAGGCGCCGCGCGGCATCGCCATCGCCGCGATCGGAATCCTGATGATTCGTCGGTGATGTAGATCACAGTAGGCGCCGGGATGAAATCGGACCGTGGTCCGGTTAGTGTCTGGTGATGGGTCACGAAGGCCCACGGCCACCATTCGAGACCCGAACCGAAATCCTCTGGAAGGACCACGACATGACCTCCGCAACCACCGTCAAGGCACCCATCCCCGCCGGCACCTGGACCATCGACGCCGTGCACTCGGCAGTCAACTTCTCCGTCAAGCACCTCATGGTCAGCAAGGTTCGCGGCAGCTTCGACACGTTCTCGGGCACCATCACCGTCGACGAGAACGGCACCCCGGCAGTGCAGGCCGAGATCGACGTCACCTCGATCAACACCCGCAACGAGCAGCGCGACGGTCACATCAAGTCCGCCGACTTCTTCGATGCCGAGAAGTTCCCGAAGGCCACCTTCGTGTCCACCGGCGTCCGCCAGAACGGCGACGACTACCTGCTCGACGGTGACTTCAGCCTCAAGGGTGTCACCAAGCCCGTCACGCTCGAGCTCGAGTTCGAGGGCACCAACCCCGGCATGGGCCAGGGCGCCGTCGCCGGCTTCGAGGCGAAGGTCGTCATCAACCGCAAGGACTTCGGCATCGACATCGAGATGCCGCTCGAGGGCGGTGGCGTCGTCGTCGGCGACAAGATCACGATCACGCTCGAAATCGAGGCCCTGCAGGCCTGATCCGCACGATCTCCGAATGGACCGGCACCGGTATGGTGCCGGTCCATCGTCGTCTCGGCGGCTCAACCAGCGTCTGTTCGACCCTCCCTTCGGTAGGCTGCGGAGAACTCCGTCAGCAGGAGAGGCCGATGGAACGACCACGCCGGACCCGTCGTGGTGCGCCGTGGACACGTCTGCGCCGACGCACCGCGGGTTTGCTGTGGGGCGTGTCGACGGTCCCGAGTCCGCGCGGATGGGCCCGGATCGGCCCGCCCATGCGCAGCAAGATCGCCATTCACGCCACTCTCACCGCGATGACGGCAGTCATCGCCAGCAATGCGGTGATCGGCGCCGAGACGTTCCTGCTCGTCCAACTCGCCTTCAACGGCGGCCAACTCACCTTCGACGAGACGCTGGGCGCGCCGAATTTCCCGGTGGTCGTCGGCGCGATCGTGGTCGGCATCCTCACGAATCTGCTGTTGGGGATGCTCGCCGTCCGGCCTCAACTGCGTTGGTTCATCAGCTGCCGACCCGCCGATCATGCCCGGCGGCGCGCAGTGCAGCGCATCCCGATCGTCCAGCTCGGCGTCACGGTCGTCTCCTGGAGCGCGGCCGTGCTGTTCTACGTCCTCATCGCCGAGGAGCTGACGACCGCGACCGTCGCAGGCGTCGCCGTGGCGTTCGCGCTCGCCGGGATGTCGAGTGCTTGTCTCACATATCTGTTCGCCGAGCGCGCCGCGCGGCCCCTGGCGGTCGTCGTCCTCGAGGACTTCCCCACGAACAACGTCATGAACGGTGTGCGCGTGCGGATGCTGGCCGTGTGGGCGGTGAGTTCGGCGGTACCGATGGTCGGTCTGCTGACCGTCAATGCCGGCCGGTGGACCGGTTGGCTGCCCGACGTCCACGGTGCCGTCGACTGGACGACGGTGCTCCTGACCCTTGTCGGGCTTGCCTCCGGAGCCCGGGTCATCGCGCTTGTGGGACAGGCGATCACCGATCCGCTGACCGAGATGCGTCGCGCGGTGCACCGCGTCGACCACGGCGACTACAAGGCACGCGTGCCCGTCTACGACTCGTCGGAACTCGGTGTGCTGCAACACGGTTTCAACCAGATGGTCGAGGGCCTCGCCGAACGTGACCGCATGCGTGAGATCTTCGCGCGACACGTCGGCGATACGGTGGCCGACCTCGCGATCTCCGACGGGATCGGCATGCACGGCACCAACACCCGCGTCGGTGTCCTCTTCGTCGACATCGTCGGCTCGACCGCACTGGCGCAGCAACGCAGTCCCGACGACACCGCCGCACTGCTCAACGCCTTCTTCAGCATCGTCGCCGACGTGGTCGATCAGCACGCCGGTTTTGTGAACAAGTTCGAGGGCGACGCCGCGCTGGCCGTATTCGGCGCACCCGTCGAGATCGACGACCCGGCCGGCGCCGCGCTCGGCGCTGCCCGCGACCTCGCCGACCGCCTTGCCAGCAGCCTCGACATACGCTGGGGGATCGGTGTTTCCTACGGTGAGGCGTTCGCCGGCAACATCGGCGCCGAACGGCGCTACGAGTACACCGTCATCGGCGACCCGGTCAACGAGTGTGCACGGCTGTCCGACATGGCCAAGACCGGGCGCATCCCGGCCCTTGCCAGCGGTGCGGCCATCGAGGCGGCCGGAGACGAAGCCGAGGAATGGAAGCTCCTCGGCACCCGGATCATGCGCGGCAGGTCCGAGCCGACCGCCTTCCATGCGCCGATCCAACTCGTCGAGCGGCTCGGGACGTCGAACAACCTGATCGCGGAGTTGCTGCGGCCCGCCCGCCGCATCGTCGGCGCAAATCCGTTGCGACTGACCACATTCTTCGGTGGATGACGGCGTTCCTGCCCCATCGGGAAGAGATGGATCGTTGACGCCGTCCCAGTGCGTCAATAGCGTGGGCCGCACGGTCCCGGCGACACTGCCGGGCGAGACGACGCATCCCAGGGGGTCGCGATGAGCGGTTGGACTACAGCAGACATGACGGACCAGACAGGCCGGACGTTCGTGGTGACCGGTGCCAACAGCGGTCTGGGGTACCAGACCGCCAAGGCGCTCACGCGCGCCGGCGCAGACGTGGTGCTCGCCTGTCGGAACACGGCGAAAGCCGATGCCGTGGCGTCGGAGCTGGGGCCCAAGGCGACGGTCGCCAAGCTGGATCTCGCCGATCTCGAATCGGTGCGCGCCTTCGCCGCCGGAATCACCGGCGCCGATGTCCTGATCAACAACGCAGGCCTGATGGCGGTGCCGTTCCAACGCACCACCGACGGTTTCGAGATGCAGATCGGCACCAACCATCTCGGGCACTTCGCCCTCACGGCGCTACTGCTGCCGAAGATCAGCGAACGGGTCGTGACCGTGTCGTCGACAGTGCATCAGATCGGCGACATCCAGCTCGACGACCTGAACTGGGAACAGCGCCGCTACCGTCGCTGGCGCGCCTACGGCGACTCCAAGATGGCCAACCTCATGTTCGGCAAGGAACTCGCCGCACGACTGGATGCGGCCGGGTCGTCGAAGAAGTCGCTCATCGCCCATCCCGGTTACGCCTCAACAGAATTGCAGGGTAGAAGCGAGAACTTCACCGACTTCTTCGCGAAGCTGGGCAACAAGCTGCCGATCGCCCAGCCCGCCGCCGACGGCGCCCTGCCGCAGCTCTATGCCGCGACCGTGCCGGATGTGGAGTCCGGAACCTTCTTCGGGCCGACGCAGCTCTTCGGCATGCGGGGTGCACCCGGACGCAGCAGCTACAAGAAGGCCGCCGACGACGCACAGTTCCGGGCGGCGCTGTGGGAGGAATCCGAGCGGCTCACCGGGGAGAAGTTCGACGTCGCAGGCGTCGGCTGACGGTCGGAGTCACCGCGTCGCTCGGTCCCATGATCGGACGAATCACGTTCGAGACAGAGAACTTCGGACGCTGCATGCCCTAGATTTTCGGCATGACTCTCTCGAAACGTTCGTTGCGAATCGTCCTCGCCGGGGCGGCATGTGTAGCCGGCGCGTCTCTCTCCACGATCTCGGCCCCGGCGGCGTCGGCTGAACCCACCGGCTGCGTCGCGGGGGCGGCATTCGTGGTTGCCGCGTCGTACTGCAGTGGCGGCACGGGCGAGCATCGAGTGCACGCCTCATGCCTGGACTCGACCTTGGTCGCAACATTCACCAACGCCCGCGGGCCCTGGCGCGCGCCCGGACAGCTGTCGGTCGTGACGATCGGCGCGCCGACGAATGCCGGTAGTTGCGTACTCCCGGTCTACGCCCTTCCTGAAAAGCGCTGACGCGACTACTGGACGCTGAACGCGATGCTGTTCGACGCGCCCGAGATGGTGTCCGTGACGCGGATGGTGAAGTCGCCTGCGCCCTTGAAGAAGTAGGACTTCACCGCGGTGCAGTCCTGGGTCTTGAACAGTGAGGCCTGCTTGGGGACCTTGGGTCCGGACAGGCGGACCTCCATGCGGCACTCGTTGCCGTCGACGATCGGCCCGGCGTCGATGATCGAGTTCCAGCGCACGCCGAGTCGCGAGTTCTTCGGGTAGGTGTTGGGCACGATCGCCTGGGTCTTGTCGGGCGTGTAGACCCACACATTGATCGACTTGATGCCGTTCGGCGCGCCGGGACGACCGAGCTTGCCGTAATGCGTCACCTTGTCGCCGCCTGACGAACCGAGCGCGGCGCTGCCGGAGTCGAGGCTGCCGCTCGCGCTTCCGAACAGTGTGTCGAGCGGGCTCGCGGTCGCCGGCGCGACCGGCAGGGCCAGGGCGGCGGTGGCGAGCAGGGCGGCGGCGATACGGGTGCGCTTCATGACTTCTCTCGGTCCTCGCGGTTTATAACGAAATGATTAAAGCACGAGGAGCCCCACCGCTGGTTGAGCCGGCACCACCCCCGCTGGTTGAGCCGGCACCACCCCCGCTGGTTGGGCCGTACCACCCCGCTGGTGGGGCCGCACCACCCCCGCTGGTTGGGCCGTACCACCCCGCTGGTTGAGCCGGCACCGAGCGTAGCGAGGAGCCGTGTCGAAGCCACCTGGTGACTGCCCAGATCACCACACCCCGGGTGGCCTCAGCTGAATGCTGATTCGCGCGCCGACGCCACGCGCCTTGGGCACCGCGTGTTCCCAGGTGCGCTGGCAGCTCCCGCCCATGACGAGGAGGTCACCTGACGACAGGGTGAACTTGAGCGACCGCCCGCCACCGCGCGGTCGGAGCATCAGAGGCCGAGGCGCCCCGAGCGAGATGATGGCGACCATCGTGTCATGTGTCGACGCCCGGCCGATTCGGTCACCGTGCCAGGCGACCGAATCATCTCCGTTGCGATAAAGGCTGATCCCGGCTGTCGCGAACCCCTCCGGCAGTTCATCGCGGTAGTGCTCGGTCAGTGCCGCACGTGCCTCGGTGACGATCGGATCGGGGAATCGTTGATCGGCCTGATATATCGAGACGAGTCGCGGTACCTCGACGATCCGTTCGTACATACGACGACGCTCGGCGCGCCAAGGGACTGATTCGTGGAGCCGGTCGAAGAGTACGTCGGCCCCGCCGATCCAACCCGGACACAGATCGACCCACGCCCCCTCTGTCAGTGGACGACGCGTGACCGAGTCCGACAGATCTCCGAGTATCGGCTCCGCAACCTGCTCGGAGAACAAGGAGCCCTGGGTGCCGAGAGACATAGCTGCAGAGTACACCTGAGTAGCACGTGTGTTCGAGTGGTTGAGTGGTTGAGGCTACTGTTGTTGCGGGTCCGAACGCGACAGTTCGGGAAGTAGGTCGAACTTTCCCTTCACGAGTGCGATGCGTTTGGCGCGAGACCAACCGTGTAGTCGGCGTTCGGCCGCGTAGGCCTCGCCGACATGCGGAAACTCCTGCTGGTACACGAGGCGAACCGGTCGTCGAGGACGCGTGTAGCGGGACCCGTTCCCCGACTGATGCTGGTCGAGCCGATGCTCGACGTTGCGGGTGCTGCCGACGTACAGCGTGCCGTCCGAGCATTCGAGGATGTAGAGGTATCCGGGCATGGCGCGACTGTCGCCGATTCCGTCGTTGAGTGGACCGCGGTGTCCACAGGCGACAACCTCACACGCATCACTGCACAGGCGGGTCCGACAGGTCGGGTTCGCCGGCGAGTCCCAAGTGGCTTCGACTCGGCTCCTCGCTGCGCTCGGTGCCGGCTCAACCAGCGGGGGTTGGGTGCCGGCTCAACCAGCGGGGGGTCGTCTCAACCAGCGCGAGTGGCGTTGGAGACCGGCGTGATCGGGAGCCGCAGCGCGCCGGGGGCGTGAGCGGGGACCGTCGGACGGACCGGCTCCACCGGCTCGACCGGGCGGTACGACGCACCGAGCTCGGGACGCGGGTCGGCCTGACCGGCATTCGGCCACATCGCGAGTGCGCGTTCGGCCTGCGCGGTGATGGTCAGCGACGGATTGACGCCGAGATTGGCCGAGACGGTCGCACCGTCGACGATGTGCAGGCCCGGATGGTTGAACACGCGGTGATACGGATCCACCACGCCATCCTGAGCCGACCGGCCGATCGAGCAGCCACCCAGGAAGTGTGCGGTCATCGGGATGTTCAGCAGGTCGACGACGGAGCCGCCTGCATCGCCGTCGATCTCGCGTGCGACGGCGCGCACGGCCTCGTGTCCCTCCGGGATCCAGGTCGGCGGGGGATCGCCCTCGCCCTGCTTGCTGCGCAGCATCGGACCGAAGCGGCCCCGGCGGGAGAACAATTCGAGCGAGTTGTCGGCGGTCTGCATGACCAATGCGATGATCGTGCGCTCCGACCAACGGCGTACCGACAGGCCGCGCAGCGTGATCACCGGATGTCGAACCATCTCGATCAGCGCCTGCAGCAGGCGTGGCAGTGGACCGCCGCCGTCGACGAGGATGGCCTGCAAGAGGCCGATCAAGTTGCTGCCCTTGCCATATCGCACCGGTTCGATGTGGGTGTGCGCGTTGGGGTGGAACGACGACGTGATCGCCACGCCTTCGGTGTAGTCGATGTCGAGATCGCGGGCAGTGGCGGCCAGAACCGCCTCGGAGTTGGTGCGGACCACCTTGCCCAGGCGCGACGACAGCCCGGGCAGGTGGCCGCCCTGCTGCATGTCCAGCAGCAGCTTGTTGGTGCCGTACGTGCCGGCGGCGAACACGACGTGATCCGCGGTGACGGTGCTGCGCCCGCGGCGCGACCAGCGACGACCGGACCGGTGTGAGCCGACGACGTACCCGCCCTCCGGTCGCGGGCGGACGGAGTCCACCGTGGTCATCGGAATGACCTCGGCGCCCGCCTGTTCGGCCAGGTAGAGGTAGTTCTTGACGAGCGTGTTCTTCGCGCCCACCGGGCAGCCGGTCATACACGCGCCGCAGTCGGTGCAACCGGTGCGCGCGGGTCCCGCACCACCGAAGAAGGGGTCGTCGACGGTCTTGCCCGCCTCGCCGAAGAACACGCCGACGGGGGTGTGGACGAAGGTGCCCCCGGCGCCCATCTCCTCGGCGACCTTGCGGAACACCCGGTCGGCCGGCGTCACCTTCGGATATGTGGTCACGCCCAGCATGCGCGAGGCCTGGTCGTAATACGGGTCGAGCTCGGATGCCCAATCGGTGATCGATCCCCAGTGCGGGTCGTCGAAAAAGGCCGGGAGCGGGCGGTACAGCGTGTTCGCGTAGTTGAGCGAACCACCACCGACTCCGGCACCGGCCATGACGAGGACGTCACGGAGCAGATGCATGCGCTGTACGCCGAAGAGGCCGAGCGCGGGCGCCCAGACGTAGTCCTTGAGGCGCCAGCTCGTCTTGGGTAGATCGCTGTCGGCGAAACGCCGTCCGGATTCGATGACCGCGACGCGGTAGCCCTTCTCGGTGAGTCGCAGGGCCGCGACCGAACCGCCGAAACCGGAGCCGATGACGACGGCATCGTAGTGTTCGGGGACAGGGTTGGAACTCACGGTGCGACGGTCCTCTCGGTGTCGGATTCGGTGTCGGATTCAGTTGCGCTGGAAGTGGTGTCGGATCGGTCGAGGGGTGCGGCCGCGACGGGGATCGCGTCGTCGAAACGGTGGTCGGTGGGGTCGAACGACGACATCATCCGGCGGAAGTCGCTTGTGAACTTCGGCCACATGACCGAGTTGCGCCCGGTGGAATCGAGATACCAGCTCGAGCATCCGCCGGAATTCCACACGGTCCGTTCCAGTTCGGGGTCCAGGTCCGCGTTGTAGCTCTCCTGCGCGGACTCGGTGACCTCGAAGGCCGAATGACCGTTGCGCGACAGCTCGGAGATGGCCTTGCTCATGTAGTAGGCCTGGGGCTCCAGCATGAGCACGATCGAACTGTGCCCGAGGTTGGTGTTGGGCCCGTACAGGAAGAACAGGTTCGGGAAGCCGTGCACCTCGACCCCGCGGTAGGCGCGCGGCGACCCCGCCCATGCCTGCGCGAGGGTTCGGCCGTCGCGGCCGGTGATGGCGTGTGCGATGGGAGGCTGTGTCGGCGTGAAACCGGTCGCGAAGACAACCGTGTCGAGTTCGTGTTCCCGACCCGCGTCGTCGACGGCGCCGCGCGCGGTGAGGCGGGTGATGGCCCCGGTGACGGTGGCGTTTTCCCGTTGCAACGCCGGGAACCACTTGTTGGTCAACAGCATTCGCTTGCACCCGATGGTGTAGTCGGGGGTGAGCCGGCGACGCAGCGCGCGGTCACGCACCTGGATCCGCAGCTGTGCCAGCGCGATGGTCTTGGCGATCGGGAGCAGCTTGGGATTGCGGGCCATCATGAGGACGTAGGCCTCGCGATAGGTCCACACCATCCGCCGCACGAGTCGGTGGACACCGGGCACGCGGCGATAGAGCGCGCGTTCGAGCGTGCCGATGTTGCGGTCCATACGCGGTACGACCCAGGCGGGTGTGCGCTGGAAGACCGTGAGATGTCCGACCTCGTCGACGATCTCGGGCACGATCTGAATCGCCGACGCGCCGGTGCCGACGATCGCGACACGGCGACCGCGGAGATCGTGCGAGTGATCCCACTGGGCGGAATGGAACACGGTGCCGGTGAACTCGTCGGCACCGGCGACCGGCGGCAGCCCCGGCTCCGACAGTGCGCCCGGTGCTGCGACCAGATAGCGGCAGCGGATCTCGCCATTCGTCGTGGCCACGACCCATTGCTGCGTCGTACCGTCCCAGCGCGCCGAGGTCAGGGCGCAGTTGTACCGGATCTGGTCGGCGAAATCGGCTGCGACCGAACGTAGATAGTGGTGGATCTCGTGGCGCCGACCGTAGGTGTTGGACCAGTCCGGGTTGGGCGCGAACGACAGGGAGTACAGCGACGTCGGAACGTCGCAGGCCGCACCCGGGTAGTCGTTCTCACGCCAGACGCCGCCGGCGCCGTCCGCGCGTTCGATGGCGAGGGTCTGCAGCTGTGGATGGTCGGTACGCAGCCGATGGAGTGCGGCGAGTCCGCCGAAGCCGACGCCGACGACGAGGACATCGACGCGCTGCGGCAACGTGCTTGGACGCAGGGGATCAGGACTGAGTTCGGTCATGGGTCAGCAGTTCCTTCCAGACGGGCAGGAGATGGTCGAGTAGAGCGCGGTCGGCGTCTGGCGATCGCAGGATGCGCGAGACCGCGAGACCGCGGGCGAGTTCGATGGAGAGCTCGAGTTCGGCAGTGGTGTATCGGTCGCCGAACAACTCGGCGCAACCCACGGCGAGCGCGTCGGACACCTGCTGTTCGAGCGGGATGATCGCGGTCCGCAGGCCGACATCGCACCGGGCGGCGACCCACAATTCGAGTGCGGCGTCGAACAGCGGGCCGCTGAACGCCTCGATGAGGATCTCCAATCCCTCGTCACCGGTGCGCGGACGGGACAGGATCTCGGCGAGACGACGCTCGACGAGGTGCCCAACCGCCGCAACCACCAGGGACTCCCGGGTGGGGAAGTGGTGCAGGAGCGCGCCCCGCGAGATGCCCGCGCGGCGGTTCACCTCCTGCGTCGTGGTGGCTGCGTAACCGACGTCGACGAGGGCATCGACCGCGGCGTCGAGAATGAGCGCACGCGTGGTCGCGGTGCGTTCGGCCTGCGTGCGTCGGCGCGGGGCTCGGGTGGGCTCGGTCACATCGGCGACGATAGCACAAACAGTCCGGACTGCTTGTAAGTTTTCGTATAAGTCGCCGACCTGGCAGGCAAGTGCGATGTCGTGATTGTCCACTCCGTACGATGTCCGAGACGCAAGGGAACCCGGTGAGAATCCGGGGCTGTCCCGCAACTGTGACCCGACCTCGATCGGGAAGCCAGATCGCTTGCGTCTTCGCGACCCACGAGGATGGACATGAAAAATTCAAGATCGACAGCTGCGCACGCAGCTCCCGTATTCACCCGGCGCGGGCTGCTGCGCGGAGCCGGCGGGATCGCCGGCCTGGCCGGACTCGGTGCGGTGGGGCTTCTCACCGGTTGTGCCGACCGGCCGAGCCCGGCAGGCGCCCCGAGCGGGGGCACCCCGGTCCCGGGCGGCACGCTCCGCGTGGTCTTCGCGGGGACCTCGGCGACCGCCGATGTGCTCGACCCGCACGTCGTCGGCCACTCGGCCGGCGGAGCGCTCTCCAAAGCGGTGTGGGATCACCTCGTCGACTACAACAACGATCTCACCCTCGACTATCGGCTCGCCGAGTCCCTGGAACCGAACGCTGACGGCTCCCAGTGGCGGATGGGGTTGCGCCGCGGCGTCGAATTCAGTGACGGTTCACCGTTCACGTCCCGCGACGTGATGTGGAGTCTCGAGCGCATGCTCGACGAGGAGAAACCGTCGGCCGGCGACCTGGACATCATCGACTTCTCCCGCACCCGCCCCGACGGTGACCACGCCGTCGTGGTGTCGATGAAAGAGCCTGTCGCGGACTTCGGTTCGGTCCTCGCCGGCTGGTACGTCTACGTGATCAAGTACGGTACAACCGAATTCACGCCGTCCTCGCTTCCGGTGGGGACCGGCCCGTTCGTCCTGCAGTCGTGGTCGCCGGGTGACCGGTCGGTGCTGACCCGTAACGACAAGCACTGGGATCGGCGGCCGCACCTCGAGGGGCTGGAGATCCTCCAGGTCGCCGAAGCCGACGCCAGGTTCAACGCGTTCGGCTCGCAGGAGGCCGACGTCGTCTACGAACTGTCCCCGGCGCAGGGCAACATCTTGCGATCGCAGTCCGACGTCTACCTCGTCACGCCGCCGGTGGGCACGATGAGCTCGTTCACGATGCGCACCGACCTCGCGCCGTTCGACGATCCGCGAGTGCGGGAGGCGCTCAAACTGGCGGTGGACCGGCAGGCGATGGTCGACAAGGTGTACTACGGTTTCGCCGAGGTCGGCAACGACCTGTACGGCAAGGGTGCGCCGTTCTACGCCGACATGCCGCAACGGTCGTACGACCCGGAACGGGCTCGACGCCTGCTTCGGGAGGCGGGCAAGGAGAACCTCGTCGTCACCCTGCACACCGCGGACGTCAGTCCCGGCCAGTTGGAGTCGGCGACCCTGTTCGCCGAGCAGGCCAAGGCCGCCGGGATCACCGTGAACCTGGCCGTCGAGCCGGGCGACACCTACTTCTCCCAGGTCGTCGGGTCCAAGCCGCTGACCCAATCCGGTTGGTGGAACTACAGTCTCGACTACTTCTACGGGCAGACTCTCACCTCGGATGCGCCGGCCAACGCGACCGGATGGCGCCGTCCCCAGTGGGACGCGACCTTCGCCCAGGCTCGCGCCGAGATGGATCCGGCTCGTCGCGGGGAGCTGTACCAGGAACTGCAGGACGAACTCTGGAACGACAGCGGCTACCTCGTCCACAGTTTCGCCTTGCAACCGACGGGCGTTCGCAACACCGTGCAAGGCATCACCGACGGGGTCCCCGGCACCGGACAGTGGGCCTCCTTCACGGGCACCTGGCTCCAGCAGCGCTAGGCGAGCCGTGTTGCGGTATGTCGCGGGCCGACTCGCCGGGGCGCTGGCCGTGCTTGTCGTGGTGGCGGTGTCGATCTTCGTGCTGTTCGAACTGCTGCCGGGTGATGCGGCCACGACCCGGATGTCGAGAGGTGCCGCGGGCCAGGCGGATCCGGCGCAGGTGGCCGCGCTGCGGGCCGAGTTGGGACTGGACCGTCCGGCGTTCGTGCGGTTCGTCGAGTGGGCGGGTGGCTTCCTCTCCGGCGACCTGGGGGTCTCGCAGCTCTCAGGCCGCCCGGTCGCCGAGATCCTGGACGGGCGCCTGGCGAATTCGGCCGTGCTCGCTGTCGTCACCGTCGTCGTCCTCGTGCCGGTGGCGTTGGCGATCGGCGTGGCCGCCGGCGCGCGGCCGGGTTCGCGATGGGACAGGTTGCTCAGTACCGCGGCGCTCGCGGCGGAATCCGTTCCGGCGTTCGTGGTCGGGGTCGTACTCATCGCCTGGGTGGCGATCGGGATGGGTGTGCTGCCCGCGGTCTCGCTCGTACCGGCAGGCACCTCGGCGCTCGACCGTCCGGAAGTGCTGGTACTGCCGGTGATGTGCCTGCTCATCGGGCTCGCGCCGCATCCCGTGCGACTCGTCCGTGCGCAGATGGCGGAAACGATGCGCACGCCGTACATCTCGGCGGCACGCGCGAACGGGGTCGGCGAGTTCCGTCTCGTCGTGCGCCATGCGGCACCCAACGCGATCTCGGCGTCGGTCCAACCGCTGGCCGGAGCTGTCGTCGGGCTCGTCGGCGGCATCGCGGTCATCGAGATCGTGTTCGCGTATCCGGGTGTGGCGCATGAACTCCTGCGGGCCATCTCCGGACGCGATCTGATCTTCGTGCAGTCGGTGGCCGTGCTGCTGGCCGCGTACGGACTCCTCGTCTACCTTCTCGCCGACCTCGTGGCGCTCGGATCGTCGCCGGCTGCGCGTGCCGTCATCGGACGGAGGCGTTCATGACTGACCGATCCCGCCGGCTCGTCGGCCCCGCGGTGGTGTTGGCCGTCCTCGTGATCGTCATCGTGCTCGGGCCCTTCGTCGCACCGTTCTCGCCGACCGCGACCGCATCGGTGCCGTTCGAGCTACCGTCGTCGACTCATTGGCTCGGTACCGATTTCGTCGGACGCGACGTGATGTCGCGGATTCTGCACGGCGGCTACCGGCTGGTGCTGATGACCGCGGTCGCGCTGTCGGTGTCGTACCTGCTCGGCGTGTTGCTCGGTGTCACCGCGGGGATCTCGCGGGGGCTCGACGGTTGGGTGATGCGCCCGGTGGATGCCATCACCGTCCTGCCCTGGTTTCTCCTGCTCGTCGTCATCGCGACGACGATGGGGAAGGGGCCGGTCGCGGTGTGCCTCACCGTGGGAGTAGCCACGATCCCGTGGGTGGCGAAGGTCGTGCGGACGGCGACGATCGAACTGATGGACGCGGGGTTCGTGGAGGCCGCGATCTCCCGGGGCGAGACCCTGCGGTGGATCGCGATCGCCCAGGTGCTGCCGAATCTGCGACCGGTGTTGCTGGCCGACGCCGGAATTCGGGTCTCGGGAACCATCGCGCTGGTCACCGCCGGCAGCTTCCTCGGCCTCGGAGTGACTCAGCCGCAACCGGACTGGGCGTTGATGGTCACCGAGAACAAGGGTGGCATGGCGCTGACCCCCTGGCCGGTCGTCCTGCCTGCCGCCTGCATCGCAGCGCTGGTGGTGTCGGTGAACCTGCTCGTCGACCGGATGGTCGAGCCGGCGCCGGGTGGTCCGCGGAAGCGTTCCCGGCGGCCGGCACGCGGCGCGCCGGATCATTCGGATGCCACAGTCGGCAACCCGATCTCGGTCTCAGGTCTCACGGTGGCGGCGCCGGACGGGACGACGCTCGTCGAGATCGATGCCCTCGAGGTCAGGCGGGGGGAGACCCTGGCCCTCGTCGGACCCTCCGGTGCCGGGAAGACCACAACGGCTTTGGCGCTCGTCGGCGCGCTGCCGCCTGGTCTCGTCGTCACCGGGGGCGTCGGCGTGAACGCATCGCCCGGCAGCGGCCGGCGGCTCGGATACGTACCGCAGGACCCCGGGACCTCGCTCAACCCGTCCATGCGGATCGGTTCCGCGCTGCGAGAGGTTCGACGCGCCCATCGGCTTCCTCGTGACCGGAGCACCGAGATCCTGCTCGCCGAACTGGGATTGCCGACGGACCGAGAGTTCCTCCGTCGGTATCCGGCTCAGCTGTCCGGGGGTCAGCAGCAACGAGTTCTCCTCGCGATCGCCCTGCTCGGCTCGCCCGGAGTGCTCGTACTCGACGAACCGACGTCCGGTTTGGACGCGACCACCGCCGACGACCTCGTCGGAGTACTGGACCGCGTCCGCACCGGGCGCACCGTCGTCATCATCACCCATGACCTGCAACGCATCTCGCGTGTCGTGGATCGGGTGGTGATCCTCGACCGCGGGCGGATCACCGGCGAGCGCCCGGTGAGTGAGCTGCCCGCGCCACCCGACCCGACGCGGACGTCGGCGCCCCGGTTGGTCGACGCGGGTCCGCGCGTGACGGTGCGCGACCTCAGCGCGGCTCATGGTCGCGACACCGCCCTCCGCGACGTCTCATTCGACATCGGCCGGGGAGAATGTGTGGCGGTCGTCGGGCGTTCCGGTGCGGGGAAGTCGACCCTGGCGCGGTGTCTGGCGGGCTTGCACCCTCCGACCGGAGGTGAAGTGGTACTCGACGGCACGCGCCTGGCATCGACCGCCCGTCGTCGCCGCCTCGATCATCGGCGTTCGATCAGCATGGTGTACCAGAATCCTCGACGGAGCCTCGACCCTCGGCGGACGGTGGGTCAAGAGCTGCGCCGGGTCCTGCTGGTACTACGAGGTCTCGACGGCGACGCCGCGGACCGCGAGATGGCATCTCTGCTGGCGGCGGTCCACCTGGGCCCGGAGATGCTCGATCGCCGTCCCGGCGAACTGTCCGGCGGTCAGATCCAGCGGGTGGCGATCGCACGGGCACTCGCGGGTGACCCGGACGTGCTGATCTGCGACGAGGTCACCTCGTCGCTGGACGCGGCCTCCACCGACGCCGTCCTGACGATCCTCGAGGAGTTGCGTGCCGCCGAAACGTCGGTGTTGCTGATCTCGCACGACGCGCGGACCGTACGCCGGATGGCAGATCGAGTCCTGACGATGGTCGACGGCCGCGTAAGTTGGACGGCATGCGATTCGGACTCTTCATTCCGCAGGGCTGGCGTCTCGATCTAGTGGGTGTGGAACCCGCGGACCAGTGGGGGGTGATGTCGTCGGTCGCCGACCGCGCCGAATCGGGTGGCTGGGACTCGGTCTGGGTCTACGACCACTTCCACACCGTCCCACTGCCTACCGATGAGGCGACTCACGAGGCGTGGACTCTCGTGGCTGCGCTCGCAGCCACCACCAGCCGGGTCGAGATCGGGCAGATGTGCACCGCGATGAGTTATCGCAACCCGATGTACCTGGCCAAGGTGGCCGCCACCGCAGACCTCATCTCCGGTGGTCGCGTGCAGATGGGCATCGGCGGGGGTTGGTACGAACATGAGTGGCGCGCATACGGTTACGGGTTCCCGTCGGCGGGGGAGCGACTGGGGCGGCTCGACGAGGGCGTGCAGATCATGAAGCAGGCCTGGGAGACCGGACGGGCGACCCTCGACGGCAAGTACTACACCGTCGACGACGCCATCTGCGCCCCGCAGCCCACCGCCGGACGGTTGCCGCTGTGGATCGCCGGCGGTGGGGAGAAGAAGACCCTGCGGATCGCGGCGAAGTACGCCGACTACACCAACTTCGACGGCACGCTGGACGGCTTTGCGCACAAATCGACAGTGCTGCAGCAACATTGTGCCGACCTCGGACGCGACTTCGAGTCGATCACCCGGTCGGCCAATTACAACGTCATGCTCGGGGAGACCGAGGCCGACGTGGAGCGCAAGCTCGCCGACCTCGAAGCACGGTTGAGCACAACCGTCGGCCCCGAGGCCGCCGCAGGCAGCCTCGGAGCATTCCGGGGCATGCCCGCCGTCGGTACTCCGGAACAGGTCGCGGAGAACCTGCGCGGCCTCGCCGACGCCGGTCTGGCATACGGGATCTGCTACTTCCCGAACATCGCCGTCGACCGCGAAGACCTCGAACTGTTCGAGGAGCGGGTGATCCCGGCGTTGCGCTGAGCAGGGCTGCCCCACCCGCTCGCCGAGTCTGTCGAGGTCACCAAGTGGTTTCGACTCGGCTCCTCGCTTCGGTCGGTGCCGGCTCAACCAGCGGGGGGAGGCCTGTTTCAACCAGCGGGGGATGCCTGGCTCAACCAGCGGGTGGTTCAGCGGGGGAGGCCTGGCTCAACCGGCCGGGCATGAGTCACAGCCTGCGGAGTCGCTCGGCGGCCTCGGCGATCACCTCGTCGCGCTTGGCGAAAGCGAAGCGCAGCAGGTGGTGCCAGGGTTCGCGCTCGTCGGTGAACACACTCACCGGCACCGCGGCGACACCGATGCGTTCGGGTAGGGACCGGCAGAATTCGACACCGTCGTCGACCCCGAGCGGCCGCGGGTCGGCGCAGACGAAATATGTTGCTTCGCTTCGGTGTACAGCGAAACCCGCATCGGTCAGGGCGGTCGAGATCAGGTCGCGCTTGGCCTGCAGCGCTGCTGCCGACTCGCGGACCCAGGTCATCTCGTGATCCAGGGCGTGCGCGACCGCGGGCTGGAACGGTCCGGAGCCGACATAGGACATGTACTGCTTCGCCGTGCGGGCTGCGGCGATGAGATCGGGCGGTCCGCTGACCCAGCCGACCTTCCAGCCGGTGCAGTTGAAGGTCTTCGCGGCACTCGAGATCCGTAGCGTCCGTTCCCGCATGCCCTGCAGCGTCGCGAGCGGGGTGTGGGTCCGTCCGTCGAAGACGAGGTGTTCATAGACCTCGTCGGTGACGGCGACGACGTCGTGCTCGACGCACAGCCGCGCGATCTCGGCGAGATCGCCGGGCGAGAGGACCGTTCCCGTCGGATTGTGCGGACTGTTCACCACCACCATCGACGTCTTCGGACCGAAGGCGGCTGCGAGCCGGTCGCGATCCAGGCGGAAGCCGTCTCCGTCGGGGATCAGCGGCACGACGCGCCGCACACCACCCGCCATCGCGACGGTGGCCGCGTAGGCGTCGTAGTAGGGCTCGATCATGATGACCTCGTCACCCGGTTCCACCAGGCCGACGACGGCACCCGCGATCGCCTCGGTCGCACCGACCGTGATCAGCACCTCGCGGTCCGGGTCGTAGTCCAGTCCGTAGAGGTCGCGCTGTTGCCGTGCAACCGCGTGCCGCAACTCCGGCACTCCGATGCCCGGTGGGTACTGGTTGCGGCCGTCGGTGATGGCTCTGCGAGCCGCATCGAGCATCGACGCGGGCCCGTCGGTGTCGGGGAAGCCCTGTCCGAGGTTCACCGCATCGTGTTCGACGGCCAGCGCCGACATCTCGGCGAAGATCGTCGTGACGAACGGACGAAGGCGGGTGGTTGTCCTGTCCTCGAATGACATGGATCCCACAGTGGCACAGGTGCACTCTGCGAGGACACCCGACCTGTCGGTGAATGGCGGGTTCACCGACCCCGTCCCGGCGTACGATCCGTGCATGAAAGACCCAGCAAAGGTGAAGAAGCCCGCCGGACGGGTTCGTGTGTCGGCAGCGATCATGGGGTGCGCTGCGCTGTTTGTCGTGACGGCCTGCTCGTCGGTGGAACGCGTCACCAACAATGTCTCCGAGCCCTCCGACGTCGCGATCGGGGAGTGTGTCGAGGTGCGCGAAGCCGACGGCAGCTCCACTGTGGAGGCGACGAAGACCGACTGCGACGGGGAGGGGATGACGTTCGTCGCCACACAGGTGATCTCCGGTGAATGCGGCGAGTTCGAGAACTATCTGACGTTCCCGGAGACCCCCGACAAGCTGTGTCTCATGCCGAACTTCGCCGACGGGCAGTGCTACCAGATCCCGCAGTCGGCGGGCGGATCGCTCGTCGACTTCGCGAAGATCGACTGCGCGGGCAGCGCGGAATCCGGATCGGCGATCTATCGCGTCGACGCCAGCGGCGACGGCTCGCTCGAATGCAACGAGGAACAACTCAAGGCCACCTATGACGAACCGGAAGCGCGCGCGTTCTGCATGACGTCGGTAGGCGACGCCTGACGCGAGGAGGAGCGATGCCCCGCAACCCCGGCGAGCACTTCGCCGGCTACACCATCATCCGACTCGTCGGTCGAGGCGGTATGGGTGAGATCTATCTTGCGAGGCACCCACACCTGCCGCGGAACGAAGCGCTGAAGGTTCTGCCCGCCGATCTCAGTCGCGACCCGATGTACCGGCAGCGCTTCGTCAAGGAGGCCGAGCACGCCTCGAGCGTCGTCCATCCGTCGATCGTGACGATCTTCAACTCCGGCGAATACGACGGTCACCTGTGGATCGCGATGGAGTACATCGACGGCATCGATGCACTGAAGCTGCTCCGTCAGAACCCGCGCGGCCTCGACACCGCGACGGTCATCGCCATCGTGCGTGCGGTCGGTGCTGCGCTGGACCGGGCGCACGCGACGGGGCTCCTGCATCGGGACGTCAAACCGGCCAACATCCTGCTCCAGGGCGTGGGCGGTCCCGAGCCGCGAGTGTTGCTCGCGGACTTCGGGATCGCCAAGTCCGAACAGGACGTCAGTCACCTCACCTCGACCAACGTCTTCCTCGGCACCGTGGCGTACGCCGCACCCGAGCAGCTGCTCGGCGATCCGGTCGGTCCGCGCGCCGACCAGTACGCGCTCGCGGCCACCGTCTTCGAACTCCTCACCGGTCGGCCGCCGTTCCAGGGCGCCGGCACCGCGTCGATCATCGCCCACCACCTGCAGTCGATGCCGCCGCGCCCATCGACCCTCCGACCGGGTATCTCGGCCGCCGTCGATCCGGTGTTCGGTCGCGCACTCGCGAAGGAGCCCGACCGCCGGTACGGTTCGTGCCGCGAGTTCGCGGCCGACCTCGAACGTGCGCTGAGCGCCCCGCAGTTCTCCAAGGAGCCGACGGTGCGCGCCCCGTCACCCGTGCCGCAGCCCGTGTCACCTCCGGTTCCGGCGCCGCCGCCGAATCATCCGCTTGGGCCGCAACCGTATTCGCCGTACCAGTCGCATCCCGGTACGCATCCCGGTGGGTATCCCTCGCAGGGTGGCTTCACGCCGCCACCGCCGAAGAGCCGGTCCGGTCTCCTGATCGCGCTGGGCTCGCTCGCCGTGATCCTCGTTCTCGCGATTGCCGCCGGCGTCGTGTACGTCGCGACGCAGGTGTCGAGCGCACCGACCGCGGGCGGTGACTCGACATCGAGATCCACCGCGGCCGCCGGCCCGGAGACCACCACCTCCGGCGCCGGGACCTCCGTGCCACGTACCACCGACAGCACGACGTCGGCGGTGAACGGGCCGGGAGACGTGCAGGTCGGCGAATGTATCGGCATTGCCACCGAATCCGGCTCGTCGACGAGTGTGAACGCGTCGAAGGTCGACTGTGACTCGGCCGGTCTCAACTTCTACACCGCGTCGAAGATCGCTTCCGCGACGTCGTGTGCGAGCCCGCAGAATTCGACGCTCACCTTCCCGGGCAGCACCGACAAGCTTTGTCTCACACCGAATTTCTACGAGAACCTGTGCTACCTCGTGCCACTCTCGGGTGGTTCGCTCGCGGACTACCGCGAAGCCCCGTGCGCGAGTTCCGCGACGGCGCAGACCGTCCTTGCTCGCGTCACGACGCGGTCGGACGCGTCGGTGAGCTGCTCCGGCGACGAGACGAAGTGGTTCTTCTACGAACCGGAGTCGATCGGGTACTGCCTCGTCGAGACCTGAGCTGACCCTTCGTGGCTCGTCGCTTACGCTCCTCGCACCTCAGGGAGCGGTGGGGCGTCGCTTACGCTCCTCGCACCTCAGGGAGCGGTGGGGCGTCGCTATCGCTCCTCGCACCTCAGGGAGCGGTGGGGCGTCGCTTACGCTCCTCGCACCTCAGGGAGCGGTGGGGCGCTCAGTCCGCGGAGGTGGCGTCACCGATCGTCGGGCCGAGGAGGTCGTCGGCGTCGGTGATGCGGTAGGCGTAACCCTGCTCGGCGAGGAACCGCTGGCGGTGCGCCGCGTAGTCGGCGTCGAGGGTGTCGCGGGACACCACCGAGTAGAAGTGTGCTTGTCCGCCATCGCGTTTCGGGCGCAGCAGCCGCCCGAGTCGCTGTGCCTCTTCCTGGCGTGAGCCGAAGGTCCCCGACACCTGTACCGCGACCGAGGCCTCGGGGAGGTCGATGGAGAAGTTGGCCACCTTCGACACCACGAGGGTCTGCAGTTCGCCCGTACGGAACCGGTCGAAGAGCACCTCGCGCTCCTTGTTCTTGGTGGAGCCCTGGATCACCGGGCAGTCGAGTTCACGCCCGAGTTCCTCGAGCTGATCGATGTAGGCGCCGATGACCAGGGTCTGCTGGCCGCGGTGCTTGTCGAGGATCGCCTTGACCACGTTGACCTTGGTGTGTGCCGTCGAGCAGAGCTTGTACTTCTCCTCGGGTTCGGCGACGGCGTACTGCAGACGTTCCTCATCGGTCAGCGTCACGCGGACCTCGATGCAGTCGGCCGGAGCGATCCAGCCCTGCGCCTCGATGTCTTTCCACGGGGCGTCGTACCGCTTGGGTCCGATGAGGCTGAAGACGTCACCCTCGCGACCGTCCTCGCGGACCAGGGTCGCGGTGAGGCCGAGTCGACGACGCGACTGCAGGTCGGCGGTCATCCGGAAGACGGGCGCGGGGAGTAGGTGGACCTCGTCGTAGATGATCAGGCCCCAGTCGCGGGAATCGAACAGGTCGAGATTGCGGTACTCGCCCTTCGACTTGCGGGTCATCACCTGATACGTCGCGATGGTGACGGGACGGATCTCCTTGCGCTCACCCGAGTACTCGCCGATCTCCTCCTCGGTGAGAGAGGTGCGCGCGATGAGTTCACGTTTCCACTGGCGCCCGGCGACCGTGTTGGTGACCAGGATCAGCGTCGTCGCGCCGGCCTTGGCCATCGCCGCCGCGCCGACCATCGTCTTGCCGGCACCACAGGGGAGGACCACCACGCCCGAGCCACCGGCCCAGAACGAGTCGGCCGCCATCTCCTGGTAGTCACGCAGCTGCCAGTCGTCCTGGGCGAGCTCGATGGCGTGGGCCTCGCCGTCGACGTACCCGGCGAGATCCTCGGCGGGCCAGCCGACCTTCAGCAGCACCTGCTTGAGCCGGCCGCGCTCGGACGGATGCACGATGACCGTGTCGTCGTCGATACGCGCGCCCAGCATCGGCGCGATCTTCTTGTTGCGCATCACCTCGATCAGGACCGCCTGGTCGAGGCTGACGAGGGTCAGCCCGTGTGCCGGATGCTTGACCAGCTGCAGTCGACCGAACCGGCCCATGGTGTCGACGACGTCCATCAGCAGCGGCTGGGGGACCGCGTAGCGCGAGAACGTCACGAGCGCGTCGACGACCTGTTCGGCGTCGTGACCTGCGGCTCGGGCGTTCCACAGCGCGAGCGGGGTGACCCGGTAGGTGTGGACGTGCTCGGGGGCACGTTCGAGTTCGGCGAAGGGTGCGATCGCCGCGCGCGCCGCCGCGGCGTCGGGGTGATCCACCTCGAGCAGCAGCGTCTTGTCGGATTGCACGATCAGGGGTCCGTCGGTCACCCGATCCATTGTCCAGAAAGCCCCGACGGTTGTCAGCGTCGGGCCTGCTCTGTGACGCGCGAGACCCTGCGAGAGTCAGAAGACGGGGATGCCGAGCTTGCGGCGAAGACGCAGATCGAGCAGGTTCAGCCGGAAGATGCCCCGCAGGACCGGGGCGACGACCGGGTCGACGAGACGGAACCCGGCGAGCGCGCGCTGGTACCGACGCTCGTCGCGTTCGGTCCAGCGCCAATTCATCAGCTCGCGGAACTCCGGCGGCAGCCCGGCCTTGATCGCGTACGCAAGCGACGGTCCGAGCGTGACGTGCGCGAGAGTTCCGAGCGGGCCCACCCGGTACTCGAGGAAAGACAGGTCGGCGAGGCTGCGGAGCTCGTCGCGGACCGGGTCGTCGATGCGCAGCGCGGCCAGTTCGGCGTTCCAGTAGACGAGCAGATCGTCGTAGGTCGACGGCCATTTGTCCCGGGGCACGTTGAGCGCGGTACCCAGCGGGTGCGCTTCGGTGAGCACCATCTGCTTCTCCCCGGCGCTCAAGGGGCCGTAGAGCAGTTCGTACTGGTCGATGAAGTATTTGAGCAGGCACACCGCGACCCACAGCTGCAGACGCGAGTCGTTCGCGCTGTAGCGGACGGGACTCGTCGCGGTCGAGTACACCTGGTCGTGGACGTGACCGACGGCCTCGTGGACGTAGGCCTTGTCGTCGTCGGTGCCCATCAGCGCGACGGCGAGGAACGTCCCGGTGGTCCGCCCGCGTTTGATGGGGCGCTTGATCGCGTTGCCTGACGGCACCCGGCTCTCGTGGACGCCGTAACCGACCTTCGGGTTCGCCAGCTGCATGATCACGTTGGCGACCGAGAGGGACGGCCCGATGGCGGTCACGAGATCAACCGGCCGCTTCACCCGGCGGCGGCGCGGCGCCGGTTTCATCCGCGTGACGAGGTCGTGCTGATAGGTGTCAACGGGCCCACCGGATTGCCCTCGTACAGGGAGTTCGCGCGCCGCGGTCATACTCGAGCGTACCAAGGATGAGACGTCCATCACAGGATGTCTCTACCGCGGGGATTCAGGCGTCGAGGAGCTCGACGCTGGTGAGCCGATGCAGCGAGAAGCGCTGCTCGTCGTCGCTGCCCTCCTCGACGGCGACGAGTTGGCCCGCGCCGAGGATCTTCGGCGTCACCACGTGCCGGCTCGCCGAACCCTGTGCGTTGACATATCCGACGCGCAGCCTGCGGTTGGCGCGGAGGGCGAGCTGGATGAGCGCGGTCGCGGATTCGCCCCCACCGGTCGCCCGGACCGGGGTCGTCGTGGCGGTGCCGCGAACCGGTGTCGCCGCGGCTGCCCGGTCGGTGGAGCGGATGCGGGTGACCACCGATCGCAGTTGCGCCTCCGACGGCGCGTTGCGGCGCGGCTGGCTCTGCCGCCGGGCCCGCGACACCGTGACCCGGCTGCCCCGGTCGCGCAGATCGACCAGGGCCCCCGACGAATCCTCGCCCGCCGGAGCGAATCCCGCGGCCCGCAGCCGATCGATGACGTCGCGGACCTCCGACGGTGACACCGCGACCGTGGGGGCCAGCGCGCGGAGCGCGAGCGGTTCGGCGGCCGCACTGCGCAGCACCGCGGCCAGCACCGTCGGGTCCTCGCACCGGATGAACGCCGACGCCACACCCACCCGCAACTGGCCGTGCTTCCGTGCCACGTCTTCGATGAGGTACGTGAGTGATTGCGGCACCGGGGTTCTCGAGTGTGTCGTGAACATCGAGAGCAACTCGTTGCTGCTGCGGCCCGCATCGAGTGCCCGACGCACGCTCTCCGGCGAGACCCGATAGACCGACGCCGCGCCGCCCGACTCGAGATCGGCGACGAGCTCCACCTGTTCGGCGAGTTCCGATGTCATCGGGCCGGGGACGGTCAGCGTCAGATCGGCTTGCGTCAGGAAGTGGTCCACCGGTTCGGGCAGGGCCTTGCGCATCGCGGCGAGCACGGCGGCGTCGACGTCCGCGGGGTCGGAGTCAGGTGATTCCTCGACGGTGTACGCGCGACCGACGGTGGTCAACGCGTCGTGCGCGACGAGCCCCAACTCTCTTGCCTCACGGAGTGTTTCGGTGACGACGCGGCGACTGAAACGGCGGATCTGGCGGGGGCGGTGCCAATGGAGGTTGGCGAGGACAGTGTCGGCAGGCACGCCCACCGCGGCGCCGGCGTCGGCGAGCGTGGACAGGATCAGCTGACGTTGCACCGGGGCGTACGCGTCGTGCAGGTCGGCGGCCAGGGTGGCCAGTGCGTTGCCGTCCCGATCGGGTTCGCCGACCTGCCAAGCGCGGCGCGGCATGTGCATCCACGCATCGGCCAGTGCGAGCCACTGGCGCTCCCGCGGTTGGTGCAGCCACGTGTCGGCGGTGGACGTGGGGGCGAAGAACTGCTCGCCGGAGTCGTTGGGCGGCGCGGGTTCCGGGAAACCGGCGTCGATGAGCCGCAGGTAGGCGGCGAGCTCGATCAGGAACGCGACCCGTTGCGTCTCGAGACCGGTCAGCTTCGCCAGACGACGGAGCTCGCGCACGCCGAGCGCGCCGGAACGGAGCACGGCCGCCGGTGTCGCCCCGAGTACCGTGATCAGCTGGGTGAGGTGCCGGATCAGCTCGAGCGCCTCGCCGCCGGCAGCAGCGTCGACCGCCTTGGCGCCGAAACGTGGTTTGGCGCGCGGGTCGTGCAGCGGAGGCGGCGTGAGAACGTCTGTGTGCCAGTGTGGTTCGTCTCGAAGCGCGGCGCCCACCATCGGTGGGAGTTCGACGGTCAGATTGTCGATGCGGGCGAGCAAACCCGACGAGATCAGTTGCGCGACGGGGGAAGACGGATCGGCGTCGGGATCCGCATCGCGACTTCGGCCGAGGGCGGGGCCGCGCGCCAGGGTCTGCAGCAGCCCGAGGGAACGTTCGTCGAGATCGGCGATCATCGCGGCGATCTCCTCGCCCGAACGGCCGACAAGCGGTCCGGTGAGGTGCTTGGCCTTCCACGGCATCGCGGCATCGACGTGCTCACCCGTGCACAGCGAGGCATCCTCACCCCACAGGATGGCGCGGCGCCTGAGGAGATCGATGCGGGTACGGACGGCCTCGGCGTCGGCTCGTCCGGACAAGGCCTTGACGATCGTCGCGACCGACGGGCGCCTGGTCTTCTTCGGACTGCGGGCGTGGCGGGCGACGACCTCCTCGAGCACCGCTACCGCGAGGACGTCGAGATCGTCGCCCGCCAGGGACAGCGACGCCGCTGACAGCGCACGCTGCGCCAGCACGCGGGTACCCGACGGTGTCGGTGAGGCGAGATCGGGGCGCTCGAGGAGGAGCTCGGTCAGCGCATCGTCGGAACGCGCGGCCAACTCATCGGCCAGGCCGGTGTGCTGGTCATCCGAACTCATTCGATCGAGCTTACCGGGGCCTTCGACGGGGCTCAGGCGGCAGGAGGAGGGTCAGACGTCGCCGCGGCGAAGCATCCGGCCGCGGGCGGTCTCGAAGTCCACCTTCTGACCGCGAACCCAGGTCCCCTTGACCACGCCGGCGAGCGCGCGACCGTCGTACGGACTCACCGGGTTCTTGTGGTGCAGGCGGTTGACGTCGACGATCTGCGCGGACTCCGGCTCGAAGATCGCGAAATCGGCATCGCAACCGAGGGCGATGCGGCCCTTGGTCGGCAGGCCGGCGAGGTCGGCGGGTTTCGACGCCATCCACTCGATGACCTGCGGCAGGTCGATGCCGCGCTTCTTGGCCTCCGACCAGATGAGGGACAGACCCAGCTGCAGCGAGGCGACGCCACCCCAGGCGACCCCGAAGTCGCCGTTCTCGGGGTCCTTGAGGTCGACGGTGGAGGGGGAGTGATCGGAGACGATGCAGTCGATCGTGCCGGCCAGCAATCCCTCCCACAGCAGTTCACGGTTACCGGCCTCGCGGATGGGCGGACAGCACTTGAAGGCCGTCGCGCCGTTCGGTACCTCCTCGGCCAGCAGGGTGAGGTAGTGCGGACACGTCTCGACCGTGATCTTCACGCCGTCGCGCTTCGCGCTGGCCAGCATCGGCAGTGCATCCGATGACGAGAGGTGCAGTACGTGGGCGCGGACGCCGGTCCAGCGTGCCCGCTCGATGACCTCGGCGATCGCCAGGTTCTCGGCGCCGCGCGGGCGCGACGCGAGGAAGCGGGTGTACTCGTCCCCTTCGGGCGACGGGGCCTTGTCGATGGCGCGGGAGTCCTCGGCGTGGACGATCATCAGCGAGTCGAACTCGGCGAGCTTGGCCATGTCGGCTTCCATCTCGTCGGCCGTGAGGTGGGGGAACTCATCGACCCCGGAGTGCAGCAGGAAGCACTTGAAGCCGAACACGCCCGCATCGTGCAACCCGCGCAGGTCGTCCTCGTTGCCCGGGATGGCGCCGCCCCAGAAACCGACGTCGATGTGGGTCTTGCCCTGCGCTGCAGCACGCTTCTCGGCCAGAGCGTCGACGTTGACGGTCGGCGGGATCGAGTTGAGCGGCATGTCGATCAGGGTGGTGACGCCGCCTGCTGCGGCCGCGCGGGTGGCCGAGTCGAAGCCCTCCCACTCGGTGCGGCCGGGCTCGTTGACGTGGACGTGGGTGTCCACCAGCCCGGGGATCATCACCTGATCGTCGGCGAGTTCGATGACCTCGGTTCCGACCAGGCCACTGCCGAGCGGTTCGATGGCGACCACCCGGCCGTCCCGGATACCGATCTCACGCGCCACGATGCCGGCCGTGGTCAGCGTCTGTTCACCCCGGACGACCAGGTCGAACGGTGTGTCCGAGGAGGGGGCCGGGGCATCGGGTGCTGCGGTCATGGGGCGGGACTCCTTGCTTCGCCGTGTCCTGGGTCGATCCAGAGACTAACCCAGGTTATTCCTCATCATGGAATGTTGCGCTGTCATTTCGGAACTCAACTCGCGAGTAGGGCGGTGCCATGCTATTGACAACGGCCCGGATCGTGAGGCTAACTATCACGAACGCGGAAACTTGATTCCACATCACGGAACTTTCGCGAGTGTAGGAGCGCGGTCCTCGACCGTCCGATCGAAAGTGCAGAGATGAGCACTGAGCAGCACACGATCCCCGTCGGTGAGAGCGACTCCGGTGTCACCGGAACCGTCCCGGCCGGGCTGAGCCCGAAGCTGTACAACAACGACCTGGCCCCGACACGTCGCGTCGGGCGACGCTGGAACACGTACAACATCTTCACGTTGTGGGCCAACGACGTCCACAGCCTGGGCAACTACGCCTTCGCGATCGGCCTCTTCGCCCTCGGGCTCGGCGGATGGCAGATCCTCACCGCCCTCGTGCTGGGTGGGGTGTTCCTCTTCCTGCTGCTGAACCTCTCCGGCTTCATGGGAGAGAAGACAGGTGTGCCGTTCCCCGTCATGAGCCGGATCTCGTTCGGCATCCGCGGTGCGCAGATCCCCGCCCTCATCCGTGGTGGTGTGGCCATCGCGTGGTTCGGCATCCAGACCTATCTCGCCTCTGTCGTGCTCCGGATCATGCTCATCGCTCTGTTCCCGGGCGCCGCAGATCTGGACACCAACCGCTTCCTCGGGCTCTCGACCCTGGGCTGGATCTCGTTCGTGTCGCTGTGGGTGATCCAGGTGATCATCGTCAGCTACGGCATGGAGATGATCCGCCGCTACGAGGCCTTCGCCGGTCCGGTCATCCTGATCACGATGGTGGCGCTGGCCATCTGGATGCTCAGCAACGCCGACTGGACCATCGCGTGGTCGACTCCCGACTCGCTGACCGGCGTGGACATGTGGCTCCAGATCATCGGCGGCGCCAGCCTGTGGGTCGCGATCTACGGCACCTTCGTCCTCAACTTCTGCGACTTCACGCGTAACGCGGAATCGCGAAAAGCCATCGTGCGCGGCAACTTCTGGGGCATCCCGCTCAACATGCTGCTGTTCGGCGGCATCGTCATCGTCCTCGCAGGTGCCCAGTTCCGGATCAACGGCACGGTCATCGAGTCGCCGGCGGACATCGTGCAGACCGTCCCCAACACCTTCCTGCTGGTGCTGGCCTGCCTGGCGCTTCTGATCCTCACCGTCGCGGTGAACCTCATGGCCAACTTCGTCGCGCCGATCTACGCGCTCTCCAACCTGTTCCCGCGCCATCTCGACTTCCGGCGCGCAGCGCTCGTCGCCGCGGTCATCGGACTGGTCATCCTGCCGTGGAACCTCTACAACTCACCCGCGGTGATCAACTACTTCCTCGGCGGACTCGGCGCGCTCCTCGGACCGCTGTTCGGGATCGTGATGGCCGACTACTGGCTCGTCCGCCGCTCGCGTATCGACGTGCCGGCGCTGTTCACCGAAGCGCCGGACGGCGCTTATCACTACCGGAACGGCGTGAACATGCGGGCGATCGCCGCCTTGGTCCCGACCGCCGCGATCGCCCTGGTGATGGCCTTCGTCCCGGCCTTCGAGGTGATCTCGGAGTTCTCGTGGTTCATCGGTGCCGGACTCGGAGCGATCGTCTACCTCGCGGTCGCCGACCGCCGGGGACCGTTCGCCGAGGTGTCGGGCGAGTCGATCTCCGTCGCCAGCACCCACTGATCCAGAAGGAAAAGCATCGTGCGCATCCTCGTCGCCAACGTCAACACGACCGTGTCGATGACCGAGGCCATCGCCGACTCGGCGCGCTCGGTCGCCTCACCGGGGACCGAGATCGTGGGTGTCACACCTCGTTTCGGCGCCGACTCGTGCGAAGGGAACTTCGAGTCCTACCTCGCCGCCATCGCCGTGATGGACGCGGTTCTCGCCTATCCCGAGCCGTATGACGCCGTGATCCAGGCCGGTTACGGCGAACACGGCCGGGAGGGACTGCAGGAACTCCTCGAGGTCCCCGTCGTCGACATCACCGAAGCTGCGGCGTCGACGGCGATGTATCTGGGACACCGGTACTCGGTGGTGACGACGTTGGACCGAACGGTCCCGCTCATCGAGGATCGACTCAAGCTCGCCGGCCTCGACCAGCGTTGCGCGTCGGTCCGGGCGTCGGGACTCGGTGTACTGGAACTGGAGTCGGACCCGCAGCGGGCGGTCAAGGCGATCGTGGAACAGTCCACCCGTGCCGTGGCCGACGACCACGCCGAGGTGATCTGCCTGGGCTGCGGCGGGATGGCCGAGCTCGAGGAGCAGGTCCGCGAGGCGACCGGGGTCCCGATCGTCGACGGCGTCCGCGCGGCGGTCACGATCGCCGAAGGTCTTGTCCGGATGGGACTCTCGACGTCAAAGGTCCGGACCTACGCTCCGCCGCGGGAGAAGAAGATCACCGGCTGGCCGTTTCGGGTGTGACCGATGCGTTCTGGTGCTCGGACACCAGAGTTGTCGACCCAGAATGCGTCGTGGTTGTGACTGTACTGTGGGTACCCTGATCTTCATGGCCATGAATGTGCTGCACCGCTGGTGTTGTCGTTCGCATGCCTGGTCGATCGTCAGCGGACGCGTGCTGCTTCCCTGGGCACTCGATGGCGCAGACCTAGGAGGCTCGGTGCTCGAGATCGGCCCGGGTTACGGCGCCAACACCTCGTTTCTCGCATCGCGCGCGGAGGCGGTGACCGCCGTCGAGATCGACCCGGGATACGTCGAGCATCTGCGGCAACGCCACGCCGCCGACCAGCGGGTTCGGATCATCGAGGGTGATGCCACCGATACCGGACTGGCAGCGGGTGACTACTCCTCCGTGGTCTCGATGGCGATGCTTCACCACGTCCCGACGGAGGGTTTGCAAGACGCCTTGTTCGCAGAGGCGCGTCGGCTCCTGTCGCCGGGCGGGGTATTCGTCGGCGGGGATGGCACTCCGACACCGCCATTCGCTCTGGTGCACGTCGGGGATACCTACAATCCCGTTCGGCCGGCGACACTACCCGGTCGTCTCGAACACGCGGGGTTCGTCGATGTACGAGTGGACACGACGCCGGGAGCACTTCGGTTCAGCGCCCGGGCGCCGCGCTAGGAGTCCTGAGAGCGAGAAGGAAAGTCGCCTGGGGCGCTGGTTGATACGCCCACACCCCGGCGTCACATACCTTGCGGCCACCGCGGGTCGCGGCCGGCCAGTCCCGCGAGTCGATCGACGAGAGGTGCGTCGTCGGGCACCTCGACGACCGGTCCGAACATGCCGTCGCGTTCCTCCTGCGGTTGGGGCGGATGGTGGAAGTCGAAGACGACCTGCAGGATCTCGTCGGGGATGTCGAAGGTGATGTCCGCGGCACGCGCGACATCCCAGCCGTGAAGGACCAGTTCCGACAGCGCCACCATCCCCATGACCTCGGCGGGCAACTCGACGCCGCCTGCCTGGGTCATACCGTCCCAGGCGGCTGGGTCGTTCCACGAGTCCGAGAGGTCGCGCACGTGACGGCGCAGCTCGTCTCGCCACGCCGGTGACAGTCGGCTCTGGGTCGGGTCCGGCGGCGTCGAGGTCAATGGGCCGAAGTCCTTGCGTGCCGCGGCCGCGAACGCCTGGGACAGCCCGTCGACATGGGCCAGCAACGCGGCGACGTTCATGTCGGGACACGGGGTCGGGCGGTCCAGTTCCGTATCGGTGATCGCGGCAGTGAAAGTGAGCATGTGATCGGCGGCCTCGGACATCAAACTCGCCGGGGTGGTGTCGGTGGGCATGCGAATCCTCTCGTCGTCTCTGAGCACTCACCGGGACTGACTTGCTCGACGCCCGTTTCTCATCGGTCGTGCACTACCTCCCCGTACTGTGGTCACGTGGCATCTCCGATACGCGAGTACACGACCATCAGTCATCCGGAACCGAACACCCGTGTGTGGCATGAGATCCAGGGTGAGGGACAACCGGTCGTACTGCTACACGGCGCTCTCTCCGGTGCGTCGTCGTGGGGCGGTCAGGTGCCGGCGCTCGTGGATGCTGGATGGAAGGTGTTCTCTCCGGAGCGTCACGGCCATGGTCACAGTCCAGACGTGACCGACGAGTTCCATTACGCGGATATGGCCGAGGAAACGATCGCCTATCTCGACGAGGTGGTCGGTGGTCCCGCCGAGATCGTCGGGTGGAGTGACGGCGCGGTGGTGGGTGTGCTGGTCGCGCTGCGCCGTCCTGATCTGGTCCGTCATCTGGTACTGATCGGGCAGTACTACAACAGTTCGGGGCGTGCCGCCGGCGGCATGCTCGATGCGCTCGACACCGCCGACGACGAGCTGATGGGCTTCTTCGCTGAGGATTACGCCTCCGAATCCCCGGACGGGGCAGAGCATTTCCCGGTCATCTTCGCCAAGACGATGGCCATGATCAACACCGAGCCCGAGATCGATCTCGGCGACCTGTCGGCGATCACCGCACCGACACTGGTCATGCAGGGCGATCAGGACGAGGTGACACTCGATCACAGTCGCGACGTCGTCGGGGCCATCGACGGCGCGCGGCTGGCGGTCATCCCGGGGACACACCTCATCCCCATCGAGGCGCCGCAGGCCGTGAACGCGGTGATCGTTCAATTTCTCAGCGCGGAGTGAGCCTACTCAAGCCTGGGGCATGGCGGTGAAGGCGTCCGCGAGTGTGGGGTAGAGGCCGAGTGTGCGATCGAAACCCGTCAGTTGCAGTGGTCGCGTGATCGCGGGATGCTCGGCAACCACTCCGAACCGGCCGGCCGGTGTGATGGCCGCGTGTGCGGCGAGGAGCGTAGCGATGCCGGTGGACGCGAGGAAGTCGGTGCTGGTGAGGTCGATGATCAGGCCGCGGGGCTGCTCGCTCACCGCCTCCAGAACCGCTGCGCCCAGTCGCGGAACGGCGAGTAGATCGATGCTGCCGTGCACGGTCAAAATGATGAGGTGATCGCGCTGTGTCGAGATCACTGCCAGGGCGCGACCTGCTGGGGACGCGTCATGGTCTTCTACGACTGTCGGTTCGAAGCTGACTGCCTGCATAGAGTGCTGCCTTCCTGCCCGCTCGAGTTCGCCACCCGTGAGATGGCGCCGCATCGAGATACGCCCGCGGCGTCGGCAGTTGGCTGCGCCGGTGCCTTGCTGTGTCTCTCGGTATGACGTTCGGCGCGGTAGACGACACCGATGGCTGAGCCGTCCGCGCATTGCCTCTGGAGGAGATCGGCGGCTAGTTTCACACGGTGCGTTCCCACGTCGCGTTGCTCGGCGGAGTAAACCTGGGTGCTCGCAACAGGATCGCGATGTCGGACCTACGTGGAATCGCCGGGTCGATGGGACTGACCGACGTGGTCACCTACATCACCGCGACGACGTCGGACCTGACACCGCAGCGATCGTCGGCGATGCCGAACGGCGGGCGCGAGCGAAGGGTAGCGAGGACTCGGGTGTGGTGATCGGGCGGCGGGTGTACCTGCACACACCGAACGGACTCGGTCGCAGCGTGTTGGCTGCGGAACTCAACCGCCGGCCGGTCCCGACGACACCCGAGAGCGTCAGCACCATGCGCAACTGGGCCACCGTCACCAAGGTGCTGGACCTGCTCGGCGGCTGACCGGTCTAGTCGAGCCCTCACCGACGGCGAAGGCGTACGCGGCCACCGACACCGCGCTGATGAGCAGCAGGTACCACCCCGCGGCGTGGTGGAAGGCCAACAGGTAGAGCGCAGTCAGCGTCGCGGCGCAGATGGCGGCGGCCAGCACTGCCGGCAGCCATCGGCCATCCCGCAAGAGGAGTATCGCTGCCTGACATTGCATGCCGATATGAGAGACGGTCATGAGCGCCCCGGCGCACACCATCGCACAGACCCCTGGCACGGTGTCGGCGCTGTGCAGGGCTGCTGTCGCGATCGTTGCGAGAATTGCGATCGCGCCCAGCCCCACTCCCACTGTCGCGGAGGTGATGCGCGCGAAGTCCTGATCCGCGGAGTCGTTGTCGCGTTCTGTGATCGTACTGTCCATGACCACTTGTCTAATGCAATGTGCGCCGTCGCAGTAGTATGCACAATATCGTCCATATGGACGAGAATGTCCACAGTCAGACGGAGACGGGAGCCCGCCGATGGAGAGCAACGACGAGTTCGGTCTGCGAGACCCGGTGCGACGCGCCTACGAGGTGTGCCCGGTGGAGGTGAGCGTCGCCGTACTCGGTGGCTCCTGGAAGATGACCATCGTCAAGAACCTCCTCGAGGGCCCGATGCGATATGGCGCGCTGGGACGCGCGGTCGGCCCGGTGACGCCGCGAGTGCTGACCCGCCAGCTTCGTGAATTGGAGAGTGACGGCATCGTGCAGCGCACAGCCTTTCCCGAAGTCCCACCCAGGGTCGAGTACTCGCTCACCGAACAGGGGCAGGCTCTGAGTCCGTTCGTGTCGGCACTGAATCAGTGGGGGAAGAACTACGCTGCCGAAGTCATCGAACCGAGAGTCGCTCAGCATGGAAGCGAGGCGCCGACCCCTTAGTGTTCCGCGGAACACTCGTGACCTCGGGGTAAGGCCCGAAGAAATGTCGGTGCCGGGCGATACATTTCTTCTGTTCCTTTCCTTCGGTTCAGGGGGTTGCGTTGGGGGTCAGTGCTTTTCGTAGCGGTGGGGATGTGTCGTTGATGTTCGACGATGTGGATCCGGTGTCGTTGTCTGATGAGGTGCTCGAGGCGCGGGTGTTGGGGTACGCCGCGCAGATCACGGCGCTGACAGCGGCTTTCCTCGACTTGGTGGGGGAATTGGACGAGCGGGAGTCGTGGCGGGGGCCGGGGATTCACTCGCTGGCGCACTGGTTGTCGTGGAAGGCCGGCATCGCACCGCGAACCGCGCATGAGCATGTGCGGGTCGCCAAGGCGATCCGAGAACTGCCGGTGATCCGCACGGCCTTTGGCGAAGGAAGGTTGTCGTATTCGAAGGTTCGGGCGTTGACGCGGGTGGCGACGCCGGAGCGTGAGCAGGAGTTGGTGAATTTGGCGTCGTCGTGCACGGCGAGTCAGTTGGATCGGGCGGTGCGGGCGATGGGCCAGATCGACCGTGACCGTGGCGTCGAGGAGGACAGCCGGCCGCCGGTGGAGTCGACGGGCCGGTGGACGTGGAACGCCGATGGGTCGTTGTCGGTGTCGTTGCGGTTGACTCCGCTCGATGGGGCGCGGTTTCTGGCTGGGTCGGTGCGCGCGGAGTATGAACGCACCCGGACCTGCGACGATCCGGATCTGCCTACCGTGGACAGTGTTCCGCGGAACACCGAACCGGGTTCGGTCGCATCGGATTCGGAACTGGTTTCGGAGGTGGTGCCGTCGCGGCGTCGGGATCTGTGGCGGCAGGTGCCGTCGAATGTGGCGCCGGCGGTGGTGGCGATGGCCGACATGGTGCATGACGGGATCGCGATGCCCGATCTCGCACCCGGGGCGGAGATCCTTGTTCATGCCGGTGAGGGGGTGGAGTCCGCTCATCTCGATGACGGTCCCGGGTTGTCGGAGGTCGAGGTGGCTGAAGCCTGGTGCGGGGCGTCGAGGCGGGAGGTGGTGAGCCGCAGGGTGCCCGGTCAACCGGGGAAGCTGGCGTTGTTGGGTCTGGGGCGTCGCAAGCGGTCACCGAACAAGGCGTTGGTGCGGGCGTTGTTGGTGCGGGATCGGTGTTGTCAGATGCCGGGGTGTGGCCGGACGCGGCATCTGCATGCCCATCACGTGCAGTTCTGGTCGACGGGTGGGCGCACGGATCCGGACAATCTGATCTTGTTGTGCGGTTCGTGTCACCGGGCGTTGCATCGGGGCGAGTTTGCGATCACCGCGCATGGGTTGCAGCGGTTCACGTTTCATCGGCCTGACGGTGCCGAGATCGAGGTGGCGCCGCCGACCGCGGTACCCGGCGGGTGGAAGCCTGACGGCCGGATCAGCGTGGAGGCGACGGTTCCGGTCGGAGGCGGCCGGATGGATCTGGGGTACACCACCGAGGTGCTTTACGCGGTATGGGAATGGAAGGAACGCAACGCAACTCGATCGGAGCCAGCCGTCCGCGCGGCCGCCTAGCTATTCGTCGCGCAGCTCGTCGATGTCGGCTCGGGCGATCTCGTTGAGCCGATCGAGGATTCGGGTGTAGGCGGGCGACTTGCGATGGACGAGTGATGTGTGCGTTTCGCCGTCGAACAAGTGCAGGTCGGTCGAGCCGCCGGCGGCGTCGAGGGCCCGCGTGTAGCGGCGGGAGTTGTTCGGATCGACATCGTTGTCGGCCAATCCGTGGAACAGGGTGACCGGTAGCGCGGGGTCGAGATTGCGGATGGGGTCGACAGAGTCGTAGCGATCCGGGACCTGTTGCGGTGTGCCGCCGAGGATGTGGGTGATCACGCGGTTGTTGCCGTGGTCGACGGCGTAGTGCATGTCCAGCGGCCCGGAGATGGACACCACCCGGGATGGGACGAAGGCCGGACGCGAACCCACCTCGTCATCGGTGAGGCGATGGCGCGTGCCGCCCCACACGGCCAACTGTGCACCGGCGCTGTGACCGATCACCAACTCGTCGTCGATGCGCAACTGGGGGTAGGTATCGGCAATCGCGGGCACGTGGTCGAGTGCGCGGGCCACGTCGTGGAAAGTGGTTGGCCATCCTCCGCCGGTGCCGAGACGTCGGTACTCCACGTTGTAGACAGCCAACCCCCGGTCGGCGAGGTCCCTGGCCATCTCGTCGAATTGTTCTGCGCCCGCCCGACTTTCCCAACCGCCGCCGTGGATGATCGTCACCAGCGGCAGCGAATCGTCGGCGCGTGCCCCAGTGGGTAGGTACAGGTTGGCCCAGTTCTCGGCGGGGTCGGCATCGTCGGAGTCGAGATACTCGACCCGGACGACATCGATCGATTCGTTCCCGCCGGGACAGGGGGAGCGGTTGCCGGACCGGTCGCCGCCGATGGTGTGCCGCCCGTCGGTGGCGACGACGACTGCTCGGGTTGTGTCGAGCATCCGCCGCAGGCGAGCACGACCACCATCCCGACAGCGACCGTGAGAACCCGGCGTCTCATCGACTACTCCAGACCGGAGGGGACGGTCTTGCCGTTGACCGTCACGGTCACCTCGCCTGTCCTCGTGTTCTCCGCGATCTCACCGTGTTCGAAGGTCACCACCTCGAGGTCGCCGTCGACGGTCACGTCGCTGGTGGGAACTCCCAGCGGTCCGGCCGAGCCGTTGGTGCCGAGAAGTAACGGCGTGCCGTCCGGTGCTCGTTCTGTGTTCCATGCATCCCGGATCTTGCCGGAGGTGATGATGTACCCGGGCGTTGCGGAGTCGCTGTTCTTCGCGATGATCACGCCCCCGCGGAACTGTTGGTACACAACGCCACTCTCGCGGGTCCCCGCGTTGCGATCCCCGGTGAGCGGCTTGCCCAGGGCGGCCCGTTGTGCGTCGGTCGCCGAGGCGTACTTGATCGCGATCGGGCCGGTGAGTGTGACCTCCACATCGTCCTCGCCCATGACCGTTGTTTCGGTGGGAGCCGCATTGTCCGCGACAGGAACGGGGGCCGTCGTGTCGCCGGGTTCTGCGGTCGTCGTTGACGACCAGGTCGGCGATGCTCCCAGGGACGAGTCGTCGGCGTCTGACGTGCCGCAACCGGCAGCGATCAGCGTGACCACGAACAATCCGGCAACGAACTCGGCGCGGCGGGAAGCCACCAGTTTCATGTAATCCTCTCGACCCTCGACTCGTCGGCCAAGGTGTATCACGGACCACGTCCCGTCGCTGCGTACCCGCAGGCTTACCCGTGCCGACGGCGGTATTCGCGTGCGGCACCCGGATGCAGGGGGATGGGGCCGGTGAGGATCTAGGACTGCGCGTCGAGGAACTGGCTGCCGATCGCCTGCGACGGCACGAGGTGTGCGGACTCGTCGAGGAGCAGATCGACGACGGCCGCCGCGGTCGCGTCGGGGACGTCCCGGCGGGCGAGCAGCAGATTCGCGACGCCGACGGTGGTGACCGCCGGATGTCGGCCGTAGATGTCGGCCGGGATGCGCACGGGCTCATACGCCGGGCCGTACTGCCGTCGTAAGGCCGACACGACACCGCCGAGATCGAGAAGGGCGATCGGCACCCGCGGGTCGGTGAACGCCGGGGTCGGCAGACCACCTGCCCACATGACGGCATCGACCGCTCCCGCGGCGAGCGCCGCGCCGGCGTCCCGCATCGTCTGGCGAACCGGTCGGATGTCGCGGGCGGGTGCGAGGCCGGCGGCGGCGAGCACCCGCTCGGAGAGTCCCGCGGCGCCGGATCCCGGTGCGCCGACACTCACCACCCGTCCGCGCAGATCGGCGATTGTCGCGATGCCGGAGCCGGCGCGGACCGCCACCTGGAAGTAGTTCTCGTACACGCACCCGAGCGCGGTCAGCTGAGGATTCGCACGCTCGGTGGCCGTGTCGCTGAGGCTGAGGGCGAGCTCCGCGGAACCGTTCGCCAGGGCATCGAGGTTCTCGGCCGAACCGCCCGACTGACGAGGGCGGATCGGCGGCGCGCCCACCCGGTCGGCCGCCGCGGCGAGGAGACCGGCAAATTCCCAGAAGAATCCGCCGGACTCTCCGGCCGCCAGGTGGACCGGTGCGCCTCGCTCGGTTCCGCACGCGGACAGCAGAAGCAACGCTCCCACGCCGCAGCCCCCGCGGAGCACGGTCCGCCGGTCGACCGACCCGCGCGCGTACGACATGGTGTCACCTTAGGCCCGCTGGGCATCGGCCCCTGCGTCGACGAAGGCCCGCCCCTGCTCGCGATCGAGTGGCGTCTCCGCCTTGTTGCGCAGGACGAAGATGTAGACCAGCAGCGACACCGCGATCACGACGGTGACGTAGGCGATGAACCACGGGACATGACCGCCGTTCTTCGCGGCCTGATAGATCAGCGGCGCGGTGCCACCGAACGCGGAGTTCGCGAGGGCGTAACCGAGACCGACTCCCAGGGCCCGGACATGTGAGGGGAACAGTTCCGCCTTCACGATCGCGTTGATGGAGGTGTAACCGGTGAGGATCACATAACCGATACCGAGCAGGGTCAACGACGCAGCGACCGAAGTGGTCTGGGGCAGGTAGGTGATCAGGAAGTAGGTGTACAGGACACCGCCGACACCGAAGAAGATGAGGACCGGTTTGCGTCCGACCTTGTCGCTGATCATTCCGCCGATCGGTTGCAGCGCCATCAGGAACACCAGGCCGATGAGATTGATCCAGGTACCGGTGCGGCCGTGGTCCTCGTAGGCCGTCTTGACGATGGCCGGCGCGTTGACGCTGTAGGTGTAGAAGGCGATGGTGCCACCGATGGTGACCAGGAAGCAGACCAGCAGGGGACGCCAGTTGTTCAGCAGGAGTTCGCGAATCGATCCGGACTCGGAGTCGGCGCCGCTGCGCACGGCTTCCAGCTGCTCCGGGGTCAGCGACTCGTCCATGCTGCGGCGCAGCCAGAAGACGACGACCGCGGCCACACCACCGATGAGGAACGCGATGCGCCAGCCGAAGTCGGAGATCTGATCCTTGTCGAGGAAGCCCTGCATCACGAGCAGGGTGAGCTGTGCCAACACGTGTCCGCCGATCAGCGTGACGTATTGGAACGACGAGAAGAAGCCGCGACGCTCGCGAGTGGCGGCCTCGGACATGTAGGTGGCCGATGCGCCGTACTCGCCACCGGTGGCGAAACCCTGCACCAGACGGCAGAGCACCAGGATGACCGCTGCCCACACGCCGATCGACTCCCGACCCGGTGTCAGCGCGATCGCCAGCGAACATGCGGCCATCAACGACACACTGAAGGTCAGTGCCGCACGTCGGCCCCGACGGTCGGCGTAGCGCCCGAAGAACCAGGAGCCGACCGGCCGCATCAGGAAGGTGACGGCGAAGATGGCGTACACGTAGACGGTCGAGTTCTTGTCGGCAGGGTCGAAGAACTGACTCTCGAAGTACGTCGCGAACACCGTGTAGACGTAGACGTCGTACCACTCCACGAGGTTGCCCGAGGACCCGCGCAGGGTGTTGAGCACGGCGCGACGGGTCGCTGCGGGCGAGGAGCTCGTCGGTGCGCTCCGCGCGTCCGCGGGGTGCCGGGTGGGCGAGTCGGTCATCGGTGTCCTCCAGGTCGTCGAACGTGCACCCGACCCGGGGCCGGCGTCGGATGCCCCTAACACTGTGAACGCAGTCACAGGCCCAACGGAAGCCGATCGCGGTTTCCTAACACTCCCTTAGGACTGATCGCCCGCCACGGCGTCCGCCGCCGGGATCCAGAGGTCCACCCGCAGGCCCGCAGGTCGTCCGGCGCTCACCGTCAGCTCGCCCCCGGCCCCCTCGACGAGGGCCGCAGCGATGGACAGTCCGAGCCCGGAGCCCGGTCCACTGCCGGCCGAGGCGCGGAAGAACCGTTCCGTGACGCGGGGCAATTCGTCATCCGTCACACCGCGGCCGGTGTCGGCGACCCACATCCGGAGACGCGTTCCCTCGGAGCGGCAGCCCACTTCGACGGACGCGCCCGGCCCGGCGTGGTTGACCGCGTTGCTCAGCAGGATGTCCATCACCCGGATGAGGTCGTCCTCGTCGAGCGCGGCGATCGTCGAGGACGGTCGCCGCGATGGCAGTGCGATCGACGCCGACAGTCCGGCATCCGCGAGCGCACCCGCCCAGAAGTCGTGGCGCTCGGTCATCACCGCGGCGACATCGCAGACTCCGGTGACCGAGCCTGCCGCTCGCGACTCGGCGGTGGCCAGGACGAGCAGGTCCTCGACGATGCGGTCCAGCCGGTCTATCTCCACGAGCGTCTTCTGATGCGAGGCGAGCGATCTGCCGGTCAGGCCGAGACCGAGAGTGTCGAGACGAAACCGGACCGCGGCGAGCGGATTACGCAGGGCGTGGGCGGTGTCGGCGACCAGACGGCGCTGGGCCGCGGTGGCGTTCTCTACGTCGTCGGCCATCTCGTCGAAGATCCGGGCCAGCTCACGGACCTCCGGCGGGCCGCTGCGCCGGTGATCGCGGAGTCCGTTCTGCCTCCGTTCGTTCGTGCCCGGAACGCGGTCGATGATCGATGCGCGCAGCGAGCGCACCCGGGTGGTCAACGCGGTGAGCGGACGAACCGTCCACCGCGACAGGGCTACCGCGATCAGCGACCCCACCACGAGCATCGCGATGGCCCCACCGGCGATCACCGCCCAGGTCTCGGCGACGTCGCGTCTGGCCGCCGATGTCGACGCCTCGATGACCACCGCGCCGTCGACCTGGGTGCCGGTACCGATCGGCATGGCCACCAGCACCAATGTGGGCGACCAGGGCGTCAGTCCCGACGCGATCCGGGTGCGCTGGTTGCGCAGCGCCTCGGACACGGCCTCGGCGACTTCTGGTGACTGCGCGGTGAGGCCGGCCGAGGCCCGCGTCGTACCGGCTCGATCGACCACCACGACACCTTCGCCGTAGAGGTCGCGATAGCGCTCGACGGCCTGCTGCAGCTCGGTGCCCCGCATCTCCGGTTCCCGGTCGGCGAGGTCGGCGAAGTAGACCGCGGACGCGGTCCGGCTCTCGGTGAAACGTTGCAGCCGTTCGCGACTCACCGTCGTGGCGAGGGGGACCGCCAGCCCCAGGACCACGATCGCCGAGTAGGCGACGAGCACGAGCAGCACGCGCCGCCACATCGCTCAGGAGCCCCAGCGGTAGCCGTACCCGCGGATCGTCTCGATCACGCCGGGCCTGCCGAGCTTCGCCCGGAGCGCGGTCATGTGTACGTCGAGGCTCCGGGAGATCGCGACGTAGGCGTCGCCCCAGATCGCGTCCATCAATTGTTCGCGGCTCACTGCCTCACCACGGCGTGTGACGAGGTGCGCGAGGAGTTCGAACTCCTTGGGAGTCAGTGCCACGTCGGCACCGGCCACGGTGACCAGCCGCGCATCGAGGTCCACCACGATGTCGCCGGTCGTGACCCGTCGCCGGGCGGCCGGTGACTCGTCGACGGCGCGCCGGCGGGCGGCCACCTCCAGGCGCGCCATCAGCTCGCCCAGCCGCGCCGGCTTGACCACATAGTCGTCGGCGCCCCCGCGAAGTGCCCGCACCACCGACCGCTCGTCGTGCCGCGCGGTGAGCACCACCACCGGCATCTGGCTGACGGCCCGCAACCGGCGCAACACGGTCAGACCGTCCTCGTCGGGGAGCCCCAGGTCCAGCAGTACCAGGTCGAAATCTCGGTGACCGAGTAGGAGATCGGCACCGCGGCGCATCCGACGGGGTTCGTGGCCGACCTCGCTCAGGGCGTCGACGAGCGCATCACCGACCCCGTCGTCGTCCTCCACCACCGCGATACGCATCGGGTCCACGGTACGACAGCGGCGGGAAGGGGCCTGTCAGAGCACGATCTGCCGGTTGACGTCCTTGTAGAGCAGGTACCGGAAGTTCGACGGTCCGCCCGCGTAGCAGGCCTGGGGGCAGAAGGCGCGCAGGGACATGTAGTCGCCCTCCTGGACCTCCACCCAGTCTTCGTTGAGCCGATAGACGGCCTTGCCTTCCAGGACGTACAGGCCGTGCTCCATCACGTGGGTCTCGGCGAACGGGATCGACGCGCCCGGCTCGAAGGTCACGATGTTGACGTGCATGTCATAGGCGAGGTCCTGTGGGTCGAGCATTCGCGTTGTGCGCCAAGCGCCGTCGGTGTCGGGCATCGGGGTGGGCTCGATGTCACGTTCGTTGCCGAACTTCGGGGCCGGCTGGTGACCCGCGATCGGCTCGTAGCGTTTGCGGATCCAATGGAACGACACGGGGGCGTCACCGCGGTTGTGCGCCGACCAGGACGTGCCCGCGGGCAGATACCCGAACCCGCCGTCGGTGAGCGTGTGCTCGTCGCCGTCGACGGTCACGGTGAGCACGCCCGCGGTGACGAACAAGAAGCCCTCGACCTCCGACTGCGGTTCCGGCGCTTGCGATCCGCCGCCCGGGGCGACTTCCACGATCGTCTGGGCGAAGGTCTGCGCGCCACCGGGTACCGGACGGTTCAGTACCCACGCGCGGGTGTCGGTCCACTCCGGGAAGACCGACGTGACGATGTCGCGGAACACGCCACGGGGGATCACCGTGTACGCCTCGGTGACGACCGCGCGATCGGTGAGCAGATCGGTCTGCGGCGGGAGTCCTCCCGCGGGTGTGTAATACGGCGTCGTGTTCATCGGGCTGTCCTCTGTGAGTGGGGGAATGCGAGTTCGCGCACCTTCGCGATGGGCAGGTCGGTAGCGGTCTCGACCTCGTCGACGGTCAGCGCGCCGCACAGTTCGCCGCGTCGGATGAAACCGGCGAGCGCACGTGCCGTCGCAGGCTCGTCGAGCACCGACGACTCGATGCGGTGCGCGTAGTTCCGCAAACGTGCTGCGGCCGAGTCGAATCCGTCACGGTAGAAGGCGTACGTCGCCAAGAAGCGGGTGACGAGTTGAGCGGGATGCAGATCCCAGCCCTGGTAGAAGCCGCGCTCGAGGTGACGGCGGACGAGTCTCGCGTGCAAGGCCCAACCGGCGTGGACGGCCTCAGCGTCCCCGACCGGGAGGATGTTCGTCGATCCGTCCGACAGTCGCACTCCGGTGCCGGCCGCCGCGAGCTGCATCACGGCCTTCGCGTGGTCGGCGGCGGGATGCTCCATCGACTGATAGGCGGCGGCGATGCCGAGGGACGCCGAGTAGTCGTAGGTCCCGTAGTGCAGTGCGGTCACCCGGCCGTCGCCGGCATGGATCATCGACGCGACCGCCGCAGTGCCGTCGGCGCTCATCACCGCCTGTGGGGTTTCCACCTGGATCTCGAAGCCGATGCGTCCCTGCGGAAGTCCGTGAATGCGCTCGAGTTCGCGGGCGACGGCGACCATCGCGACCACCTGGTCGGTCGAGGTGACCTTCGGCAGCGTCAGCGTCAGCCCCGCCGGCAGATCTCCGGTGTCGGCGAGACCGGCGACGAACAGGTCGAGGGTGCGCAGGCCGCGTGCCCGCACGTCGGCCTCGAAGCACTTGAAGCGGATGCCGAGAAACGGCGGTGACGTGTCGCCGGCCGTACGGATCGCGGCGACGGCAGCCGCGACGGCCGCGTCCTCCTCGTCGTCGGAGCGGACGCCGTAACCGTCTTCGAAGTCTATGCGCAGATCCTCGATGGGCTCGGTGCGCAGTTTGCCCTCCACCAGGTCCGCGAGTGCGGTTGCTGTCGAGTCGGTGTGGGCGACGGTCGAGCGGGCGATCGCGGCGAGGCCGCCGTGGTCGGCAGCTGCATCCAGGGCAGCGCGTCCCCACTCCTGCGGCAGGTTCGCCGAGTACCGGTCGGCGGGGACGTAGACCGTGTGGACCGGCTGGCGACTCCCGTCGTCGCCCGGATACCGATCGGACAGGACCGCATCCGCCGGTGCCAGGGCGGCCTCGAGTTCGGCGAGGAAAGTCGCGTCGAGGCGACCGGGTTGCACGCTCACGAGGCGCCCCTTTCGTTCGGCCGGCTGTGGAAAAACAATTCCGCAGAGCGGAGTTTACTGCAGGGAGGGTGATCGCCACCAGCCCCGTGTGCCGACGGCGGCCGATTGTGGTTTCACATCATGGAACGTAGCGTGATGCCGGACTGTGGAGGTGGCGATGGCGGGGAACTCGGGCGGTGTGCAGTCCGTCGAGCGCGCGTTCGAGTTGCTCGAACTCATCGGACGCGCCGGCGGTGAATGCTCGCTGAGTCATCTGTCGGCGGAATCACCGCTGCCGCCCCCGACCATCCATCGACTGCTCCGGACGCTCGTGGGAATCGGATACGTCCGGCAGCTCCCGAACCGGTCATACGCCCTGGGTCCTCGGCTCATCCGGCTCGGCGAGGTGGCCAACCGGCAACTCGGTGCCGTGGCCGCGCCCGTCCTGGCCTCGCTGGTCGGCGAGCTCAGCGAGACCGCGAGTCTCGCAGTACTCGACGGCGACATGGTCATCTACGTGGCGCAGGTCCCGTCGCCGCACAGCATGCGCACCAACAACGAGGTCGGGCGCCGGGTGACCATGCACAACACCGCGGTGGGCAAGGCGGTCCTCGCCGAACTCGACGATGCGCGCATCCTCAAGCACGTCACGCAGGCCGGCCTGACCGCCGCCACCGAGTGGAGTGTCACGTCGTTGTCCGGCGTGTTCGCCGCCGTCGAGCAGGTGCGCGCGGACGGTGTCGCCACCGACGAACAGGAACACGAGGTCGGGGTCTGCGGCATGGCGGTCGCGGTGCCCGGCGCCCCCACACCCATGGCGGTCGGCATCTCGGGACCGGTGGCCCGATTCGACGACGACCTCCGTGCCCGGGCGATCGGCGCCCTCCGCACCGCCGCCGGGACCGTGTCCGAAGCGCTGATCGGGTCCAGGGAGACGTAGGGACTAGATGGTGAGCTTCGTCGGCGTCGTGCGGTTCGCGCCGTCGCCGCTGGAACCGTCGCCGATCTGACCGTCGTTGTTGAATCCCCAGCAGTACACCGATGCCGCCGACATCGCGCACGACGTCCCGTTGCCGGTCGAGATCGACGTGACGTCGGTCAGGGTCGAGACCTCGCGGGGGATCTTCACCGATCCGCCGGAGGAGCCGAGCTGGCTGCGATCGTCGTCTCCCCAGCAGAAGGCCCGGTCGTCGGACACCGCGCAGGTGGTGCCCCAGTCGGTGGAGATGGCGGAGACGCCGCTCAGATTGCTGACCTGGACCGGTGCCTGCCGGGTCTCACCGGTTCCGTCGCCGATCTGACCGTAGGCGTTGGAACCCCAGCACCAGGCGTCGCCGCCGGCGACCGCGCAGGTCGTCTGGAAGTAGGTGCTGGTGTTGGTGTTCGGGTCGTCGTCATCGGCCGCCTCGTGATAGCCGCCGATGGCGATGTCGGTGACGTCGGTCAGCGAGCCGACCTTGACCGGTGCCGAGCGTGCCGTGGTGCTGCCGTCGCCGATCTGCCCGTTGTCGTTGGCCCCCCAGCAGAATGCCGAACCGTCCGACACCGCACAGGTGGTGCCGTAGGCGGTGGCGATGTCGGTGACGACGCCGAGTCCGGGAACCTTGACCGGGGCCGACACCGGGTCGGTGCCGCCGCCGGTGCCGAGCTGGCCGTACTCGTTGTTGCCCCAGCAGTAGGCGTCGGTGCCGGCGACAGCGCAGGTGGTGCCCCACCCGGTGGAAATCGCCTTGACGTCGGAGATGGTGCCGACCTTCGTCGCGGCGTCCACCGTCGAACCGCTGGTACCGTTGCCGACTTCGCCATAATGATTGTTGCCCCAACAGAATGCGTCGCCGGCGGCGATGGCGCAGGCCGTCGAGACATAGGCGTTCTCGCCGGTGAGGTAGCCGCCGGTGGTGACCGTGGTGGCGTTGGAGACACCGGTCACCGCGACCGGGCGGGTGTGCGACGTCGTGGTGCCGTCGCCGAGCTGCCCGGAGTCGTTGTCCCCCCAGCAGTGCACGCTCCCGTTGACCACGGCGCAGCTGCTCCCGAAGTTGGTGCTCACCACGGGCTGCGCGACGGTGGCCTTCTCCGGGTCGTCGACGGTGCTGCCGATGACGGCCAGTCCCACGACCGCCGCAACGACGAGCAGCAGCACGGCGCCGAGGACACCGGCGACGATCAGGCCGGTCCGCTTCTTCTTCGCCGGCGGAGTCGGTGGCATGCCCGGGTATCCGGGTTGGGGGTGACCCGGCTGGGCGTGCGGGCCCGAGAGATGGGGTGCCGACGAGTACAGCGGTTGCGGGCCCGACGGTCCGGTCATCGTCGGCTGGGGAGGAGGCGTGTACTGGCCGTGGGACGGGCCGAACTGCTGCTGGGGTCCCGACGGGTGCCCGGCCGACGGGCCCCCGGCGCCGCCGCCCACCAGCGTGGGTGGGGGCACCGAACCGGCGATCATCGTGTTGCCCTGCGCGGCAGGCGAATCGAGAGCAGCCTTCAGTGCGGCCGCAAAGCTGCGGCAGTCGGGGTACCGGGCCGCGGGGTTCTTCGACAACGCGCGCTGGAACACCGGGTCGAGATGGGCGAGGTCGCCGCGGAGCTGGCCGATGTGGGGGACCGGGCGCTGGATGTGACCCAGCATCACCGACGGCTCGGACTGGCCGACGAACGGCGGCTGACCCGCGAGCATCGCGTAGGCCGTGCAGGCCAGCGAGTACTGGTCGGACCGGGCCGTGGCGTCGGCGCCCTCCAGGGTCTCCGGAGCGGAGAAGGCGACCGTGCCGATGAACGAGTGGGTTCCGGTCAGGTTGGCCGAGCCGGCGAGTTTGGCGATGCCGAAGTCGAGCACCAGCGCGCGCTCGACGGCGTTCGTCGCCGGATCGCGCGTGACGAGGATGTTGGCGGGCTTGATGTCCCGGTGCACCACGTGGTGGCGGTGCGCGTAGTCGAGGGCATCGGCCACCTGCGAGACGACAGTCGACACCTCCGCCGGCGCCAGACGTTCCTCGGTGAGGTCCTTGCCCTCGACGTAGCTCATCGAGAACCACGGCGAGCCGTCGGAGATCCCGTACTGATGGATCGTGATGATGCTCCGATGGTCGAGCTTGGCGGTGGTGCGTGCCTCATTGGTGAAGCGTTGGTTGAACCCGGGCTGGGCACTGACCGCCGTCGAGATGACCTTCAGGGCCTCGCGCCGCTCCAACTGCAGGTTCTCGACGAGGTACACCTCGCCCATACCGCCCGCGCCGAGCTGAGAGACCACGCGATAACCGGCGATGTGGGTGCCGGGACTCAACGGCACGGCGTCACCTCTTCCTGAGCTTGGCGACTGAACGGCCCAAATGGCCGCTCTCGCAGACGTATGCAGGGACGATACCGAAACCGGAGGGGTCTGGGGCACCCTTCAACCGGATGACGGGGCTGTCGCTAGAACGTGACCTGCGTGGGGGTCGGACGGTCGTCGGTGCCGCCGACGCCGAGCTGGCCGGTGGCGTTGAAACCCCAGCACCAGAGGTACGACGACGCGAGCGCGCACGAGGTCCGTTCGCCGGTGGACACCGCACCGACATCGGACAATTCGCTCACCCGGGTGGGCGTCGGCCGGTCGGTCAGGGTGCCGTCGCCGACCGACCCCCAGGCGTTGGCGCCCCAGCAGTGGGCGACCCCGTCGGCGAGTGCGCACGTCGTGTTGGAGGTGCCGGTGCTGACGGTCTCGACGTCGACGAGACCCGAGACCGGGGTCGCCGTGCCCCGATTCTCGGTGGTGCCGTCGCCGAGTTGCCCGAATGCGTTGTTGCCCCAGCAATATGCGCTCGCCCCGGCGACTGCACAGGCGGTAGCGGCACCGGCCGAGACCGTGGTCGCCCCGTCCAGATCGGCGACCCGGGTCGGGCGCGCGCGGTTCGTGGTCGTGCCGTCGCCGACCTGCCCGTTGTCGTTGAGCCCCCAGCAGTAGGCGTCGCCGGCCGCGACGGCGCAGGTGAAGTTCACGCCGACGCTGATCGCCGTCACGTCGTCGAGTCCGGCGACGCGAACGGGTCGGTACTGGTTGGCGGTGGAGCCGTCGCCGACCTGGTCGAAGTCGTTGGTGCCCCAGCAGTACGCAGCGCCCGCCGCGATCGCGCAGGTCGCCCAGTTCGCGGTGGAGATGGCGGTGACGTCGGCGAGGTCGGCGACCCGGGTCGGCGTCAGGCGCGCGTCGGTGGTGCCGTCGCCGATCTGCCCGTAGTCGTTGTTGCCCCAGCAGTAGGCGAGGCCCTCGGCGACCGCGCAGCTGTTGGGGCCGCCGGTGCTGATCGCGGTGACACCACTGAGGTCGACGACCTGCGTAGGCGTCTCGCGCGTGTCGGTCGTGCCGTCGCCGAGCTGACCGGCGGCGTTGTCGCCCCAGCAATAGGCGGTCCCGTCGCGGATCGAACAGGTGGCACCAAGACCGGCGCTGAGCTGGGCTTGCGAACCCGCGGCCATCTGCGGCGTCGACGCCGGTCCGGCGTTTCCGTCGTCGCTGCCGCCGAGGGTGACGACCCCGATGGCGACCACGCCCGCGAGGATCGCGACCGCGAGGACCGCGGCGAGCGCGAGCGGCCATCGGCGCCTGCGCACCGGAGGGTTCGGCGGCGGAGGGTTCGCTCTTGGAGGGTTCGGCGGCGAGATGACCTGCGTCGGCGGAGTAACCTGCGTCGCTGCGATGGTGGCGCGCGGTCGGTCGACGGTGCCGACCCGTTCGAGGGCGGCGTGCAGGTCCGCGGCGAATGCCCGGCACGTCGGATAGCGATCGAGCGGACCCCGCGCGAGCGCACGGTCGAAGACGGGGTCGAGTGCGGCGAGCCCGGGGCGATGGGTGCTGATCGGGGCAGGACGCGTCGTGAGTTTCGCGACGATGTGGCGGGTCTGCGTGTCGGCGTCGAACGGGGTTGTGCCGGAAAGCAATTCGTACGCCGTGCAGGCCAGGGCATACTGATCCGAGGCGGGGCCCGCCGGTTTGCCGTCGAGGATCTCCGGCGCGGCATAGACGAGGGTCCCCACGAACGACGACGGGGCGGTCAGAGTGGTGGCGGTGGTGAGCTTCGCGATTCCGAAGTCGAGCACGACGACGCGGTCGAGGGCGTCGTCCATGGCTCGCCGCGTCACCATGATGTTGCCGGGCTTGATGTCGCGGTGGATCACGCCGTGGCCGTGGGCGTAGTCGAGCGCATCAGCGACCCGGGTGACGACACCCACCACCTCATCCGGACGAAGCGAGGCGCTGCGGAGGTCGCGCCCGTCGAGGTAGGTCATCGTGAACCAGGGGTCGCCGTCGGTGACGCCGTAGTGGTAGATCGTGACGATCGCGGGATGGTCCAGGGCCGCAGCGGTCTGCGCCTCTCGGCTGAACCGACGCGCGAACTCCTCGTCGACGGTCTCGGCGATCGAGATCACCTTGAGGGCCTCGCGCCGACGCAGTTGCGGATTCTCGACCAGATAGACAGTGCCCATCCCGCCACTGCCCAACCGCGTGATCACCCGGTAGCCGGCGACCTGGTCTGGCTGGGTAGCCATGGGCGCCTCCTGGTGGCGGGACCTGTGTTGCGACGACGATAGCGCCGGCACGCCCGTCCTGCCCTGGACACGGCACTTGTTCATTCGGACGACATGGCACAATGCTCGACGTGGCAAACAAATCTGGCGCTGAAACATCCACCCCCGGCGAAGCGGGTGCCGGCACCGGCAAGGTCGTCGAATCCGCCAAGGGCAAGAAGCACTACGTCGACAACGGCTGGCCGCAGGACGACAACGGCGACGCCGCCGAGCACGCCGTCTCCGAGCTCGCTACGCACATCTCCGGAGCCCTGTCGCCCTTCGGTGAGACCGAGTTCCCGCTTCCGGCCGACGACCTGCCCTTCGTGCAGTCGAAGACCGTCGTCAACCGCTGACGTCGATGCCGCCCACCGCGACTGACGATGGTGGGCCGGACTCCCGCGGGACCGGCGGCTCCCGGCTGAGCCACCTCGACGCCTCCGGGTCGGCCCACATGGTCGACGTCGGTGCCAAACCGACGACGAAGCGTCGCGCCGTCGCCGCGGGCACGTTCCACACCACCGCCGAGGTGATCGGCCTCCTCAGTGAGTCGAGGCTGCCCAAGGGCGATGTGCTCGCCACGGCGCGCATCGCCGGGATCATGGCGGCCAAGCGCACCGACGAACTGATCCCGCTGTGTCATCAGCTGGCGTTGTCCTCGGTGGAGGTCGACTTCGTGATCGGTGCCGAGACGATCGAGGTCACCGCGACCGTGGCCACCTCCGGTCAGACGGGCGTCGAGATGGAGGCGCTGACCGCGGTCGCCGTTGCCGGGCTGACTCTGCACGACATGGTCAAGGCCGTGGACCGGCGGGCGCAGATGGACGGCATCCGCCTGCTCGCCAAGACCGGCGGCAAGTCGGGCGACTGGTACCGCGACCGGTCTGACCCCGCCGATGACTGACCGACATCCCCCTCGTGTCGCGCGCGTCGTCGTCGCATCGAATCGCGCCAGCAGCGGTGTCTACGCCGACCGATCCGGCCCGATCATCGAGACCTGGCTGACCGAGCAGGGTTTCCTCGTCGACGAGTGCGACGTCGTCGCCGACGGCCCCCCGGTCGGTGATGCCGTCCGCGCCGCCATCTACGCCGGGGTCGATCTCGTGGTCACCACGGGCGGAACGGGTTTGAGTCCCACCGATCGGACTCCGGAGCAGACGCGTCCACTGCTCGACTTCGAGATCCCGGGCCTTGCCGACGCGATCCGGTCGGCCGGGCTGCCGAAGGTCCCCACCGCGGTCCTCTCCCGCGGGCTCGCCGGGGTGGCCGGGACGACGCTCGTCGTGAACCTGCCCGGTTCGACCGGCGGGGTCCGCGACGGACTGGGCGTGCTCGCGGGCGTCGTCCATCACGCACTCGACCAGATCCGCGGAGGCGATCACCGATGAGCGCAGATGCCGGCACCCGCGTGGTGCACACCGCGGTCGTCGACGCGCCGATCACGTTGGCCCGACACGAGGCGATGGTCGCCGACGCCGCAGACGGCAAGGCCGGCGCGGTGGTCGGATTCGTCGGTGCCGTCCGGGACCACGACGGTGGCCGCACCGTGACCGCCCTGCACTATTCGGGGCATCCGACGGCGCCGGCCGTGCTGACCGAGGTCGTCGAGCGGGTCTCCGCGGTCGACGGCGTGCGCGCAGTAGCCGTGTCCCACCGGATCGGCGACCTCGCGATCGGCGACATCGCCTTCGTGGTCGCCGTTGCCGCCGACCATCGTCGAGCAGCCTTCGAGACGTGCTCGCGCCTCGTCGACGAGGTCAAGGCTCGGCTGCCGGTCTGGAAACACCAGTTCTTCGACGACGGCACCGATGAGTGGGTCAACTCCGCCTAGGAGTCGCGTGTGGAGGCCGCCGCTGGCCGGGACGACCACGGAACCATCGCGCGGCCGCGGGTAGTGCGATCCCGATGATCAGCGCGACGAGCAACCCGAGCAGGGTTTCGCCGACCCGTTCGAAGAACCGGGACGTCGCTTGTGCCGGATCGGCGTAGCTCAGCAAGACGATGACGAAGAAGGTCGTGAAGAGCGGGAGGATGTAGAGCCGGCTACCGTGTGTGGCCGCCGCTGATGCGATCAAAATGGTGAAGACTCCCGCATAAATCGGTGCGGGCGGGTCGAGGTGGACGATCCCGCCTGCTGCCGCCGCTCCGATGAGCACCGATCCGAAGCGGCCTGCAGTGCGCGCCACCTGCACGTGGGGATCGGGTCGCATGACCATGAGTGCGGCCGCACAGGCCCAACCCACATGGTCGAGATCGAGCGCGAAACCGACAATCGCGGTCACCGCGGCGACCGCCGCCAGCAGGTATCCATAAGTCAGCGATGTCGGAACAGCCTGTGCGGGCTGCGGTCCGCTGACGCCGTCGGGCACGGCCAGCGACAGCAGCCACACGAGGACCGAGCCGGCGAAGAACAGGGTTGTGAGCGTCACCGCCGTAGAAGTATCGGGGTAACTGAGTCCGACTCCGACCATCGGGATCACGAGGGTGGACAGCAGCGCACCGATCCGCGTGTTCGCACCTCGGATCCACAGCGCCACCGCGGCGATGCAGAATGCCGCGATCCCGATGACGGCGGCTGCCGGGGTGGAGGAGACCGCGGAACCGAGGGCCATGGGGATGCCGAGCAGGAAACCGGAGGTCAGGAGGGCGATTCGGCGTCGGCGCGGCGCGGCGATGCCGAGAGCTGCGGCAGGGAGCAATCCGACTGCGAGAGCTGCGCCTTTCTGCACGTCGTACAGGGTGACAGCTGCGGCAGGTAGTGCGGCGACGAAGACGATGGCGGCCGGCCACCACTGCCAGTTGACGGCGGGTGGCGCGGTGGTCTCAGGCACTGGCACTGGCTGAGGCGGTTTCGGGCATGCGGTCCTGCATCACGACGTCGGGGACTCCGGTGGCAGCTTGTCGTCGAATGGGCCCCGACAATTGGAAAAGGGCCCCGCACGGATGAATCATCGTGCGGGGCCCTTCGTCTGTGTCCCGGATCAGGCGTTAGGCAGCGATCAGGGGTTGGGCAGCAGGTGCTTGTTGTCGTTGAACAGCTTGATCTGGTCCTGGTTCAGCGACACACCGCTGTCCTTGGCCGCCTGCCAGAGGTTCTTGACCTCGGGGCTGACGCCGGCCTCGGTGAGGGCGTCGGTGACCTGCTTGGCGACGTCCTCGGTCGTCTTGGCCAGGTCAACGCTGCCGTTACCGCCGGGGAGGACCGGGGCGATCTCACGCGGGGTGTCGGTCGGCGCGCTGCGCGGGGTCGAACCCGAGAGGCCGGTGCCGCAGGTGGGCCATGCGCCCTTGCCCTGCGAACCGAGCACACGCTCGGCGACGACGATCTGCTCCTCGCGGGAGGCCTGATCGGCGGTCGGGGCGAACTCGCCGCCACCGTGGCCGGACCAGGTGCTCGGCGCGAACTGGAGGCCGCCGTGGTAGCCGTTGCCGGTCGCGATGGCCCAGTTGCCACCGGATTCGCACTGCGCGACCTGGTTCCATTCGGCGTCGGTGGCCGCATTGGCGGTGCCGGTGCCCAGGAGGGCTGCTCCGCCGCCGAGGACTGCGCCGGTGAGGGCGACCTTTGTGATGGTCTTGGCGGCCGTGCTGGTCGTCTGCTTGCGATGACGTCCGGACATGTATGTGTTTCCTCTCTCCACGCGCCTACGAAGTCAGCTGTCGGGTTCGAGCGAGAGGTGCTCGGTCTCGGGTCGTCGTGGTGGTTGCCGCGACTTCCGGGACTTAACCCCGAGGACACCTGGTGTGGTGCCCGGTCTCAGGGGATGAGGTTTGGGTCCCCCGTCCTCGTTCCTAGATTGCTTGTCGTTCCCACCGGCGGAACGAGGCTCGGCGCGGCCGGTGGGACGTTATGTCTTGGTTGCTGTGTCGTGACCTCCGAGGAGGACGTCTCGAACAGTACGTCGTTCGTTGGACTGAATCACCTGCTTGCGCGCAAGCGATTTTCGGCCCGGATCCGGGTCTCTCGACCCACTTCGGCCGTCATCGCAGTTCAACGGGTTAGTGGCCGTCCCGTGCCCATCCTGTTACCCCGCCGTTATGTGACAAAGGTCACAAGCACTTTGTGGCGTCAGCCACCGGCGAACGGGGGGAGGACGTCGAGTGTCGTGCACGTACCGAGCGGGCGCGCCCGGTCGGAGAACGCGATCTCGTCACGCAAGTAGGAACAGCGTTCGAGAACCGTCGCGAGGGAAGGGTTTCCGGCGGCGAGGGTGTGCTCGAGGACGCCGAGGGTGGTCGACGGGTCGATCTCGACGACCCGCTCCTCGGCGCCGGCCGCGGCACGCGCGGCAGCGAAGAAACGAACGGTGAGCTGCATCGGACGCGAGCCTAGCCGCCGATCGCCGACATCGGTCGGTCCGGCTGGCGGAAGCCCGCGACGTTCACCTCGTGGCCGGCTGCCTTGGCCCAGGTGTTCGCGCGCCACAACCGGGCGATCGCGGCGTCGACGTCGGAGTCCGGCAGCGTGCGCAGGGCGGCCCGCACATCTGTCTCCGACGTCGCGAACAAGCAGTTGCGCAACGACCCGTCCGCGGTGAGCCGGGTGCGGTCGCAGTCCCCGCAGAACGGGCGGGTGACCGACGCGATGACTCCCACCCGCGCGGGACCGGTCGGCCCCTCGTGACCGTCCACGAGCCACGTGGCGGCCGGTGCGCTACCGCGCGGCGCCGGATCGGGCAGCAGCGTGAATCGCTCACGCAACGTCGCGAGGATCTCGTCGGCGGTCACCATCCGCGTGCGCTGCCACGCGTGATCGGCGTCGAGGGGCATCTGCTCGATGATCCGCAACTCGTAACCGTGCTCGAGGCAGTGGGCGAGGAGGTCGGGGACGCCGGGGAGATCGGCGCGCTCGGGCACGACCGCGTTGACCTTCACGGGGTCGAGGCCCGCGCGTCGTGCTGCCGCGAGGCCGTCGAGGACGTCGTGCAGCCGGTCGCGGCGGGTGATCTCGGCGAAGCGTGCCGGATCGATGGTGTCCAGCGAGACGTTGATGCGGTCCAGGCCGGCTTCGACCAGGCCCTCGACCCGCCTGGGCAAGCCGAGTCCGTTCGTTGTCATCGCGATCTCGGGGGCCTGCGGGAGGCCGGCCACGGCCGCGATGATGTCCTCCAGGTCGCGCCGCAGCAGTGGCTCCCCGCCGGTGAATCGGATGCGCTCGATACCCAGATCGCGGACCGCCACGGTGAGCACCCGGATCAGTTCGTCGGTGGAGAGCACCTGGTCGGTGGGCATCCAGTCGAGACCCTCGGCGGGCATGCAATACGAGCAGCGAAGATTGCAGCGGTCGGTGACAGAGACCCGGAGATCCTTCGCGACGCGGCCGAACGTGTCACGCAGCGGACCATCGGACGGCGCGTCGGAAGCCGCCGCGTTCCGCGGGGAATGCGGCAGAGGCAGTCCGAGACCGACCGTGTTCATGCTGCGGGGAGACTCACTTCCGGTTGGGGTCCTTGCGCGCCTCGAGGGCACGGAAGGTGCTGGCGTGGAAGACCAGGGGCTCCACGTCCGGTTCGGCGCGCAGGGTCTCGATCTCCAGGAGGACGACGGTGTGGTCGCCGGCCTGGATCTCGTTGTGGATCGTGCACGACAGGTGCGCGGCGGCGTCGGGTACGAAGACCGCCCCGCGATCGGTGCTCAACGGCGTGATCCCGTCGAAGCGGCGTTCCGACGGCCCCGCGAGCTGCTTGCAGAGGTCGATCTGGTCGCCGGCGAAGACGCTGACGCCGATCGCCGGTGCGGTGCGGATGCGCGGCCAGGTCGTCGAGGTGTTCTGGACGCAGACCGAGACGAGTGGTGGATCGAGCGAGACGGTGGTGAACGAGCTCGCCGCCATTCCGATCAGGGTGGTCGAATCCCCGTCGGACTGTTCGCAACACACGGCCACGACTCCGGACGGGAAGCAGCTGTAGGCATCCCGCAGTGCCCTCCCGTCTGAGGCGGGGGCGAGGTCGGGGGTGGTGTCGATGGTTGTGGTCACGGTCCTCACCTGGCTCGGCGTCCGGCACGGAGTGCGTACACCAGGCCCAGGACGAATCCCAGCGGTGCGCACATGGTCAGCAGGTAGACAGCGGTCGGCGCGGTGGCGCCGTCGGTCACCAACGGTGTCAGGAACAACGCCACGACCGCCAGAATTCCGATGACGAACACAATCCCGGCCGCCTGCAGCAATCGCGGGGACGACGTCTTCTGCATGGCCACCACGGTAGTCCAACGCCGTTCGGTGCGACGCCGCGCGATGTGCGCCCGCCGGGTAATGGTGTGACCCGGGATGGGGCGTTGGTTACGATGGACGCAGCAGGCGCCTTGCATCCGTCTGGGCTCGCACGGAATTCCGCCGTACGAACCGCCGAGATGGGTGACGGCGTCTTTTGTCGTGACGGGTCGATTTTCGACAGTTCTAGTACAGATGAGGGTGAGCACAGTGCCGACCGGCAAGGTGAAGTGGTACGACGCGGACAAGGGCTTCGGCTTCCTCTCCCAGGAGAGTGGCGAGGACGTCTACGTCCGTTCGGCAGCATTGCCCGACGGAGTCGAGGCTCTCAAGCCCGGCCAGCGCGTCGAGTTCGGCATGGCCGCAGGCCGACGCGGCCCGCAGGCGTTGAGCGTGAAAGTGCTCGAACCCGCACCCAGCGTGTCCAAGAACGTGCGCGAAGCCGCCCGCAAGGACGTCAAACGGCACACGCCTGACGAGCTGCACGGCATGGTCGCCGACCTCATCACCCTGCTCGAAGGCAAGGTCCAGCCGGACCTGCGCAAGGGGCGATACCCCGACCGCAAGACCGCGCAGCGGATCTCCGAAGTCGTGCGCGCCGTCGCGCGGGAGCTCGATTCCTGAGGCCCTACTCGGTGGGCGCCGTCTGAACCGCCAGCTCGCCGCGCGGCAGGATGTCGTCGGCGGGGGTGAGCCGCGCTGACGCCGCGATGACGGTGAAGCCGATCAGCACCCGGTCCGGCGCCGATCGGAGCGTCACCGTGAAGGTGTTCTCTGCTGCCTGCTGCTGCTCGTCTTCGACGAGCCCGCGCGGGGTCTCGTAGACGGCCGCGAGGTTCCACGGACCCTGCGCGATCTCGCTCGAGACCGTCAGCATGATCGTCGAACCCACCGGCACCGGGACCGAGGCGGTCTCGCGCGGCGCGGTGATCTCGGGATCGCACGCGGTCAGCATCAGATCGCACCACCAGCGCGGCTCGACTGTGTGCAACTCGTCGCCGACCGCGACGTGCAGGTAGGGCTGGTCGTCGTGGGTGGCGTTGCGGGTCAGCAGGAAGACCGACGTTCCCACCACCGCCACGAACAGCACGACGACGATCGCGATGATCGACAGAGCCTTCTTCTCACCACTGCTGATCACTGACGACGTTGTCCTGTCTGGTTGTGCGGCGGGTGGTCGCCGGGGCGGTACGGGCGCTCGCCCCGATTCTCGAAGGGGGCGGTCGACGGTGCCCTGGTGGGCATGCGCGCGGTCGAGGGCCGCTGGGCGTGCGGCTTCGTGTCGGCGTCGGCCGGACCGGTCCGACCCGCCGACCGGGCATCCGCTGCGCGGAAGGCGACGGTCGGTGCGGCGTGGTCGGGGCGTCGGCCGCCGAGACCGGGGACCAGCGACTTGCCGCGGGTGGTCATCACGGTCTGCAGCAGCCCGAGGCCGAGCAGCACGGCCACGACCGTGAACCCGATCCACAGGGTCGGTGGCAGCAGCACCCCGAGAGAGGCGCCGAACACCCACGACAACTGCAGCACCGTCTCCGACCGGCCGAACGCCGAGGCGCGCGACTCGTCGGGGAGATCGTCCTGGATCGAGGAGTCGAGGCACACCTTGCCGATCGCGCTGGTGCCCGAGGCGACCAGGGCGGCGACGGCGGCCGCGGCGATGTTGCCGAAGATGGCGGCCAGGACCGCGACGACGAAGCAGGCCGCGGTCGCACCGACGACGATGCTCGGCGGGTTCTTCAGTTCCAGGCGGGTGCCGACGCCGTTGCCGATCAGGTTGCCCACACCGGCGGCAGCGCCGACCGCGCCGAGTAGCAGGAGCTGGGTCCAGTCCGATGCATCCCCCTGCTGCGCTTTGGTATAGAACGCCACGAACAATGTCAGGAAGCCGGTCAGGATGCGGATCGTGCCGTTGCCCCACAGACCCGCGACGACCTTGCGTCCGAGTGGCTGGCGCATCTTGGCCGCGATCATCTTCGCGCCGTCCCGGGCGCTGGTCGGCTGATCGGAATCGGCGGGGGCCGAGCGCGCGGGTTCGCCGTGGTAAGTGAGTGTCGTCGGGATCTCACCCTCGGTGGACTCGACCCACGACGGGATGCGCATACACAGGTAGGCGCCCGCGGCCGCGACGACGGCCAGCCACACCATGGCGCCCGGCAGATGCAGCGGGAGCGCCTGGCCGAGCAGGAACTCGATGGCCGCGGCGACCGCGCCACCCACGATGGTGCCGCCGATGAGGCCGAAGGTGGTCAGACGGGAGTTCACCCGCGGCAGGTCGATGGTCGGCGGCACCACGCGGGGCGTGACGGCCGACTTGAGGACGCCGAAAGACTTGGACAGCACCAGCAGACCGAGCGCACAGGGATAGAGCACCCACGGGTCGTATTCCAGCTGTTGGGTCACGTCGTTCCACTGAACATTGGCCATGATGAGCAGGGCCAGGACGACGCGCAGACCGAAAGTCGTGGCCATGGCGATCCGGCGACCGCGCTGCAGGCGGTCGAGGAGGGGGCCGATCAGGGGAGCGATCAGCGCGAAAGGCGCGATCGTCAGGGCCAGGTACAGCGCCACGTTGGTCTTCGACTCGCCCGTCGCGGCGGCGAAGAACAATGTGTTGGCGAGCGCGACGGCCATCGCGGCGTCGGCGGCGAAGTTGGCGATCACCGGCAGCGTCAGCGCGGTGAGGCCCGACTGGTCGGCGCCATCGGCGGTGGCCGCCCGATGGATCTTGCCGATTCCCTTGCCGGTCAGCTCGCGACTGCGCATCGCGGCGACCCGCATCACCGTCAGCTTCTTCGGCGTTCGGCCTCCACTGTTCTGGGGGCCGTGATCGGCCGGCATCGCGCGGGTCTGGTCGTCGGCCGACGGCTGACCGCGATCGTCGAGCGGCGGGAGATGCGGGTTGTGGGTCGGCGGGGGGAGATAGGCATTGCGGCCGGGACCCGGGCCGGCAGGCGGCTCCCCCCATCCCGGTGCCGGCCGGCGGGTACGCATCTGTCGCGTCTCGTCGACGGGGTAGTTCGTCGAACCGGGGTGCTGCGCGGCCCGTCGCGCGCGACCGTCGGGTGGCGGCTGCTGGTTCGCGGGACCCCTGGGGGCCCCGCGCCCCTCGTCGTGTCGGGAACTCCGTGGGATCACGCAGACGATTGTTCCTCATCTCCGGCTGTGGTCGCTTGAAGCGGGTCGGTTGTGTGGCACACGTCGGCGATATTGCACACTGGAGCGGTGACTCAAGTTGGTGACGGCGAACGGCACGGTGACGGCGAACGGCTTCTGGCAGCCGTCGACTACGCACGCGCCGCGCTGCTCGACGAGGGCCAGCGTCCCGGTGCGCATCGGCGCAGTGTCGCCGAGGGCGAATGGGCGGCCGCGCACTACTTCGACGCCGAGCTCGCGGGCTACCGGGGCTGGCAGTGGTGCGTCGTGCTCGCAGGTTCTCCGGGCAGTGACGAGATCACGCTCAGCGAGGTCGTGCTGCTGCCCGGCGACGGATCGTTGCTCGCGCCCCCCTGGGTGCCGTGGGCCGAGCGCGTCGCGTCCGGTGACCTCACGCCGGGCGACCTGCTCGCCGCCGAACCCGACGATCCGCGTCTGGTGCCGAACCAGATCGACACCGGTGACGAGTTCCGCTTCGAGTCCGACTCCGCCGAACCCGACGACATCGGTCAGGTCGCAGGCGAACTGGGACTCGGCCGCAAGCGGCTCCTGAGCCCGGAAGGCCGCGCCGACGCTGCGCAGCGCTGGTACGACGGCGATTTCGGTCCCGGTTCGGAGATGGCCCAGGCCGCGCCGTACGCATGCTGCACATGCGGCTTCTACGTGCCTCTCGCGGGTGCTCTGCGCGCCGGATTCGGCGCCTGTACCAACGAACTGGCTGCCGACGGCCGCGTGGTGTCCGCCGAGTACGGCTGCGGTGCGCACTCGGACGTGCAGGGTCCCAAGGGTGGCGGTTCGCCCGCGTATGACGCCTACGACGACGGCGCGATCGAGGTGGTCGCGATCTCCCGGGACGCGGAACCGGCCCGGACCTGATCCGGCGCACCCCGACCGTGAGCGACGATCCCTTCGGCACCGCGGTCCTGCGGTCGTCGATGCTGGATGCGTGGGCATCCTCGCCCACCCGACTCGCCGAGGACGCGGCCGCCGAGTCGGATCTGGTGACCGTCGGATACCGGGATCGGCTGTTGACCGAACTGGCCGCGAATGCCGCCGACGCGGCGTCGGCGGCCGGCATCGACGGGCGGCTCGCGGTCTGGACGGACGGCCCGGAGCTGCATGTCGCGAACACCGGCGCCCCGCTGACTGACGCGGGCGTGCGTTCCCTTGCCGCACTGCGGGTGTCGGCGAAGACATCGGGCGACCCGGGTGACCGGCAGATCGGACGGTTCGGCGTGGGCTTCACCGCGACCGCGACGGTCGCCGATCGCATCGAGATACGTTCGCGCACCGGATCGGTGATCTTCGATCGGGCCGACACGCTGGCCGCCGTACGCGCGGCCGGCATCACGCGGGCAACCGATGCCGACGTGCCGGTGCTCCGGCTGGTGTGGCCGACGGACCGGACCCCGGCAACCGGTTTCGACACCGAGGTGGTGCTGCACCTCCGCGAGGAACCGGGTCCGCTTCTCGACACGATGCTGGTCCAGGCGCCGGATCTGGTCGTCGAACTGACCGCGTTGCAACGGATCACGGTCGGCGATGTCGAGGTGTCGGCCGAACGCTCGGCCGGGCCGGACGTCGACGACGATGCCGCCCGGTCGGTGGTGACCACGGTGTCGGTCAGCGGGGGGCACGCGTCGGCCGACGTGCCGTCGACGCGCCGATGGCTCGAGGTCGTACGCGGCGGCACGCGCTGGCTCGTCGACGCCGACGGTGAGCCCACGCCGGACGGAGATGTCCTGCGTGCACCGACTCCCACCGACATCGAACTCAGTCTGCCGTGCCGGTGCATCACCGATCTCGCACTCACCCCGGACCGGCGACATCTCCACCCACGCGCCGAGATCGGCAATGCGGCAGCGGGTTACGTCGATCTCGTCCGACTCGTCGAACCGGTCCGCAGGGTGCAGCTGGTGCCGGAGCTGCATCTGGCGCGAAATCCCGATGACGCGCGCCTGATCGAGGCGGTCCGGCGCGAACTCCGCGACGCCGCGTGGCTTCCGGCGGCGGACGGCGCCGACCTGGTGCCGCCGCGCGCGGTGATGCTCGTCGGGTTGACCGATCAGCTCGCGGAGACGCTCGGTGAGCTCTTCGGCGACCTGATCCACCCGGATCTGTCGCTGACACAGCATCTCCCGGCGCTGGGCCGGCTGGGTGTGTCCGAGCTCGGGCTCGCGGAGCTGGCCGAACGGCTCGTCGGCGTCGAACGCGAACCGTCATGGTGGCACGACCTGTACGACGCACTCGCCCCGCTGGTGTCGACCGGGCGCGAGGTCGAGGAACTGGGTGCCCTGCCCATCCCGCGGTCGGACGGGCGTATGGCGATCGGGGTCCGCGGACTCTTCGTCAGCGACCGGATCTCGACGCCCATGCGGTGGATTCCCACCGTGCATCCCGAGGCCCGGCACGAACTGCTCACGCGACTCGGCATCGCGGACCTGACGGTGGCCGAGGCGGTGGGGGACCCGGCGTTGCGCGGTCTCGTCGAGGATGCCGACTTCGATGCGGCCGACTCCGGCGACGACGGACTCGCCGCCGAGGTGTGCGCGGTCCTGCGAGCTGATCCGGACGCGCCGGTGCCGTCGTGGCTGTCGGCTCTCGCCCTGCCCGATGCCGACGGTGCGCCGCGGCCGGCGGACGAACTCCTGCTGCCCGGCAGCCCGCTGCTCGAGGTCCTGGTCGACGACCACCCGTTCGGCGTCGTCGCCGCCGAGGTGGTCGCCGAGTGCGGCGCCGAGCAATTGCGCAGGATCGGCGTCGGGTGGGGTTTCGTCACCGTCGACGACGACCTGCCCGTCGCTCCCGAGCACGACCTGCCCGACGAGGAGGACTGGTGGGAGACCCTCGCCGACGCTCCCGAGAAGCTCAGCGCTGTGCGCGATCTCGATCTGATCGACGAGGAGCGCTGGCCACAGGCGCTAACGATGATGGCCACCGATGAACGGATCAGGCCCTTGCTCGCCGACCGGACCGGTTACACCGCCTGGTGGTTACGACGCCACGCGGAGATCGACGGTCTGCTGCTGGGGGAGTATCGATCGCCGTCGGATGACGTCCTCGAGAACATCATCGACCCACTCGACCACCCGCACGCCGACGAACTCACCGGCGCTCTCGCGCGGCTGGAACCCGACTCCGCCGACGACGCGACGCTGTTGTTGACCCGACTTGCAGACCGTGGGCGTGTGATCAGTTCGGGCGCAGCAGTTTCGGTTCATGAAGCCATCGTTGCCGCGTGCCGGCGCGGTGTCGTCGACCCACACGACGTCGAGGTGCCGGAGCGGGTGCGCACCGTCGCCGGAGTCGTCGACGATCGTGCGGTGGTCGTCGACCGGCCGTGGTTCCTGCAGGCGCTCGCCGACGACGAAGCCGTTCTCGCCGGGCCGACGGTGACCTCGGCCGACGCCGAGACCCTCGCGACCCTGCTCGACCTGCCGCTCGCGACCGAGGAGTACTCGGCAACGGTGTCCACGCGCGGTGACGCGGTGAGCTGGGCACATCCCGACGTCGTGCGCTTCGGCGCCCTTCGTGGTGTCGAGGTACCGCGCGCGGAGGTTCGGCTACACGATGAACTGTGGATCGCGCTGCGCGGCAATGGTGTCGAACGTGAGGTCCGGGTCGAGTGGTGGGTCGATGCAGCGGGAGTCACGCACCTCGAGCGTCGATCCCGGCGGTGAGGATCGACGCGAGCTGGCGGTAGGCGGCCGCGTCGTCGAGTCCGGTGGCCGCCCACACCTCGCGCCGCTGTATCCGGCTCATCATCGAGGACGCGAGGTCGGCGGCGAACGCGGCGTCGACGTTGCGGAACTCGCCGGCCGATACCCCGTCGGCTATCAGTGCCTGGACCCGTGACGACGCCGCCGCGGTGTTGCGTTCGTAGAGCGCGCGAGCGGGTTCGAATGCGTCGAGATCACGCATGAACGCCTCGGATGCCGGTGCGAGTGCCTCGCCGACCGCGACCAGGTAGGCGATGACCCTTTCCCGCGGGCTCGGCGACGCCGCGACCTGCGACTCCACCTGCTCGGTCGCGGTACGGAAGAAGTGGGTCACGGTGGCGGTGACCAGTTGCTCTTTGCTGGCGGCGAGGGTGTAGAGCGTCGACTTCGAACATCGGAGTTCGGCGGCGATGGAACCGATCGACAGGTGGGCGAAGCCCTCGCGCAGGATCAGTTCGAGCAGGGCGTCGAACAGCGCAGCTCGACGTCGGGTCGCGAAGCCCTGAGTCGGCATCCCGGCCTCCTTTCGCTCGTTCCGGCCCGTCGCTGTACGGGACGCTCCCTGAATAGTACTGTGTGAAGGACTTGAGTACTATTTTCGTTACCTGGAGGTCTGGAATGCCGGTCGATCGTCTGCTCCCCAACGACGAGGCGCGCGACCTGATCGCGCTCGTCCGCGACATCGCCGACAAGCGCATGGCGCCCATCGTCGACCAGCACGAGAAGGACCGTCAGTATCCCGATGGGCTGTTCGCCGAACTGGGTGAAGCGGGCCTTCTCGGCCTGCCGTATCCGACGGAGTGGGACGGTGGAGGCCAGCCGTACGAGGTCTACCTCCAGGTGCTCGAGGAACTCGGCGCACGCTGGGCCGCGGTCGCCGTCGCGGTGAGCGTCCACGGCCTCGCCTGCCATCCGCTGTTCAACTTCGGTACCGACGAGCAGAAGCAGCAGTGGCTGCCGGACCTGTTGAACGGCAAGTTGATCGGTGCCTACAGCCTGAGCGAACCCCAGGCCGGGTCTGACGCCGCGGCGCTCGCATGTCGCGCGGTGCCCACCGACGGCGGCTATTCGATGACCGGTTCGAAGGCATGGATCACGCACGGCGGTATCGCCGATGTGTACAACGTCTTCGCCCGCACGGGTGAGGGTTCCAAGGGCGTGTCCTGCTTCTTCGTCGCGCGGGACACCGACGGGCTCACCTTCGGCAAACCCGAGGACAAGATGGGTCTGCATGCGGTCCCGACGACGGGCGCCTCCTACGACGGCGCGCTCATCGAGGAGGGTCGCCGGCTGGGGTCGGAGGGGCAGGGACTGCAGATCGCCTTCTCCGCTCTCGATTCGGGGCGTCTGGGCATCGCGGCGGTGGCCACCGGCCTGGCGCAGGCCGCACTCGACGCCGCTGTCGACTACGCGCAGGAACGAGCCGCGTTCGGTCGCAAGATCATCGATCACCAGGGCCTGTCCTTCGTGCTGGCCGACATGGCCGCCGCGGTCGATTCGGCCCGCGCGACGTACCTCGACGCCGCTCGCCGTCGTGACGCCGGCATCGACTACACGCGGGCCGCCGCGACCGCCAAGCTCATCGCCACCGACGCCGCGATGAAGGTCACGACCGACGCGGTGCAGGTGTTCGGTGGGTACGGTTACACCCGCGACTTCCCGGTCGAGCGATACATGCGCGAGGCCAAGATCACCCAGATCTTCGAGGGCACCAACCAGATTCAGCGACTGGTCATCGGACGTTCGCTGGCGCGGTGAGCGCCGGGAGGTCGATGGTCAGCGCGGGTTGTATAGTAGAACGCCCGGCCGTCGAGCCGACGGAACCTCGGTCCGCCGAGTCTGATCATCAATCGTAGAGGCGCGGGGAGACGCGCGTACACCGCGTCACGGTCGGGTCCCTGCAGGCCCTTCGCCATCAGGGGGCATGTCCGCAGGGTCTCGGCCAGGCCGGCCCGTTTGGCCATCTTCTCCTCGAAGGCGTTCCAATCCTGCAGTGTCATCCGGCGCTGCACGATCGCGATCGCGTCGGTCTCCTCGTGGGCGAGATGCCGGCCGAGGACCTCCTCGGCGCGTCGCAACGCGTCCGCGAGTGCGGTACGCGTCGCGGCGTCGGCGTGGTCGGTCATTCGAGCGAAACCGGCCGCACACTCCTCGAGTAGCGGATCGATCTCGTCGTGCTCGGCCTCCATGGCCTCGAGAACCGCTTGTTCGGTGCTGTCGCACCGCTCGAGGAGCAGCGGCCACAGTTCGAGGTCCTCGCCGGTGTGATGATGGTGCAGCGCATGCCCGAACATCGTCCATCGTTGGGCGAGCGCACGCCACGTCCCTGCGTCGTCGATGGGGGTGACCGGCACGGAGGCGGCGAAGTCGGCGAGATCGCGCCGGAAGCCGTGGTGCAGGACGTACATCATGAACGGGTCGATCGGTCCGTCCGGGGCGGCGGCCTGGCCGGGGAGCATGAGTTGGATCGGGTGAGCGGTGCGGGCGGGGTGGGTGGTCATCGTCGGTGTCCTCGATGTCTCAGGTGTCGGGGGTCGGGCTGGATCGATGACAACTGTCGGCGGTGACGCTTGTGACGTACTTGAGGGCGGCTTGGGTCACGCGCGATTCGGGCCTGTGTTCCGTGGCGCGTGTCCGTCGAACGGACGATTGATGGCCCCCGGATAGGGTGGCGGAATGTTCATCTCTCCGACGACGATCGACGAGAACATTCTGAACTGGGTCGTCGAGAACCGCTCGGAGCCGTGGATCTCCATCGCCGAGGTGTTGACGGTCCTCGGCAACACCGTGACGATGGTGGCGCTGACCTGTGCGGTCGTCATCGCGCTCGCCGTCACCCGGCATCGGGTGGACGCTGTCTTCGTCGGCGTCGGAGTGCTTTTCGGCTATGCGCTCATGCAAGCGCTCAAGTACTCGTTCGCGCGGGATCGGCCGCCTGTCGAAGACCGCCTGCTCAACATCGACACCTTCTCCTACCCCTCCGGGCACGCGATGATGACGATGGTCGTGTTCGGGCTGTTCGCCGTCGCGGCGTATCGCTGCTCGCCCTGGGTCCGGGCGCATCGCTGGATCCTGGTGATCGCTCCCGTGCTGTCGATCCTCGTGGGCCTCACCCGGATACAACTCGCGGTGCACTGGGCGACCGACGTGGTCTCGGGATGGTTGTTCGGCGCGATCTGGGTCTTGTTCTGTACCTGGATACTTCACCGATACGACGCACGGCGTGGTGCCGACGGCTTCGCCGCGGTTCGACACTAGGTCACGCTCCGCGGTACCTACTGCGGAACATGAGTCGGCGGCACTACGGAGTTGTCAAAGATCAGATGCGATCCCGAGGGGCATCGGGTGCGGAAGGTGCTGCGCGAAGTGTGTTGTGGTCAGGCGGCGTTGTCGAGTCGCATGGTGCGTCGGTTGTAGGCCGGTAGGGGTCGGCGCCGTGGGTCGATGGTGGCGGGCGGGACGAGCCAGGGGTGTCGGTCGAAACCCATCACGACCTCCCACCCGTGATGGTGCACCTGGGTATGTGACGGCGGTGCTCCGCATTTGATGCAACACCTGTCGCGGACGATCGCCGCTGTGCGCAGATGCGCCGGGAAGAGTCGGTGGGTGTGCCCCATCTGTAGTGGTACGCCTTCGCCGTCGAGGACGATCTCGGTGAAGGTCGCGTCGCACGATAGTTGTTGCGCGGTTGCCTGGCTGACCGATCCGGTCCACGGCAGGCTTGCTGGGTCGGTGCCGGTGGCGGGGATGGTCAGCAGGAGTTGCGTGCGTGGGCAGGAGCGTTCGTCGAGCATGGTCAGGAACTTCTCGCCGACGGTTTGGGTGAGGTCGGCGCGGACCTCGACGCGTCCGTCGTCGGTGGCCTCGGCGAGGGTGTTGGCGATGGTGCGGGCGTGGGCGAGTAGTTGCGTCGGCGTGGCGCCGGACAGTGCTTGGCAGCGGAGTTCGATCTCGTGCGCGCATGTCCTACTCGGAAAGTGCTTCGGAACACCGTTTCTCGATGTGGTTCATTCCTCGGATGATGGCGTCGACGACTTCCGCGGACAGGCGTCCGTCCGGCGGCATGCCGGGCCAGTGCGGGCAGCGCGGGTAGATTGTCGACGCTTCGCATGACGCGGAGGGCCGCTGCGGGGGCGTGGCCCATCTCGATCAGCATGTTCTTGGTAGCGGAGATCCGCGAAAATGTCGACTGTGCAGGAGATTTCGTCGACTGTGCGTCGACTTCTGTTGACTGTGCATTCGTCGTCGACAGTCGTGAACTCCAGCCACACCCGTTGCAGATTTCGCTCGAGAAGGGGGGTGGGTCTGCGTCGTGACATTCCAGCGAATCGGCGGAAGGTTGCCGGCGAAGGGGTCGCGGCCACGACGAGAATCCTCCAGGTGGGGGACAGCCGGGGGTTGCGTATCTGGGCTTAACTGGACGGATGTCGAATCCGGGCCCACCCGAGGATGATCCGATGATGCCCGGGTCGCCCGATGAATCGCCGACGACGATCGAACCTGCGCGCCCGACGGTGGTCCCCGGGGTGTCGCTCGACAAGAACCCGGCGCCGGATCCCTTTGCAGCCACACAGGCGGGCCCCACACCTCACCGCCCGCCGCCGCTCCAGCAGCCACCGAGCGGCTACCCGCCGCCTGGTTACCCGCCGCCCGGGTATCCCCAGACCGGGTACCCGGCGGCCGGGTATCCGCAGCCCGGTTATCCCCAGTTTGGATTTCCACCGCCCCAGCGTCGGTCCAATCGGGTCGCGTACCTCGTCACGGGCATCGCGCTGGTCTGTGTGCTCGCGCTGGTGGTCGGGGGAGTCGTGTGGTGGAAGTCGTCGGCGTCGGGCGGCGGGTCCGCCGCCGAGCCGGACCTCGTCGCAGGCCAACTCACCGGCTCGTACCCGACCGTGCCGAGTCCCGCCTGGAGCATTGGTGTTGGTGAGTTGGGCGGCACGGGGTACGTGTCCGGGCTGCCGCTCGAAGCGACATACATGACGCAGGGTGCGGTACATGACAGCCGGACGCTGGTGACGCTCGTGAATGCCGGTGCATCAGCGGACGGTCCGGCACTACGACTGGTCGGTGTCGACGCCGAGTCCGGTCAGAAGTGGTCGTTCGTCGAACCGGTGTCGGGGTGCTCGGATTCCATCGTGGACAGCACCTTCGCCTGCCTCGGCAGAGGCGTCGTGTACTTCATCGACACCCGGACCGGACGAGAAATCGGACGGGCCCCGGCTCCGCCGCAGGCCTTCGGGATCGCGTTCAACGGGGAGGCGGCGTTCGTCCGCGATTTCAGTGGTGCCGAGCAGCGCCAGGTCGTGATTCACAAAGTGACACCACGTGGCACGGAGTGGCAGCGCACGGTCGATTTGCCGGAGGCCTTGCCGAGCGGCGACGCCTCGCAGTTCATCGCCACCGACGACCTCGTCGCGACTGCCGACGGTGTGGTCGCCGTCATCTCGTCCGACGATGGACGGGAGCTCTTCACCAGCCCAGGACGGACCGGAATGGTGCCACGCCCGGACGGATCGGTGTTCGTGGTGACGGGCAGCGTTTCCAACGGCACCCCGACGAACGGTCCTGTCGTGCAGGTCCGGCCAGACGGCACGACCAGCGATTTCGCCGGCATGAGCGTTGAATCGGCGGCTGTCACGACTCCAGCGCAGAGTGGGCGTGTGGTCATCGACGGTACGTACACCGACGTGGCGGACGGCACCCGGATCTGGACGTCGACGGATATTCCTGCTCAGACCCGGCCGACCGTCGTCCTGGCCGACGACCGCGAGGTCGTGTGGACGACGCACGACGCCGTCACGGCTGTCGACGTCACCTCGGGTCGGATTCTGTGGACGAATCCGACCGGGTCGGTCTACGGTTCGACCGGCCACGCTGTCACCGACGGCGAGCGACTCGTCACCCCGACGACCGACGGCGGTGTGACGGCCCTCGATCTCGTCGGCGGCACGCCGGTGTGGTCGCTGCCGGCGAATGCGATCGGCAACGTCCCGGCTGCGGGCGCCACCGAGCCGCGTCCGGCGCTCACATTCGCAGTCGGCGAACGCCTGATCACCATGACCGCCACCACGATCACCGGGTTCGCGCCCACCGGTCCGTCGGCCATCGTCCCGGGAACGACCCGCGGTGGCTACACCGCGGATGATGGCGGCGACGGCGGGACCGAGTACGTCACGCCGTGCGGGGCGCCGCCGGTCTTCACGCCGCAGTCGTTCCGGACGTCTGCGGGCGGGCTGGGCGTCACCATGAAGGTGACCGCGAAGTGCCCCGGTGGCGACGTGCTGTACGGGCCGCAGACCCGGATCACCATCACCGACGGCAACGGGATCGTCGCGTCGGGCAACTTCGACTTCCAGCGCTCACCGGTCGCGGTGCCGTCGCTCGACGGCGCGGGCCAGGCACTGACGATGGAACTCACCTATCCGCCCGGGAGCTTCTTCCGGCTGCCGGACACTCTCGGTGCGCAGGGGAGTGCCACGCCGGATGACGCCGGCCGGTACGTCGTCGACTGCGACAAGGGTCCGACCTCCGGTTCCGCGCCGAAGCTCGCGGCACCGCAAACGGGGACCACGGCGTCGTCGACCGCCACCGGTCCCTCGTTCCCGGCCGGTGCCGACGTGACCGCGAGCAGCGTCAGCGCCCTGCGACTGCAGGCCGACGCAGACCGTGCGTTCATCCTGGCGAATCTCGACAACCGGTGGGTCGCGCAGCTCAGCTCCAAGCAACCGGGCCTCGTCGCCGAGGGACGCACCTGGACCGATCAGGCGATCCTCGACGAGTTTCTGGCACTCCGGCTGCGGTTCAACGACGTTCGGCTTCTCTGGAGTGACGAGTGGCCGGTGTTCTCCTACCGCGGCTGGTGGGTGACGGTTGCCGCGGCGACCTTCCCGGGTCCGGCGGAGGCCAACAACTGGTGTCGCGCTCAGGGATTCGGTCCCGACAACTGCTTCGCGAAACTGGTGAGCACGACGGCCGGTCCGGAGCGGACCACCCTGTACTGGAAGTGATGCGTCGGGAGGTGGTCGGGGGCGAGCGCGCCGGTTTGCACGGAACGATGACGAGTAATCGGTTCATCGCGATACGGTCGGGTATGGATTTCTCCCCGTCAGCGCGGTCGGCCGAACTCACCGAACGCGTGCGCAACTTCGTGACCACCGAGATCGAGCCGGTCGAGCCCGAGATCCATCGGGACATCAAGGCCCGCCGCGAGGGGGACGGCGATCCGTGGACGCCGTCGCCGATCATCGCCGACCTGCAGAACAAGGCCCGTTCGCAGGGGCTGTGGAACCTCTTCCTGCCGGCTGAGCACGCCGGTCGCTATGCCGCGGACTTCGGCACCGACGGTGGAGCCGGACTGTCCAACGCCGATTACGCGCCGATCGCAGAGGCGATGGGTTCGTCGGGGCTGGCGCCGGTCATCTTCAACTGCAACGCACCCGACACCGGCAACATGGAGGTGCTGCTGCGCTACGGCACCGAGGAGCAGCGCAAGCAGTGGCTCGAGCCGCTGCTGACCGCCGAGATCCGCAGTGCCTTCTGCATGACCGAACCCGCCGTCGCGTCGTCGGACGCCACCAACATGGCCGCGACAGCCGTGCTCGACGGGGACGACGTCGTCATCAACGGGACCAAGTGGTTCTCCACCGGCGTGGGCCATCCCGACTGCAAGGTCCTCATCTTCATGGGTGTCACCGATGCCGAGGCCGACCGGAAGTCGCGCCACACCATGGTGCTGATCCCGATCGACGCTCCCGGTGTCACCGTCGACCGCATGCTCACGACCATGGGCTACTTCGACGAACCGTTCGGCCACGGCGAGGTCAGCTTCGACAATGTGCGCGTCCCGGCGTCGAACATCCTGCTCGGGCCCGGCCGGGCATTCGAGATCGCGCAGGGAAGGCTCGGCCCGGGGCGGGTGCACCACTGCATGCGCGCGATCGGGCTGGCCGAGAAATCGCTGGAACTCGGAGTGCGTCGCGCACTCTCGCGGGAGGCCTTCGGCAAGCAACTCGCCCGCCTCGGCGGCAACAGTGAGCGGATCGCCGACGCCCGTATCGCGATCAACCGGTCACGGCTCCTCGTCCACCATGCCGCCTGGCTGCTGGACCAGGGCATGTCCCGGGAGGCGGTCTCGGCGGTCAGCGAGATCAAGGTCGAGGTGCCCAACATGGCCCTCGGCGTCATCGACCTCGCGATCCAGCTGCACGGCGGCGCCGGGATGACTGATGACTTCCCGCTGGCGCAGGCCTGGGTGGGCGCACGATCGCTCCGTCTGGCTGACGGCCCGGATGAGGTGCACCGCAACGTCGTTGCGCGCATCGAGTTCGGTCAGTACCGCTGATCGGGGGACGAGAATGACCGACGAAGTCGCGGGTGCCGGCGAGGTCCGCACCGAAGATGCATTCGACGTCGAGGCGATGGCAAAGTGGCTCGAGGCGAATGCCTCGGACCCGGCCGGTCTCGACGCCATCCCGGAGGTCCGCCAATTCGGTGGCGGCGCATCGAATCTCACGTTCCTGCTGCGTTATCCGACCAGGGATCTGATCCTGCGCCGGGCGCCGCGGGGAACCAAGGCGCGAGGCGCGCACGACATGGCACGCGAATACCGGATTCAGTCCGAACTCGCGACCGCGATCCGCTACATCGCGCCCATGATCGCGTTCTGCGACGACGAATCCGTCCTCGGCGCAGACTTCTATGTGATGGGTCGCATCGACGGCGTCATCCCGCGCACCGAATGGCCCGCCGACGTCCCGCTCGACGCCGAGCAGGCGCGCCGGCTCTGCCTGAACTTCATCGACACCCTGGTCGAGGTCCACTCGGTCGATCCGAGCAACACCGGACTGGCCGACCTCGGCAAGGGGCGGGGCTACGTACGCCGCCAGGTCGAGGGATGGACCGCACGTTTCCGCAACGCACACACCGACGATGTCCCCGACTTCGAGTCCACGATGGTCTGGCTGGCCGAGAACCAGCCCGAGGATGTCGCGAACTGCGTCATCCACAACGACTTCAAGCTCGACAACGTCGTCCTCGCCCACGACGATCCCACCCGCGTCATCGGCATCCTGGACTGGGAGATGGCAACCCTGGGTGACCCGCTCATGGACGTCGCGGGGTCGATGGCCTACTGGATCCAGGCCGACGACCCGGACGCCATGCAACTCATGCGGCGCGTCCCGACGCACCTGCCCGGCATGCTCAGTCGCGCCGAGTTCGTCGAGAAGTACTGCGAGCGGATGGGATTCGACATGACTCCCGAACAGTGGCGCTGGTACGAGGTGTTCGGACTCTTTCGGGCAGGTGCCATCGCCCAGCAGATCTACTACCGCTACTACCACGGTCAGACCACCAACAAGGCCTTCGAACGCCTCGGGTATGCGGTCGGGATCATCGCGCAACGGCTGGACGACCTGCTCGTGTAACCGCTCGACGAAAGGGCCTGCCCATGGCCGAGGACGTTGTCACCCCGTCGAGCGCCGGCAGTGACTCTCCCCCCGACGAAATCCGCACCGGCGGTTATCGTCCGGAGTTACGGCGAACACTCGGGGGCTTCGCGGTGTTCGCGATCTCCTTCGCGTTCATCTCGGTCGCGGTGGGGATCTTCGCCACCTACGACACCGTGCTCACCACGGCGGGGCCGGTCGGGATCTGGCTGTGGATCGTCGCGGCGATCGGGCAGACCCTGGTCGCCCTGGTCGTCGCCCAGTTCGCCGCCCGGATCGCGCTCAGCGGATCGTCGTATCAGTGGGCGTCGAGGCTGGCGAACCCGAAGGTCGGCTGGCTATTCGGCTGGCTGAGCTTCTGGTATCTGGCCATCGCCGTTGTCGCCATGGACAATGCGCTGGCCAGCCAGGCGCTCATGCCGTTGGCGGGGATGGCCGAGGACGAGACGGTCGCCCGTGTGCTCACCCTCGTCGTACTCGTCCTCCAAGCCGTGCTGGTGATCGCCTCGACCCGGTTGCTCGGCATCTTCACGTCCGGAGCCGTCGCGGTCGAGTTGGCGATCGTGGCGATCCTGGTGGTCGCGCTCGCGGCCGTGATGGTGTTCACCGGTAGCGGTCACCTCGACAATCTGGGGTCCGCAGGGGTCGCGGCCGGTGCGCCGGACTACTGGGCCATCGGCGGCGGCGTGATGGCCGCGATGGTCATGGGACTCACCACCCTGGTGGGTTTCGATTCCGCGGCGAACCTCGCCGAGGAGGCCAGGGACCCGTTCCGCAGCGTGCCGAGGGCGATCGTCGGTTCGGTGGTCGCCGCCGCGGTGGTCGGCCTGGTGTTCCTCATCGTGCTGACCACCGCGATCGAGGATGTTCCGGCGGTGACCGCGGACGGTTCGCCGGTCGCCGCTGTCATCCGCGAACAGCTCGGACCGGTCGCCGAGCGAGTCCTGCTGGCCTGCATCACTTTCGCGATGTTCGGTGCGGGCATGGTGGTGATGGCCGCCTGCGCCCGCCAGGTGTTCGCCATGGCCCGTGATCGGCGCTTTCCGGCACATCGGCTCATGCGGAGGGTCAATCCCCGCACCCAGACCCCGGTTCCGGCGACCCTGCTGATCCTCGCGGTCGGAGTGGTGTTGATGGTCGCGCTGCCCGGCGCTGCGCTGATCGAGTTGATCATCGCCTCGACGATCCTGCCCGCCCTGATCTACGGCGGCATCGTCGTGCTCTACCTGGTTGTCCGTAAGCGCCTGGAGCGCAAGACCGGAGGTTTCAGTCTCGGCCGGTTCGAACTACCCGTCGCGGTCGCCGCACTGATCTGGGTGGGGTTCGCATTGTTCGTGCTCGTCACGCCCGACGACGCCGAGGTGCCGACCCTCATCGTGCTGGGTCTGATCGCGGCCGGTGGCCTCTACTTCGTGACCATGATGTTCGGGCCCGGGCGCGTCCTGGAGCACGAACCCGGCGTCGACGAGTTCGCCGAACCGAGCGGGGCCGAACCGAACAGGTCCGAACCGAACAGGTCCGAACCGGGCAGGGACTAGTCGAGTCCCTCCTGGGCGCCCCGGTCACCGCGTCGGACACCGGCGCGCTGAACGAGGACGATCGTCGTCCCGAGCAGCCCGACCGCCAGGCCCACCAGGCAGATCTGCAAGGTGCGGTCGCCGCCGAGATCGGTGACGGCGACGACGATGGTCGCCACCACCCAGGCGACCATCCCGACCACGATCACCGGTTCCGGCGCTCGCAGCGCGCGGGGTAGTTCGGGGATCTCAGGTGTCGTGGACATGGACAACAGGGTAGCTTTCGGGAGGTGCCACACGATGAGCCCCGCGAGTCCCGCGATCTGAGGCCCTCCGACACTCCGAGTGATGCTGACACGTCGAGCACCTCGCACACCCAACCCGACTTCCCCGCGACCACACCGGGACCGGACTCCGCCGTTCCCCATGGTCCGCTCGACCGGTTCTTCAAGATCTCCCAACGCGGTTCGACGATCAACCGCGAGTTCCGCGGTGGCCTGGTCACGTTCTTCACGATGGCCTACATCGTGGTGCTCAACCCGATCATCATCGGCGGGATCCCGGGCGGCGACAAGAACACCGACGTCCTGGGCAACGTCCTCCCGCTGGCGCAGGTCGCCGCGGTCACCGCACTCGTCGCGGGTGTGATGTCGATCCTGTTCGGCCTCGTCGCCAACTACCCGTTCGCGATCGCCGCGGGCCTCGGTATCAACAGTCTGCTGGCGGTGTCCATCGCACCTCAGGTCACCTGGCCCGAGGCGATGGGTCTGGTGGTCGTCGACGGCATCATCATCGTGCTGCTCGCCGTGACCGGATTCCGCACCGCGGTGTTCAACGCGGTCCCAGCCGAACTGAAGGCCGCGATCGCGGCCGGCATCGGTCTGTTCATCGCCTTCATCGGTTTCGTCGACGCCGGATTCGTCAAGCGCATCCCCGATGCCGCAGGTACCACCGTCCCGGTGCAGTTGGGCAGCGACAACTCGATCTCGACGATCCCCACCCTCGTCTTCGCTGTCGGGGTGCTGCTGATGGGTGTCCTGGTGGTGCGCCGGGTCCCCGGCGGTCTGCTGATCGGAATCGCCGTCACGACCGTGCTGTCGATCGTGTTGGAGCAGATCTTCGACTACGGGTCGAGCGTCGACAATCCCTCGGGCTGGGGCTTGAGCGTGCCCGACATCCCCAACGCCCTCGGCGGTCTGCCCGACCTCAGTCTGGTCGGCGACGTCGACCTGTTCGGCGCATTCACGCGTATCGGTGTGCTGGCGGCCTCGGTGCTGGTGTTCGCGCTGGTGCTCTCCAACTTCTTCGACGCGATGGGCACGATGACCGGTCTCGGCAAGGAAGCCGGACTGGCCGACGAGAAGGGCAATTTGCCCGGGATCGGGCGCGCGCTGGTGGTCGAGGGAACCGGCGCCATCGCCGGTGGTGCCGCCTCGGCGTCGTCGAACACCGTGTTCGTCGAGTCCGCGTCGGGTATCGCCGAAGGTGCGCGCACCGGCCTCGCCAATGTCGTGACCGGTGTGCTGTTCCTGGTGGCGATGTTCCTGACACCGCTCTACGAGGTGATCCCGCTCGAGGCGGTCGCTCCCGCGCTGGTGGTTGTCGGCGCGCTGATGATCGGCCAGCTCACGACCGTCGACTTCAAGCGGCTCGACTACGCGCTGCCGGCCTTCCTGACCGTGGTCACGATGCCTTTCACCTACTCGATCGCCAACGGGATCGGCATCGGCTTCATCAGCTGGGTCGTGATGGCGACCGCTGCGGGCAAGGCACGCACCGTGCACCCGCTGCTCTGGTTCGTCGCCGCGGTCTTCGTCGCCTACTTCGCGCGCGGACCCATCTCGGACCTCATCGGCTGACGGACCACCCGCGGCGGTCGTCCGGGTTTGTCCGTTTCGTGTCGTCCACCCGATGCAATTTCGTCGCGGACGGGTGGTGACGCCGTCTCACTGGCCTACCCTTTGTGAATGCATTCACCATATGGTGACGGAAGTCTGTCCGGCGACCTGTCCCTAGCCGTGGTGCGCCTCGCGCGCCGACTTCGGGGTCGGCGTGAGAACAAGCTGGTCTCGCTCACTCAACTGTCCGCCCTCAACACACTCCACCACGAAGGCCCGATGACGCCGGGCGCGCTCGCAGCGGCCGAACGGGTCCGGCCGCCGTCGATGACCCGGGTCATCGCCTCGCTGTCCGATCTGGGAATGATCAAGCGAGAGCCTCATCCGACCGACGGCCGTCAGGCCATCGTGACGTTGTCGCCCGAAGGCGTCGACGTCGTGATCGACGAACTCGCCGCCCGCAAGGCGTGGTTGAGCGACCGACTCGCGGAACTGTCCGTCGACGAGCGGCAGATCCTGGGCGAGGCCGTACAGATCGTCAACAAGATCCTCGGACAGGCCGACACCGACCTCCCACGCTCACGCGCGATCTGATCCCGCCCCACGGCTCCCTGAGGAGTCCCGGAGCTTGCGGAGGGACGTCTCCCCGCTCCCTGAGGAGTCCCGGAGCTTGCGGAGGGACGTCTCGAAGGGTCTGCCACACACCTCACCAGGACCCTTCGTGACGCTCGCAAGCTCGCTCCTCAGGGGGCGGGGGTGAGGGTCAGAAGAACGTTCCGGAGAACGGTGCCCGGTCGGTCATGAACGCGTGGTCGAGGGCGCGCAGCGTCGTCGGGGAGTCGACGTGTAGGCGTCCCGCCGCCGCGAAGGCCGACGGTCGGATCCCGCCCAGGTAGATGCTCGACAGCACCGAGATGTCCAACCGGACAGTGGGCGTCGCACCCGACTTCGCGGGCGCGACGATCGCCCCGCCCTCGCGCACCGAGATGTCGAAAACGCCTCCGTGCCCGCGGAATTCGTCGGTCACCTCGATCACGGCATCCAGATCTGCGGCGTAGTGGCGGGCGCCGAGTGCGGCCGGGACGTCGAGGATGCGCAGCCACATCGTGTCGGCGGTGCCGGTCACCGACACCGACCGCGGATTGACGAGCTTCTGCGGGAGCGGGTCGTCGGCCGGGATGGTCGCGGTGATCGAGGGGATCAGGTCGAGGTTGATCAGGACGCGCCACAGGTCGGTGTGGGCGTCGTCGGTGACCGCGAAGACCTCGTTGACCTCGCCGCGCACCGCGCCGGTCTCGTCCTTGTAGATGCGATAGCTCGCGTAGCCGTCGGCGTGCAGCAGATAGTGCAATCCGCTCGCCGACAGCGGTCGCTCCGACGCGCGGTCGGCCAGGATGGGATTCCACCAGGCTGGTGTGCGGGTGAGCGCGCCCGGGGTGGTGAGCGTCCAGCGTGCATGCAGGTCGGGGATCGCGGCAGCCACCGCATCGGCGTCGGCGTAGCGGACGGTCGCGTCGTCGGGCTGGGCGGCCCGCATCGACGCTCCCGGGGTCAGCGACACCGAGGTCGCGAAACAGGCCGGGCCGAAGCCGAAGCGCTCGTAGATGGTGCCCTCACTGGCGGTGAGGATCCCGAAGGTGTACTTCTCCGACTCCCACTGCTCGACGAGTTCGGTCAGCATCCGGCGGAGGATTCCGCGGCGCCGGTGGGTCGAGGCGACCGAGACCCACGACAAGCCGGCCGCATCGGATACGCCGCCACCGGGCAGCGACATCGACATCCGGTAGAACATCGCCACCCCGACCAGGGGCAGGGCGTCCAATCCGGTGTCGCGCACGAGTACGACGTCGTCGTCGGCGACCTTGCCGCGCAGATCGGCGACCTCGTCGTCGGGCAACGGATTGCGCATGGCGAATGCGCGGGCGTCGGTGGTGATGATGTCGGTCCAGTCCGCGTCGGTCGCGCGTGCGAGGGACAGACGTGACATCGGAGTCGAGTCGCTGGTCACGGCTTCCACAGTTTCACACCCGTGCGCTGCCGGTTTCCTCCGGGTGGCAGACTGTTGCGGTGCCCGGGCTCGCAGTGAACGTGATCGACATCGACGACCCGCACGACCCACGCGTCGACGACTTTCGTGACCTCAACTCCGTCGACCGCCGGCCCGACCTCCCGGTTCTGCCCGGCGGACGCCCCGGCCGCGGTCTCGTCATCGCCGAAGGTGTTCTCGTCGCCCAGCGGATGATCGCGTCGCGGTTCCAGACCCACGCATTCCTCGGTGTCGCCAAACGCCTCGACGAACTCGACGCCGATCTCCGGGAGCCATCACTGACCGGTGTGCCGTTCTTCCGTGCCACCGCCGAGGTGATGGCCGAGATCGTCGGCTTCCACCTCAACCGCGGTGTGCTCGCGGTGTCACGCCGACCGGCCGCTCTCGCGGTGCCCGAGATCCTCGAGAGCGCACGGACCGTCGCGATCCTCGAAGGCGTCAACGACCACGAGAACATCGGCTCGATCTTTCGCAACGCCGCCGGGCTGGGTGTCGATGCGGTGCTCTTCGGCCAAGGATGTGCCGACCCGCTGTATCGCCGCTGCGTGCGCGTGTCGATGGGTCACGCGCTGCTCGTACCGTTCGCGCGGTTCGACGATTGGCCCCGCGGCCTGGACCTGCTGCGCGAGCGTGATTTCCAGCTGGTCTCACTGACCCCCGACCCCGACGCCGTGACACTGGCCGAAGCGGTCACCGCCGAGAAGGTCGGCTTCCTCGTCGGCGCCGAGGGTCCCGGACTCACGGCTTCGGCGATGGCGGCCACCGATGTGAAGGCTCGCATCCCGATGAGCCGGGGCACCGACTCGCTGAACGTGGCCACCGCTGCGGCCGTTGCCTTCTACGAGCGCGCACGGTCGGGCACGATGGGAGCGTGACCGTCGAGCGCGAAGGTGTCGAACCGACGCCGTGGGCCCTGGGAATGATCGTCGGTGTCGCCTGCGCCTTGTTCGCAGCGTTCGTGCTGGTCGGGGTGTACCTGCTCATCGGCGAGATACTGCGGTTCCTCGGTATCGCCGCGGTGCTGGTCGTCGCAGGCGGACTCGGCTGGACCCTGTGGGAGTTCCGGACCCGGCCCGTGTGGCGATGGGTCGTGTGGGGGCTGTTGCTCGGCTTCCTCGCCGGCGTCGCGTCGTCGATCGCGCTGCTGGTGCTGGGGCGGCCCCTCGCTGCCTGAGGAGCGAGCCGGCGACCTTCAGAACCCGAAGTACTCGCGGATGCGGCCCCGCCTGCGGGTGTGCTGATCCGGCGATGCCGTCCGTTCCTGTGCGCGCGAAGCCGTTGCCGCCCGGTAGTTCTCGTAGTCGGCAGGAGTCGGTTCGTACTCGGCCGGGTGCAGGGCGAAGCAGGTGACGGTGATCCGCGCCGGATCGAGATCCGACTCCGCGAGCGGGTGGGTGTAGCGGAACCCGAGCCACTCACGATTCGACTCTTCGGCCAGGTGCGCGGGGTGGAAGGGCAGCGACATCGGTGCGGTGGGCACGCCCTCGGCGTGGCTCAACGGGTATTCGCCGCCCCAGAACGGTTTTTCGAACGTGAACGGCAGACCGTGGTCTTCGTGGATGGTCACCGGGTCGGCGGCGAAAGAGCGCCGGAGCGTCCCCGACTCCCACCGAGCGAACACGCCGAGCGAGGTGTCCGGCTCGGTGTAGAGGAGGGTCGTCGTCGCGCTGGGGCGGATGCGCTCGAGCGCGCGGGTCAGCGTCGACGGTGTCGTGGTCTCGAACAGCGAGCACGACACCACGGCCAGTGGGCCGTAGAAGCCCGCGTAGACATGGGTGTCGCGAGACGCGGCGGCGGTCGCGAGGTCGGTGTCGACGCGGGGGACCAGGACGCTGTCGCCGAAGACGGCGGTGGCCACCTGCTGGGCGTGCTGGGAGTCGTTGTGCCCCTCGGTGCGGAGGATCGAGACCGGATCGTCTGTGTCGACGAACCACACCGTGGCCGCGCGCGCCGAGGACACTCAGCTGTTCCCGTTGCTGCGCACGCCGAGCAGGACATCCTCCCACGCCGGGACAGCAGGTTTGCGAGGCTTCTTCCGCCGCGGGCGGTCGGCGCCGGCCGGCTGGGCGGGCGACGACGAGTCGGTGTCGGTGTCCGCGGCGTCGACGGTCGGCGCGGCCGAGGATTCGTCGGACGACGACCCCTCGGCTGTATCGGGGGCCCGCTCGACGTCGAATCCGAAGTCGAGCGGCACGGCGCCGTCGTCCTCGCCCCGCCGGTCGTGGCGGGCACGCTGCGCGCCGATGATCGAGTTGGCGTCGATCGTGACCTCTTCGCGTCCGTCCGGGGTCGTCTCGACGGCGACCTCGGGGGTGGCCACGGGGGTCAGCCGACGGCGCGGGGCGATGGTCTCGGGGTGGGTGAGTTCGTCGGCAAGGTCGTCGAGCGGGTCGACGCTGCCGCCGTGCGAACCCGGCTGGTAGCGCCAGTGGGCCAGGTTGTCGGTGCGCCCGACGCTCCACGCGACCTGGACCACCCAGTAGCCGTCGTCGCCCTTCCAGGCGTCCCAGTCGGCGTCGTTCGGGTTCTGGCCGTAGGCCACCAACCCCTCGGCGACCGACTCGACGAGCGTCGCGACGGCCGGACCGTCGTGGCGGATGGGATGCGCGGCGCCGGCGAGTTCGGTGGCGCGGCTGCGTTCGAGGAGGACCGGGTGGGCGAAGCGTTCGATCTTGTCGACACCCACCCCTGCTGCGGCCGCCACCTCGGCGACGGTTGCACCCGCTCGGATTCGTGCCTGGATCTCGCGTGGCCGCAATGAACTCTCCATCTCGATCTCGATCTGTCCCAGTCGTGAGATGTCGCCGCGGGCTGCGGCGCGGAGGCGTTCGTCGGAGGCGATCCGGAATTTCTCACCGGATTGCGGGTCTTGGCAGATGATCTTGGAGCCGTCGGATTCCACTTCGACGACGCGGAGCTCACGCATCTGCTCCTCCTCCGGTGGGTGCACGCATTGGGGTCACATTAACTCACCGATCTGCCGGTTCACTGTGGGACACGCGGCAAAACCGCAGTTCAGCACGCGTGGGGCTCAAGCGACGCCAGCGATCGTTGCGTCGGATGTGGTCTGTGGGAACCAGGCTACCGGTTCTCCGAAGCACCACCGGCGCGCCGCAACGGTCTGTGCGGCGCGCCGGTGAGGTGTGGTCGACGAGGAGTCAGAGGCGCTCGACGATGTAGTCGATGCACTGGGTGAGCTTGCTGACATCCTCGGGCTCGATGGCCGGGAACATGCCGATGCGCAGCTGGTTCCGGCCCAGCTTGCGGTACGGCTCGGTGTCGACGACCCCGTGCGCACGGAGGATCTTGGCGACGGCCGCGGCGTCGACGTCGTCGTTGAAATCGATCGTGCCGACGACCTGGCTGCGATTGGCGGCCTCGGTGACGAACGGCGTCGCGAACTGGCTGGCCTCAGCCCACTGGTAGAGGCGCGAGCTGGAATCGGCAGTCCGCGAGACGCACCAGTCCAGGCCGCCGTTGTTGTTCATCCACTCGATCTGATCGGCGAACAGCAGCAGCGATCCGACGGCCGGGGTGTTGTACGTCTGGTTCTTGCTGCTGTTGTCGACCGCAGTCGGCAGCGACAGGAACTCGGGGCACCAGCGGTCGGTCTCGGCGATCTCCGCGATCCGGGCGAGAGCGCGCGGGCTCATCAGCGCGACCCACAGTCCGCCGTCGGACGCGAAGCACTTCTGCGGTGCGAAGTAATAGACGTCGGCGTCGGCGATGTCCACGGGCAGGCCGCCCGCACCCGAGGTGGCGTCGATGGCGATGAGCGCGTCGTCAGAACCGGCGGGACGGACGACGGGGACCGCGACACCCGTCGACGTCTCGTTGTGGGCCCAGCCGATGAGGTCGACGCCGCCGAAGTCGTCCACGGTCAGCGCGGACGGATCGGGCGCGGTGCCGGGATCGGTCGTGATGACCGCGGGGGAGTCGAGGAACGGCGCCTTCTTCGCGACCGTCGCGAACTTCGACGAGAACTCGCCGTAGGTGAGGTGCAGCGAACGCTGCTTGATCAGGCCGAACGCCGCGGCATCCCAGAATGCGGTGGTGCCACCGTTGGAGATCACGACCTCGTAGCCCTCAGGCAGGGAGAACAGGTTCGACAGACCCTCGCGGATCGAACCCACGACGTTCTTCACCGGTGCCTGACGATGACTGGTGCCGAACACCGACGCGCCGGTGTCGACGAGGGACTGCAACTGTTCGGGGCGCACCTTCGACGGTCCGCAACCGAAGCGGCCGTCCGACGGCAGCAGGTCGGCGGGCAGGGTGATCGGGGCGGTGGCGGCTTCGCTCATGTCGGCAATTCTAGGGAGTGGCCCCCGCCACCTCGGGTTCGGTCCCTGCAAACCCGGTGACAGCGCCGTCTCCGGCGCCGGTGACCGCCGAGCGGGGAACAGTGGTTCGCCCGTCAGGCGGGTCCCGCGGCGTGGAGGGCGCCGGGAATCGGACAGGTCGTAGCGGGACGAACACTCACGTCCTTCGCGACGACCCGCCCGTGTACGTGCTGCGGCGGACCGTGGTTGACCACAAGTCCGGTTTGCGTCGACGGGAACGGGTCATCCGATGGTGACGCCACCCGGTCTGGTACGGGTATCCTTGCGCTGCCGTGGAATTCGCGAGACTGTGGATGAGTCAGCGGTCAGGCGGACGGACTGGCGGTCGACGATCCTGTCCAGGTGGGCGTGTCACGGTGAGACTCAGCCTGTTGCTACCGACCAAGCTGTGCTTGGCACTGGGCTGTCCGCTCCTTGTTTCCAACGGTTCTGTTCGGCCAGATGGTCCCGCGCCTGGACGTACGCCGAGATGTCTTCTGCGACCTAGACGCGCGAAGGATTTGCATCGACCCAGCGGTGGGATACTGCACCGTCGTACGGCAATCCAACTCTCGCGTCGTCATGGAGGGCCAAGCCCCAGACCGTAGGGACTGGAAACCGTCTGGCTGCTGTCCGGTCAGGACTCGGGCCACGCGGGTGATTGGGGCAGAGTCGGGAACCCTTTTTCGCCGAACAGTTTCGGCACCAACTCCGCAGGGGATCCGTCAGGCGCGAAAGGGCTCTGGCCGGAGTACGCCGGAATCTGATCGAGCACCCCGGCTGCCCATCGAGTACAGGGTCGCTCGTTGAAGGGCGGTTGCGGAGGGGGGCGGATGCCCCATGGCACCGCGTCGAACTTCCATGGATAGAAAACATCAAACTGCGGCGCTCGTGTTCCTGCTCCCGGTGCCGCCGTTCGCGGAGTATCCGATCGCGGATCCAGCGCGTTCGGCGGGAGTTTGGCTGTGAAGCTGAACTCGTATGCACTCAGATAGGCGCTTTCTGGTTCTCCCGTGCGCACCTCAGCTCGACCGCTGCGCAGGTAGCAACCCCGTGCAGATAGCTCACGTTCTGAAGCTTGAATCTCTGCGATATGGGCGTACATCGTTCCGAAGAGGGCCGGGAACGAGCCCTCAGGCCGCTTCGGTGCGAAAAGGCAGCCGACCCTGTTCTCCACACTGGGCTCCGGGGCTGCTGCGACCGCGCCAGGATAGGCGGCCTGTCTCCCGTATACCGACAATTGGCAGGATTCGACGTACGCACGTGCAAGCTCGGCCGGCCTGCTGTGAAGATCGATTCCCTCGGCGGCCGACCAGACGACGTTGTATGGACCCGCGGTCTTGGAGGGGTAGCGGTAATCCTGCGGTGCGACGGTGGATGATGCCGACTGTGAGCTGATAGCGGGTGATTGTCCGGCCGGGACATCCGAGGTTGCACAACCGGTCCCGGCAAACCCCATGATGATGAGTATGGCGGCAGTGCCGCGTCGTGTTCTCATCTAGTCCGAACCGTTCAGGATCATGTCGTCATAATTGTCGGGGTCGGTGGGATCGAAGTTCATTCGTCCCTGTTGGTTGCCGGTGCTGGTACCGGCACGCAACGATTCCACCAACTGTGGGTTATCTAACGCGCCTTCCATCGCGCTCAGGAGCTCACCTTGGTCTCCCTTGTGCTCTGAGAGGATGTCTGCGAGCGGCTTGAGTTGCCCGTCCGCGCTGTACCATTCGCCGGGTGCACCGGCGTCTGGTGCCGCGTCGACCCCCCGAAGGGCGCCGTAAACGAGGCGAATCTCGTCTTCGGCTGCCGTGCCACCGGACCCAACACCGGTAGGAGGACGGAATTCTATGTCGCCTGCAGATTCTGCGGGCAGGAGCCAGGGCGATGCCGCCGTGCCGGCGGCTCCTACAGCAATCACAGCCGGATGAGGGACACCGGTCAATCCAGCGGATGCGGAAGTGACTATGTTCCGAATCTTTGTGTCCGCAGCGTTTTCAGCTTCCGTTCGGCCGTGCTCGTCAAGCTGGAGGTCGTACTCGGCTCCATAGAGCCCGGACTGCCCTAAGGCGCGGAGACTCGCGCTTAGCTCAGCCAATGATCGCGCTTGGTGCGGTTCTGTGGACGCCAGTTCGCCTGCGATTGTGCCGTTTCGAATTGTCTGGTCGAGAATGTCGCGATAAAGGTCTGCGCCCGCCCCTGTGCCGTCGGGATTCTCATCAGTCGCCGCGCCGTAGGTGTTATCGCTCGCGATAAGGGTGAAGAGGCGCGCTGCACGGCGCTGCATCTCGTCGGGCGCAACTTCGGGATCGAATCCTGGGTGGCCATGGACGCCTGACTCGCCGCCCGCAAGGATGTTGAGATATGGCAGGGATGCCTCTCGGAGGGCACCCGCCAGATGCGGATTGATTTTTCCGATTGCATCTCCAGCGGTGTTCGCGTTCATCAAGTTTGAGAAGTTGTTGGAGTCGGCCGTAGATGTGGTGAAATCGAATAGTCCGCTGAATGCCCGGTCCGCTAGGGCAACTCTGGTCGGGTCACCGCTACCGCCACTGTCCCTGATCCAATCGATGAGACCACCCGCAGCGTCACCGCCGTCGTCCCAATCGTGCTTGAGGGCGTGCCCGACCATGTCGTCCCTGTTGTAGTCAGCGAGCTCCTCGCCGCTGGAGTACTCACCAGTGAGGATGGCGGCCGACGCCTCGTGGTTTCTGGTGCCCACGTCCATAAAGGTTCGGATCGTTTCCTCGTAGGTACGTGTGAGTGTCTCGTGGCCGTCGTGTGGTCCGCCGTAGTTGGTCTCGGGTGCAATCAAACCGCTGTCATCGGCGCTCCGGCTTGCACCTCCGGCAGCTTTACGGATGAGCTCGGTACCGAATCTCTCTCCCGGCGACACGTTTCCGGAGTTTGCGAGGAGACCGGCGAGTGGAACATCGAAGTTTCGGATGCGCGCTCCGTCATTGGAGTTGTGGTTACTCGCCCAGTCCTGCACCCAACCGGGCAGGTACTGATACCCGGAATTGGCGCCGACGTTCTCGTTCGACAGCGTGACGAGACCTTGGCCGAGCGCCTTGGACCAGGAGTCCCCGGCGGGGGTGTGCATCCCGTCGAACTTGGATTTCAGGTCGAACAGTCCGTCGGACCCGACCGAACCGTAGAACGTGTGCAGGTACTCCTGGACACCACGCGGGACGTCGTCCAGCTTCTCGCCGTTCATCAGCCGCGCGATCTGCTCGTCGCTCAGGCCCGCCGCTCTCAGGCTGCGCCCGACCGCAGCAGCCTCTTCGTTGGTCCAGCCATCGGCGGCCAGCTGGCCGTGGCGGCGCCCGTCCTGCGCGCTGAGGGTGAGTGCCGGCGGTGCGATGGTGTTCAGGTTTCCGACTGCGGTCTGGATCAGAGCGGCGTGATCGGAGGCTGTGGTGGAGAGCTCGTCAGCTTTCCCTTTCACGAAGCTGGTCATCTCACGTTCCTTGTCGGCGATCTGACCAGGAGTCAGCTCGTCGTCCTCCTTCGGGATGTACCGCATCTTCCACGACGGATCAGACTCGCTGACCAGGAGGAAGCGCTGCATCGAGGCGCCGAGGAGAGCGCCGTTGACCGCGGTCTTCGACGAGTCGATTGCCGCAGCGGCGTTGTTGAGCGCTGTCTGAAGGTCGTCGACCTTGGCCGCTACCTTCTTGGCCCACCCGTTCTGGTCACTCGCCCGCGCATTGGCCGCCGACCGGGCGCCGCCGGCCCACGACGTGTTGGGCACCTGGTCGACCGTTCGCTCGGCGGCCTCGGAGTTCTCTCGAATGGCATTCGCCAGGCCCGTCAGCTTGGCCTCGGCCAGCTCCCAGGGCCGCCACGAGTCCATGATCACCTTGGTCAGGGGCGGGTGCCCGCTCATCGGGGTGGCTCGTTCTCGGGGAGAGCGGAAAGGGTACGGAACTTGGTCGCGTTCTCGTCGTCGGCGTCGACTGCGATCGTGCGCGCTGCGCGCACGGCAGAGGCGAACGTCTCCCACTGCCCGGATACGGCTGTCTGCGCCTGCGTCAGTTTCGCTGTGGCGTCGGCACCCGCGCCGACGAGAGGTGAGTTCGGCATCGCCGTGTTGATGGTGGCGGTGACGTCTGGCCTAGACGCGGACTCGATGAAGTAGCCCATGCCCTCGAGCGCACCTGCGACGCCGTCCATGGCACCTGGATTGACGACAAAATCCCCGCTCATCGTTCCCCCGACAGTCGTTGTGAGCACGTGACTTGGGGAACACATTACGTTGCGGGCGGTGAACCGACGAGCGGGTGTCCACAAGCGATCTGTCCTGGCTGGACCTTGTGTGGGGCAGGACCTACAGCCCCGGCTTCACGACGTCACCCCAGCCTTCGACGTCCTCGGGGCGACGGGGGCTCGGGCCGGTGTAGATCGCGGCTGGGCGCACGAGCTTGCCGAGGCGCTTCTGCTCGAGGATGTGCGCACACCAGCCGGCGGTCCGGCCGCAGGTGAACATCGCCGGCATCATGTGCGTCGGTACCTCGGCGAAGTCGAGAATGACCGCGGCCCAGAACTCCACGTTGGTCTCGATGGCGCGGTCGGGGCGTCGTTCCCGGAGTTCGGTGAGCGCGGCCTGCTCGAGCGCGGCGGCGACCTCGAAGCGCGGTACGCCCAATTCCTGTGCGGTGCGTCGGAGCACGCGGGCGCGCGGGTCCTCCGCGCGGTACACGCGGTGCCCGAAGCCCATCAGCTTCTCCTTGCGGTCGAGGACCCCCTTCACGAGTCCGCGTGCGTCGCCGGTGTTCTCGACCTCTTCGATCATCGGCAGCACGCGTGCGGGGGCGCCGCCGTGCAGGGGGCCGGACATGGCGCCGATCGCGCCGGACAGGGAGGCCGCGACATCGGCTCCGGTGGAGGCGATGACCCGCGCGGTGAACGTCGATGCGTTCATGCCGTGCTCGGCGGCGCTCACCCAGTAGGCGTCGATCGCGGCGATGTGTCGGGGATCGGGGTCGCCCTTCCAGCGCGTCATGAAACGTGCTGTGACCGTGTCGCATTCGTCGATCACGTGCTGGGGGACCGCGGGCTGGTGGATACCGCGCGCCGACTGCGCCACATACGACAGTGCCATCACCGACGCCCGGGCGAGATTCTCGCGGGCCGTCTCGTCGTCGATGTCGAGGAGCGGCTGATAGCCCCAGATCGGGGCGAGCATGGCGAGTGCGGCCTGCACGTCGACGCGCACGTCGCCGGTGTGGATCGGCAAGGGGAACGGTTCGGCCGGCGGGAGGCCGTCACCGAATTTGCCGTCGACCAGGAGGGCCCACACATCGGCGAAGGTCACCTTGTTCTCGACCAAGTCCTCGATGTCGACGCCGCGGTACCGGAGGTTGCCGCCGTTCTTGTCCGGTTCGGCGATGTCGGTGGTGAAGGCCACCACACCCTCGAGCCCGGCGACGAAATCCTCAGGAACAGTGTTGGCCATGGCAAACCACCTCACTCGACGTCTGTGTCGTGCATCCACGAGGATGCGATCCACGAGGAACTGTAGATCAGCACGACGCCCCGCGTGTACCCCGGAGTAACGAGCGAGGTCGGAGTAGCGTCAGCACGGTGTTGGACGAGTCGCGTGACCCCATCGACCTGCCGAACATGCGTGTCGGATACGGCGGCGGTATTCCACCCAACATCGGCGAGGGCGACCGTGCCGCAGGTGCCGACGGAATCCGCGAGAATCTCGATCCGAGTTGGCTGCGTGGCGACCCGCCGTGGCTGGATCTGTTCCACGTGTGGTTGCGCGAAGCGCTCGACGCCCGGATCGCCGAACCGAACGCGATGGTCCTCGGGACCGCCGACGCCGAGGGCAGACCGTCGACCCGGACGGTGCTGTGCAAGGGTGCCGACGCCGCCGGCGTCGTCTTCTTCACCGGGTACGACTCGGACAAAGGCCGACACCTCGCCGTCAATCCCTATGCGTCGGTGACGTTCCCGTGGATCGCGCTCGAACGTCAGGTGCATTTCCGCGGTCCCGTCGACCACGTGAGTGCCGAAGAGACGCAGGCGTATTGGGAGTTGCGACCCCGCGGGTCGCAACTGTCGGCCGCGGCGTCGGAGCAGTCACGACCCATCGGCAGCCGCGTCGAACTCGAGCAGAAGGCGGCCGGACTCGCCGATCGTCTCGGTGGCGTCGACGCCGGTGTCGACGTGCCCGTCCCGCCCAGCTGGGGCGGATACCGGATCACCCCCGTCGAGGTCGAATTCTGGCAGGGTCGGGCCAATCGCCTGCACAACCGCGTCCGGCTGACACACGTCGACCACACCTGGCACGTCGAACGGCTGCAGCCGTGAGTGGCGACGCCGCCCAGGGGCCCGTCAGCGGTAGTCGATGCGGTTCGGATCGAATGTGGTGATACCGCACTGCGCCTGGGCGAGGATCGGCGCCCGATAGACGTGATGGTGGACGCGCACGCCGTTGACCCAGATGGTGCAACGGGCGTAGCCGCCCCACGACGTGATGTTCGCGGCCGTCTGTTGCCGCTTCTGGTGCGAGGTGAAGGTGGTCGTGGTCGACCACAGCCCGGTCTTCGGGTTGTAGTTCCGAAGATTCATACCCACGCGAGGGGCGCGAGGCGACATCCGATGGTGGCCGTCGACCCACCAGTACCCGTAGGTGCTCTGCTGATCCGAGGCGACCTGAACGGTGATCCGGTCACCGGCGGTCGGGTACCGAGGGCTGGCCTGCGCCGTCCCCGGGATCGCAAGTCCCAACACGACGGCCATCGCGACCGCCACCGCGACCGCCACCATCGTCATCCGGCGTCGAACACCCATCTGCGTCCCCTTCTCGAAGCCCCGACCAAGGTGCGAGCGCGCCTCGGGCGGAAATGACCATAGCCGACGACGGCGACCCCTCCGGCGGCACTCTCCACAGGTGACCAGTGCCGGTGCCTGCGCGGCGGAACGGCGGCGGGCAGTCCTAACATCGTCGAAATGGCCCGTCTTCTCGCCGACACCGCGCCGTTGCGGAACCAGTACTTCCGGCGGTTGTGGCTGGCGAACATCGTCACCGTGATCGGCGCGCAGCTGAGCGTCGTGGCGGTGCCGGCCCAGATCTACGAGGTCACGGGTAGTTCGGCATACGTCGGACTGACCGGTGTGTTCGGCCTGGTCCCGCTCGTCGTCTTCGGGCTGTGGGGCGGGGCGCTGGCCGACGTCGTCGACCGACGGACCCTGCTGATCATCACGACCATCGGCCTCATCGTCTGCAGCGCCTTGTTCTGGGCGCAGGCCGCGATGGGAGGACAGAACGTCTGGATCGTGTTGGTGCTTTTCGCTGTTCAGCAGGCGTTCTTCGCCGTGAACCAGCCCACGCGGACCGCGGTGCTACCACGGCTGCTCGATACCAAGGACCTGCCCGCCGCGCTGTCGTTGAACATGACGGTCATGCAGGCGGGCGCGATCGCCGGGCCGCTCGTCGGTGGCTCGCTGATCCCGGTGCTCGGCTACTCGCTGCTGTACTTCGTGGACACGCTGTTCCTGGTGCCGACGCTCATCGCCGTCATCATGTTGCCGTCCCTGCGGCCGGAGAGCGACGCCGCACCGAAGGTGGCGGGACTGCGCTCGGTCCTCGACGGCCTCCGGTACCTGGCCGGGCACAAGATCCTCCTCGCGTCCTTCCTCGTCGACCTCATCGCCATGATCTTCGGTATGCCGCGGGCGCTGTTTCCACAGATGGCCCACGAGAACTTCGGTGGTCCCGAGGGTGGTGGTATTGCTTTCGCCTTGCTGTTCACGGCAATCGCCGCGGGAGCCGTCGTCGGCGGGATCTTCTCGGGTTGGGTGGCCCGTGTGCAGCGGCAGGGTCTCGCGGTCATCGTGTGCATCATCATCTGGGGTCTGGCGATCACCGGGACCGGGATCGCGGTGTCGTTCGCCGACGGGGCGGCCATGCCGATGCTCGTCGTCGCGGTTGTGCTGCTGATGATCGGTGGTGCGGCGGACATGGCGTCGGCGGCGTTCCGGCAGACGATCCTGCTGGCCGCCGCGACCGATGAGGTACGCGGCCGGTTGCAGGGAGTGTTCATCGTGGTGGTCGCCGGCGGCCCGCGAATCGCGGATGTCGCGCATGGCGCCGCAGCCGCCTCGATCGGTGTCGCCGCCGCCACCGCGTTCGGCGGCATCGCGGTCGTGATCGCGACTGTCGTGGCCGCCCTGATGATCCCGGCGTTCGTGCACTACCGCGCCGGTCAGCGCACCTGAGCGCGGCATCTGCCGATCAGCGCGGCCCGACGATCGGTGCCACCATGGACGCCATGACCGCCGCCGCCACCGGATTCGACGTGCCGCTCATCGACATCTCGCCCTACACGCGCAACGGCGACCCCGCCGACCGGGCCGTGGTGGCGGCCAGGTTCGACGACGCGGCGAGTTCGGTCGGCTTCATCCAGGTCGTCGGGCACGAGATCCCGGCGGCGGTCATCGACGAGTTCACCGCCGTCATGGACGACTTCTTCGCCCTCCCGCTCGAGCTGAAGAAGACCTACCGCACACCACCGGAGATCAATCGGGGCTACGCGCCGCCGAAGTCGGAATCCCTGTCGCTCTCGCTCGGCGTCGAGTCGGCCGGACGCATGAACGACTACTTCGAGGCCTACAACGTGGGCGTGGAGGCAACCCAGTACCCCGAACTCGACCTGCCCGCCGACCAGTACGCCACGAACACCTGGCCGGCCGTCGATCATTTCCGGGCGGCGGTGTCGGCGTACTTCGGCGAAGCCCGACGCGTCGCACACACGTTGACCCGGATCTTCGCCGACGCCCTCGACCTGCCCGCGGACTTCTTCGAGGGCTTCACCGACCATTCCCTCGACGTGCTCCGGATGAACAACTACGCGCTCCCGCCCGGCGAGATCGAACTGGACGGCGAGCTCACCGGAATGGGAGAGCACACCGACTACGGCATCGTGACGGTGTTGTGGGCCGACCAGGTCAGGGGGCTGCAGGTCCTCGACCATCACGGCGAATGGCAGGACGTGAGCCCCGCCGACGGCGCGCTGCTGATCAATCTCGGCGACCTGATGGCGCGCTGGACCAACGAGCGGTGGACGTCCACCCTGCATCGGGTGAAGCCGCCGATCGTCGACGGCACGGTGGAGCGGCGGCGATCCGCTGCCTACTTCCACGACGGCAACCTCGACGCGATGATCGCGACGCTGCCGTCGTGCGTCGGGGCGGGCAGTCGCTATTCGCCGATCACCGTGGGCGAGCACATCGGTGCGAAGCTCGCCGGCTCGCGAGCCGGACGTCCGAATCCACACGCCACCCGTGAGGCCGGCCGGGTTCGTCAGGCGATGCGGCGAAGTCTGGGGCAGCAGTAGCCGGCGGTGCGGTGAGTCTCAGTCCGCGGTGAGCACGCCCGGGTACGAGGCCCGCCGTGCGGCGCTCATCGGGCAGTAGTGCATCGGGTTGTCGCGCTCGCGCTCCGGTGGGAGGTTGCGCTTGGGCGTGTGCACGATCGGCGCGTCCTCGGCAACCCTGCCGTTCACGCGGTCCCATGCGTCGCGCGGTCGCGGATGGCGGAGAGCCCGTTTGGGTAGGAGCTTGTGCATCACGAGATTGATGCCCTTGCCCAACAATCGAAATCGGCGTTCGTCCGTGTCGGTCCACTCGAGTCCGAGGATCTCGCGGATCGGCTCGTCGTAGAAGCCCGTGGTCAGCCACATGAACAACTTCTGGTTCTGCGGCACCAGGTATCGGTCCCACAGCCTCGTCGGGATGAAGCTCAGGAAGGGCGGGGGCGGCAACTGGGTGATGTCGAGGACCGTGCGTACGGAGACGTGATCGCGAAGAACATTGCGGCACATGTAGTCCCAGTACTCCAGGAAGTCCTCGTAGGTCTCCGGGACGGGGCGCATGGACACGCCGTACTGGGCGTACCAGGCCTTGGATTCCTCGAACAACTGACGCTTCTGGTCTTCGGTGAGGAAGGGTCCGAACCGTTCGCAGAGTCGGACGTTTCCGTACCAGAACGTGGCGTGTGCCCAGTAGAAGACATCGGGATCCAGTGCGTGGTAGCGGGACCCGTCCTCCATGGTGCCCTTCACGGTGCGGTGATAGTCGCGCACTTCCAGCCCCGTCTGCGCGCCGGGGACCACGGAATCGAAGACGACGCCGCTGATCGGATACAGGGAACGCATCAGGCGCTGCCATCGCTCGCCGAAGAAATCCGAGTGGTCCCACACCGCGGCGCCCAGTTTGGGATGCATGTTCTGGATCGACCCGGCCCAGAGGCCCTGGAACATTCCCGTCCAGGTTCCCCAGATCTGCCAGGTCAGCGAGTCCGGTCCCAGCGGTGCGTACTCATGGGCCGGGCTGACGGGACAGGTGTCCTGTGGATCGTTCAGAACCTCGGTCATGAGACGAAACGATAGGTTCGTCTCACCGGGGTGTCAACCGTGTGTCACTCCGGGTTCTCGTGCGTCACCGCCCGATAGCCGCGCGCCCCGGCGCGGTCCACCGCGGCGCGAACCAGGCCGAACACCAGGCCCTGCAGCGCGGCGGCGACGAGAACCTCCGTATTGCTGCGCTCGAGATCCTTCGGATCGGGCGTCGACTCGTCGTCGGAGATCCGCTTCCAGATCTGGCCGAACACGGCACCCGCGGCTATACCGCCGAGCACGCTGGTCGCGAGGGACATCGGTTTGTACATCGCCTTCGATACGGCACTCATTGCGAGCTCCTTGCTCCTTGGCTGTGACTACGGACCGGCAGTGGGCGGGCGCTGCTGCGTCAGCTGCGTCGCCGCCGGATGATGACGAACGCGCCGACGGCCAGGACCGCCGCGACCGCGGCTCCGATCAGGACCGTCGAGTTCTCCTGGGCCTTCACCTGCGCGGTGTGCGCGGTCTTCGACGCCGCGTCGTTCACCCGTGCCGGGACGTCGAGCTTCGCGGCCAGCGCGTCAACGGTCTCGGCCAGCTCCTGGCGTTGCTGTTCGACGGGCGGCGGGTTGTCGGACGGGGTGTTGTTCTCGGGTGTCTCACTCATCTAGAGGTGCTCCTTCACAGTCGCCACATCGCGCTGGATACTTTCGACGGTGCGCTCCGGCGCCGGCGGCACCGCCGACTTGGCGCGTTTGGCGCCGATCGCGGCGGCAGCCCCGCCGATGACCAGCAACACCACACCGACGATCACCGCAGCCAGCCAGGCCGGCACCGCATTCGCCAGACCGAGCACCGCTGCCGCCACGAGGGTGGCCAGCCCGAACAACACGAGCAAGGTGCCCGCGCCGGAAATCCCCGCACCCACGCCGATGCGGGTGGCCTTGCCCTTCATCTCCGCGACGGCGTGCTGCAGTTCAGTCTTCACCAGGGTCGTCGTCTGCTGTTGCAGACGTTCGACGAGTTGCACGGTGGACAAGTCGTTCACAGACGGATCACTCACGCTCGTACCTCCTTGTAGGACGCTTGACTACTCGTTCCCGTGGCCGGTGAATCCGAAACGTCAAACGGCACTCAGCGCTGTCGGAATCGGATCTCCGATCAGCGCTGTCGGAATCGGATCTCCGATCAGCGCCTTCGGAATCGGATCTCCGATCCGGGCACGAGCTGCGCGGCGAGATCGACCGCAGTCGCGGTCAGGACCGCGGCCACCGGATAGCCGCCGGTGACCGGATGATCGGCGAGGAAGATGACCGGGCGTCCACTCGGCGGGACCTGGACCGACCCATGGGCGATCCCCTCCGAACGGAGTTCGGTGGCGCCGTCGCGGTGAGTGAGGAGCGGCTGCGTCGATCCCTCGGCCCGGTCGATGCGCACACCGACACGGTTGCTCTCGGACCCGACCAGCCACGTACCGACGCCCAGGTCCGCCGACGAGGCGAGATGGTCGGCACGCGGACCGGCATGGCACTCCAACACGACGACACGGGGATGCTCGCGGTCGGCGGGGGCGGACGAAGCGGTGGGCCAGTCGCCCGATGCGCGACCCACGGGCAATCGGTGCCCGGTGTCGAGCGGGGCCGGTCCGAGGCCGGACAGGGTGTCGGTCGACCGGGAGCCCAGAACCGGATCGACGTCGATCCCGCCCCGCACGGCGACGTAGTTGCGCAACCCCCACGACGGCGCGTCGAGTGCCAGCTCATCACCGGCTCGTAGCACGATTGCTGCCGCGAGCCCCGCGGGGATTCCGTTGCGGCGCACCACGGTGTCCGCCCCGGTCACCGCGACCAGCAGGTCGGCGTCGACGCGAAACCGCAACCCGCCCAACGTCGTCTCGACAGTCGCCGCCGACTCCTCGTTGCCCACGAGCCGATTGGCCAGCGCGAGGGCAGCACGATCGGCGCCCCCCGAACACGGAACGCCGAGATCCGCGTAGCCGGGACGCCCGGCGTCCTGGATGGTGGCGAGGGGGCCCGTCGTGAGCACGGTCAGCGACGTCATGTGCCGCCATGCCCGGCGTCGACGAAGCGGACCACCCGACCGGTGGCGAACAGGGCCGGGGGTTCGGCGTTCTCGTCCCACAGCCCGACGTCGGTGTGACCCAACAACTGCCAGCCGCCGGGGCTCGGCTTCGGGTACACCGCGCTGTAACCCGCTGCGATCGCGACCGACCCCTGCGGTACGTGTGTGCGGGACTCCCGGCGTCGGCCGACCGCCTCGAACGGGTGCGACGCCCCGTCGTCGGGGACGAGATATCCGAAACCCGGTGCGAAACCCATGAACTGGACGCGCCATCGGGTCCGGCAGTGCAGCCTGATCACCTCGTCGGCCGTCATCTCCACTGTCGCAGCGACATCCGCGAGGTCCACGCCGTCGTAGACGACCGGGACGATGATCTCCTCGGACACCCTTGCGTCGGCATCCCTGTGAGATCGACGGCGCCGCAGTGCCCGGCGGACACCGAGCTCGTCGAGACCGCGGCCCGGTCCGGCCTGGACCAGCAGGGTGTGCGCGCTGGGCACGAGGTCGGTGACCTCGGGCAGTTCGCCCTGCTCGATCGACTCGCGCAACGCCTCGGTCGCGGCCAGTACTGCGGCCGACGGGGAGTCATCGGCCGAGAAGTCGAGGACCACCGCGTCCGGGCCCGCCGGCAGCTCGTGCATGGATCGAATCTACCCCGCGTGACAGGGTGTTCCATCGGGTGAACTCCGACTCTGGAACTGAGCGCCGATGGCAGACTCGACAGAAGGCCGGGCGTGTAGTGCCCGATGTGGAATGCCCGACGCGAAGTGCGAGGAGAGACAGTGAGAGAGATCGTCGTCTGCGGCGAGGCGCTGGTCGACGTCGTGCAGCAGGGTGGGGGCGGGCAGGACGCGACCCCTTCAGGTCTGGCGCCGCTGCAACCAGCCCTGGGGGGTGGACCCTTCAACGTGGCAATCACCCTGGGACGGTTGGGAAGTGCTGTCTCGTTGCTCTCCGCCGTGTCCACCGACACCTACGGTGACGCGATCCTCGACGCCCTCCGCGCGGCAGGGGTGGGCACCACGTTGATCCAGCGTCGCGGCGAGCCCACCTCGCTGGCCCTGGCGACCATCGCCGACGACGGTTCGGCCCGGTATTCCTTCTACGTGGAGGGCACCGCCGATCGCGCGATCGGTGATCCCGGCGCACTGCCGCCGACCGTCGCGGCGGTGACCTTCGGGACTCTGTCGCTGGTGTTGCAACCCGGTGCCGCGGTGTACGAGAACGTGATGCGCAGATGCCGTGCCGAGGGTCGAGTCGTGGTGCTGGACCCGAACATCCGGTCCGCGGTCATCGACGACCCCGACGGCTACCGACGCCGTTTCCGCGGCTGGATGGCGTCGGTGGACCTGGTCAAGCTCTCCGATGAGGATGCGGCCTGGCTCGGCGAGGGGCCTGCGGGTAGTGCGGAGGCGGACTGGCTGGCTGACGGTGTCGCCGCCGTCGTGACCACCGCCGGCGCATCGGGGATCACCGTTCGCACCGCGCTCGGTGAGGTGAGCGCACCGGCGCCGCCTGTCGATGTCGTCGACACGATCGGTGCGGGGGACAGCGTGCTCGGAGGCCTTGTCCACCACCTGGACCGGCACGGTCGGCTCTCGCCGGACGCGGTACGTTCGCTGACCCTCGAGCAGTGGCGAGAAGCGGCCGAATTCGCAGCTCACGTGGCTGCGATGACGGTGTCGAGGCCCGGCGCCGACCCTCCGTGGGCAGGCGAGCTGAGAAGCGACTAGGTTGTACCTGTGTGTCCTACCCGGACACTGTAAAAATCTCTGATCTGAATAAGGGGTTCGTGTGTCTGCTGAAACAGTCCCAGCCGACCAGGCGTCCGACACGGCCTCAGCGACCTTCACCTACCCCGGTGGACAGCTGGAGCTCCCGATCCTGAAGGCCACCGAGGGCACCGACTCGGTCGCACTCGGCAAATTCCTGGCCGAGACCAACCTGACCACCTTCGACGGTGGTTTCGTGAACACCGCGTCGACCAAGTCGGCCATCACCTACATCGACGGTGACGCGGGCATCCTGCGCTACCGCGGAATCCCTATCGACCAGCTGGCCGAGAAGTCGACCTTCATCGAGGTGAGCTACCTGCTCATCTACGGTGAGCTCCCGACTCCGTCGCAGCTCGAGGATTTCACCACCAAGATCCAGCGCCACACGCTGTTGCACGAGGATCTCAAGCGCTTCTTCGACGGCTTCCCCCGCAACGCGCACCCGATGCCGGTGCTGTCGAGCGCGGTCAATGCGTTGTCGGCCTACTACCAGGACTCGCTCGACCCGAAGGACGACGAGCAGGTCGAGTTGTCGACGATCCGCCTCCTGGCGAAGCTGCCGACCATCGCGGCCTACGCGTACAAGAAGTCGGCCGGACAGCCGTTCCTGTACCCCGACAACTCGCTGAGCCTGGTGGAGAACTTCCTGCGCATGACCTTCGGGTTCCCGGCCGAGCCCTACGAGGTCAACCCCGAGGTCGCCAAGGCGCTCGACATGCTGTTCATCCTGCATGCCGATCACGAGCAGAACTGTTCGACCTCGACCGTCCGCCTCGTGGGCTCCTCGCAGGCCAACCTGTTCACCTCGATCTCCGGCGGTATCAACGCGCTCTGGGGCCCGCTGCACGGCGGCGCCAACCAGGCCGTGCTCGAGATGCTCGACGCCATCAAGGCCGACGGTGGCGACACCAAGGACTTCATGAAGCGGGTGAAGAACAAGGAAGCCGGCGTCAAGCTCATGGGCTTCGGTCACCGCGTCTACAAGAACTACGATCCGCGCGCCGCGATCGTGAAGAAGACCGCCGACACGATCCTGGAATCGCTTGGCGTGCAGGACGATCTGCTCGACATCGCGAAGGGTCTCGAAGAGGTCGCCCTCAACGACGACTACTTCATCGAGCGCAAGCTGTACCCGAACGTCGATTTCTACACCGGTGTCATCTACCGTGCGATGGGCTTCCCGACGCGCATGTTCACCGTGCTGTTCGCGCTGGGACGCCTGCCGGGTTGGATCGCCCACTGGCGCGAGATGCACGAGGACCCGACCACCAAGATCGGCCGTCCGCGTCAGCTCTACACCGGCTACACCGAACGCGATTACGTCCAGATGGGCGATCGCTGAGCGATCGGCCCGCCGGACACGCCTGACCGCCGAACACCCGACTCAAAGGAGAGTCCAGTGACCAGCACCGAGAAGCCCACGGTCGAGTTCCAGGCGGGACCCCCGCCGGCCGACCTGACCATCTCCGACCTCATCGTCGGCGAGGGCGCCGAAGCCGCTCGCGGTGGCGTCGTCGACGTCCACTACGTCGGGGTCGACTACGAGACCGGCGAGGAGTTCGATTCGTCGTGGGACCGCGGCCAGTCGGCCAACTTCCCGCTGGACCGGTTGATCCCGGGCTGGCAGGAGGGCATCCCGGGCATGAAGGTCGGCGGGCGCCGCCAGCTGACGGTCCCGCCGGAGCTCGCCTACGGCTCGGCCGGGGCCGGGCATCGGCTCTCGGGACGGACTCTCGTGTTCGTCATCGATCTGCTCGGAGTGGGCTGACGTCCGCGACCTCACTGGTCTGGCTCAGGCGCGATCTGCGCCTGAGTGACCTCCCGCCGCTCGCCGCGGCTGCCTCGGGGACCGATTCGTCGGTCCTCGTGTGCTTTGTGGTGGACCCGAGGCTGGAGAAGTCGTCGGGTGAACGTCGGCTGGCGTTCCTGTTCGACTCGCTGCGTGAACTCGACGACAAGCTCGACGGCAAGCTGCTCGTCGTGCGAGGTAGGCCCGAGGTCGAGATCCCGAAGCTGGCCCGGAACGTGGATGCGGACTGCGTCCACATCTCCGAGGACTTCGCGCCGTTCGGTCGGCGCCGAGACGAGTCGGTCGCCGACGAACTCGGCGACATCGCGCTCGAGGCCACGGGGTCGCCCTACCTCGTCTCTCCGGGGCGGGTGACCAAGGACGACGGCGAGCCCTACAAGGTCTTCACGCCCTACTACAAGCGCTGGCGCGATCACGGCTGGCGTGAGCCCGCGGACTCGTCGGTTTCCCTGAAGAGGATCCTCGATCCGTCGGACGTGACCAAGTCGGGTCGGATCGAGATCCCGGCCGCCCCGGTGGAGCTGGACCTCCCCGCGGGCGAGGATGCCGCGACGTCGCGCTGGGCGGAATTCATCGATGCCGATCTCGCCGACTACGACTCCGGTCGCAACGACCCCGCGGGCGACAGCACCAGCCGGATGTCGGCGTATCTCAAGTACGGCAACATCCATCCTCGGACCCTGGCCGCCGACCTGAGTCGATCTGCGGCCCGGGGCTCGAAGGGAGCGCAGGCCTTCCTCCGCGAACTCGCGTTTCGCGACTTCTATGCCGACGTGCTCTACCACTGGCCACACAGCTTGTGGCACAACTGGAATCGGCAGTTCGACGACATCGACCTCGACACCGACAAGAAGGCGTACGAGCGTTTCGACGCCTGGAAGGCCGGACGTACCGGCTTCCCGCTCGTCGACGCCGGGATGCGTCAGCTCGCCGAGACCGGATACATGCACAACCGGGTGCGCATGCTCACCGCGTCGTTCCTCGTGAAGGACCTGCACCTGCCGTGGTGGTGGGGAGCGGAGTGGTTCCTCGAACAGCTCATCGACGGCGACATGGCGTCGAACAACCACGGCTGGCAGTGGGCCGCCGGAACGGGAACCGATGCGGCCCCGTACTTCCGGGTGTTCAACCCGGAGACGCAGGCCAAGAAGTTCGATCCCGACGGCGAGTACGTCCGGCGCTGGGTCGGCGACGTCGATGCCGACGACTATCCGGAGCCGATGGTCGATCACAAGGCCGAGCGGGAGGAAGCGCTCCGCCGGTTCGGCCAGATCTGATTCCCGTCTCCGCTCTCTGAGGAGCGTCCGGAGCAGAGGCGGAAGCTCAGCTCGCTCCTCAGTATCTGCGGCCTGGCGGCCGTCGTGGACCACGAAAGAACACTCGTGAGTGTCCGAAATCCATG
>NZ_JBHYNC010000006.1:0-72832 GCF_042743165.1 Gordonia sp. NPDC058843
CTGTTTTCTCCTTGTGCTGCGAGGCGGTGTTATACTTTTTGCTCCCTGTGGTGCGAGGAGCGGTGATTCTGTTTGCTCCCTGAGGTGCGAGGAGCGATAGCGACGAGCCTCGAAGGGCTTGGTGAGTTCGACTCGCCGGGCCCTTCGAGGCTCGCTTCGCTCGCACCTCAGGGAGCAGCGGGTGCGTCAAGCTTGAGAGCGCTTGCGCGTCAGACGTTTCCGCCAGCTGCGGGAGGTGCGGTGGCATCGGATGTCCTCTCGCCGTTGAACTCGCGCTCGACGAAGTTCTCGAGGTCGAACAGGTTTCCGTTGCAGCGCTCGGCGATGGTCTGCAGGGTCGTCATGGTCGCGACCTCCTCGACCTGTTCCTTGAGGAACCACTGCACGAACTGCTCGCCGAGGTAGTCGCCGGTGTCACGGGCCGACTTGGCGAGGTCGACGACCTGCTGGGTCACCGTCTTCTCCTGTGCGAGAGCGAGATCGATGGGCGCGCGGTAATCGTCGAAGCGGTTGTTGGGCGCCGGGATGCCGGGGATCTCGACCTCCATGTCCCGGTCGAGGAAGTACTGCACGATCATCATCGCGTGATTGCGTTCTTCGACTGCCTGGCGGTAGAAGAGCTTTGCGAGCTGCGGCATGTCGTGATTGTCGAAGTAGGTGGCGACCGCGATGTACTGCTGTGAGGCGTAGAACTCGTTGCTGATCTGGTCGTGCAGCAGTTGGTGAAATTTCGTGTGCTCGGTCATGCGGACCATCGTAGAGCCGAAAAATGGCTCTCACCAGCAAGTTCAGGCTAAGTAAGGCAAGTCTCGCCTGCCTTTGGGAACCCTTCTACGACGGTCCGCCCGCGTCGACGAGAAGCTCGTCGGGGATCGGTTGACCTGCGCGGAGCAGGGCGAAGAACTCCTCGGTCTGCCCGTTGACCGGCAGTGCCAGACCCTCGTCGGTGAAGGTGCTCTCGCCTGCGGGGGTCGTCGTGGTGATGGGGTCGCGGAGAGCGAACATGAGCGATGCGAGGTTCCAGATGTGGTCGCGGTCATCGACGGTGAGGGCGTCGATGGCGCCACCGACGAAACCGAAGAGCCGGAACGGGTTGAGCAGCACCGTCGGGCTGGTGGCGCGGGAGACCAGTGCCGCGAGGAACTTCCGCTGGTTGATCACCCGCTCGAGGTCTGCCCGCGGGAATGCGCGTGTGCGAACCAGTCCGAGTGCCTGCCGGCCGTCGAGTCGGTGACAGCCTTTCGCGAGGCGCAGACCGGCTTTCGGGTCGTTGAGGGGCTGGTCGATGCACATGTCGACGCCGCCGACCGAGTCGACGAGGGTGTCGAATCCGCCGAAGCCGATCTCCGCGTAGTGGTCGATGCGGATCCCGGTCAGGTTCTCGACGGTCTGCACGAGCAGCGCCGGACCGCCGATGCTGAAGGAGGCGTTGATCTTCAGGTTGCCGTGACCCGGAACCTCAACGTACAGGTCGCGCGGGATGCTCACCACGATCGCCTTGCCGCCGCCGGGTGGATTGTGGACGAGCATGATCGTGTCGGTGCGGGAGCCGTCGGCGTCACCCGTGGCCAGTGCTCGGCGTTGTTCCTCGGTGAGGTCGGAGCGCGAGTCGGTGCCGACGATGAGCCAGTTGGTGCCGGGGGTGTCCGATGGGCGGCCGGCATAGGCCGGCAGCGCGTCGATGCGATCGAGTCTCGAGTCGTAGTAGAACAGCAGTCCGACACTGCCGAGGACGATGACGAGCAGCAGGACCATCAGGATCTTGCCGACCCGGAGGCCGCGACGCCCGGTGCGCCGTGGCCGCGGAGGCGCTGCCGGTCGAGGAGATGCTGCCGGTCGCGGAGGCACGGGCGGGCGATCGCCGGAGCGGTTGCGGTCGCGCCGATCCTCGCGCGGCGGACGTGGGCCTCGAGACCGATCGTCCGGGATCGGTTCCGGCCGCTGGGTGGGGGCGTACCCACCGGCGCCGGATGCGGGATGCGGCGGCCGGCCGGCCGGACCGGGCCCCGGAGCGCGGCGCGGGTCGGATCCGCCCGCGGGGATACGTGGCATGGCCTGCGGATGAGCCGACGGGCCGACGCTGCCGGGAGGTGGGCGGTGGCCGTGGCCGGGAGGCGGTCCCGGGCGCGGAGTCGGGCCCGCTGGCCGCCCGGGCGGCATCGGCGGCCCGGGGCGACCTCGCCGGATGATCGGCGGGTCCTGCTCGTTCATCCCATCAAATGTACGCATGGGCGACCGTGGCGGATGTCGGTCGGTTGGCGTGCCGACGCGGCGTCGTCCCCAGCGCAATATGCCGCTGAGGTCTCATCGCGGCCCGAACGGGGTACAGGACTGGCCATGACCGACAAACACGTCGCCGAAGCGGGCGGCGCAGGAATCGATGACGCAGCGTCCGACGGCACCGGGACCGAGGGTGGGCAGACGCCACTGCGGCGCGCCATCACCGGCAAGCTGCTCTTCTTGTTCATCCTGGGTGACGTACTCGGCGCGGGGATCTATGCGCTCGTCGGCGAGGTCGCGGGCGAGGTCGGCGGCGCGATCTGGGTGCCGCTGGCGCTCGCTCTGGGGCTGGCGATGCTGACCGCGGCGTCGTATGCCGAGCTCGTCACCAAGTACCCGCGGGCCGGTGGCGCGGCGGTGTTCGCGCGACATGCCTACCGCCATCCGCTGGTCTCGTTCCTCGTCGGATTCTGCATGCTGGCCGCAGGCGTCACGAGTGCCGCCGGGCTCGCGCTCGCCTTCGCCGGCGACTACCTGCAGGTCTTCCTCGACGTGCCGACCACTGTGGCGGCGCTGGTGTTCCTCCTCGCGGTCGCGGCGCTGAACGCCCGCGGGATCACCGAGTCCCTGCGAGCCAACGTGGTGATGACCGTCGTCGAGGTCTCCGGACTCGTCCTCGTCGTCGTCCTGGCCGGCATCGTGCTGGGTCGCGGGGACGGCGAGCCGCAGCGCGTGCTGGAGTTCACCGACGAGTCCACGCCGGCGCTGGCCGTGCTCGGGGCCGCGCTGCTGGCCTATTACTCGTTCGTCGGCTTCGAGACCGCCGCCAACATGGCCGAGGAAGTCCGTGACGTGCGGAGGGTGTACCCCAAGGCGCTGTTCGGTGCCCTGCTCGTCGCGGGAGTGGTGTACGTCCTCGTCGGCCTCGCGGTGTCGGTGGTCGCCCCACCCGAGCGACTGGTGGAGTCGTCGGGTCCGCTGCTCGAGGTCGTCTCCATCGCCGATGTCGGGATACCCGACGAATTGTTTTCCCTGATCGCGTTGATCGCCGTCGCGAACGGCGCATTGCTGACCATGATCATGTCGTCGCGCCTGACCTTCGGCATGGCACGTGACGGGCTGCTCCCCGGGGCCCTGGCGAAGGTCCTGCCCAGACGACGGACGCCGTGGACGGCGATCCTGGCGACCACCGCAGTCGCGATGGTCCTCTCGGCGACAGGCACCGTCGCGGCACTCGCCGAGACCGTGGTGCTCCTGCTGCTGTTCGTGTTCATCAGCACCAACGTTGCCGTCCTCGTGCTGCGCCGCGAGCGGACGGACACCGACCACTTCCGGGCGCCGACGATCCTGCCGGTGCTCGCGGTGATCTCCTGCATCGTGCTGATGACCCAGCAGAGTGCGTCGACATGGTTGCGCGCCGGCATCCTGATCGTCGTCGGACTCGTGCTCTATCTCCTCGCGCGGGTCACCGGATCGGGCGGGCGCCCGGTCGCCGACGACGATCGTGCCGAGGGCGACGCCGAGCCCAGCTGATGTCGCATGCGACATCAATCCGTTCGCGCGACCTCGATCGAGGTCGCCCCGACGGACTCAAGTCGCATGGGACATCAGTCCGACGCCCCGGCCGCCGACTCAACGCTCCGCGAGCGACCCGATCTCCGGTGCGTCGGCGCCGAAGTGGCGGAAGAGAGCCCGGCGTCGTGCGCGGGCGCCGGTCCATTCCAGGTAACGCGGGCCGGCCGGTGTGCGCGCAATGATCTGGTAGGTGAACGTATTTCGCAGCCATGCGAAGCCGAAGGCCCACGGCAGTGCGGGGCGCAGACCGAGGTCGCGCATGCCGCGTACGCCGAGGAACCCCTGCAGCATGCTGACGAGGCGGGCACGGGTGTAGCGCGCGGCCACGCGGGGAAAACGTCGGTAGTGCAGGCGATTCTGGGCGTCGACGATGGCTGTGGTGAGCGCCGCGCCGGCGTCGGTCACGTCGTGCTGTGCCAGTAGGACCGCGTAACTCAGCTGATGCTGGTCACGTTCGGAGTCGAAGAGCCAGTCGTCGTCGACGCCGATCAACCAGCCGACATATTTCCAGAGATGCATGAGGGCGCGGGAGTCGTCGCGGCTCACCGGGACGCCGAGGGCGCGGACGCCCATCATCAATGCGCCGCTGAAGAGGTTCAGTGTGGCGGCCAGGTCGGACTGGTTGATCGGCAGACCCCACTGGTCGATGTCCCAGCGACCGTTGTGCTCGTACCGCTCGTTGACCAGGGCATGCATGAGGCGCACGTGGACGGTGAGCCGCCAGCCCTCGCCGCCGCGGGCCATCCCGCCCGGTTCACCGACCGCGATGGCCCACGTCTGTGTCTCGCCGAGACGCCGGATGACGGTGTTCCCGGTGAGTCCGCCCGTGGCGACCAGCAGGTCGGCGGGTCCGCCGAACCGGTAGCCGCCGATCAGGGAGAGCTGCAGCAGGACGTCGTTGGCGTTCTGGCCGAAACGTCGGTAGACCGCGGCGCCGCGGTCGCAGAGATCGGGATCGACCCAGTCCGGGGTGTCCTCGACGAGTGCGAAGAAGTCGCGGAGGGCCGCCGGTGCGTCGGACGGGATGTCGCCGGCGAGCGCCTGCTGGAACTGGCGCATCGTCACCCGACCGTCGGCGTCCCGCGGGAGCCGCATCGCCCGGACCAGTGTCGCGGCGGGTTCGTCTCGGGTGCGCAGGCGTCGCCCGAGCCGGGCGAGTTCGTCGTCGGTGGGTTCGCGGAGGTGGTTGTAGACCTTCAGGAGCTTGCCGATGCGTCGACCGCGGGACTCGGCGGCCCGATGGCGTCGCGGGAACGGGACGTTCGCAGGCTCGGCGGTCGGGACGGGCGGTGCGTCGACGGTCATGAGACGAATTTACCGAATCATCTCACCGTGTTCAACGGTGGCCGGGTAGGGCTGCACGGTCGACGGGATCGAGCGCACAGTGGACGGGAATGGACGCACAGTCGACGGGATCGAGCGCACGGTCGACGGGGGGTAGGGGTTGCTCACCCGACCCAGGACAGGTGGTCCCGCAGCAGCCCGTACCCGACGAAGGCCACCACGTCGATGACCGCATGGGCGATGACGAGCGGCCAGACGCGCCCGCTGACCTGGTAGAAGCGACCGTAGACGATGCCCATCACGAGGTTCCCGACGCCGCCTCCGAAGCCCTGGTACAGGTGATAGCCGCCGCGGAGGATCGCGCTGGCCGCGAGCGATGCGCCGTCGGACACCCCGAGCTGGCGCAGCCGGGTGATGAAGTACGCGACGACGACGATTTCTTCGGCGGCGGCGTTGCCGATCGCGATCAGCACGAGAACCGGCCACTCCCACCAGGTGTCGGCCTGGCTGGGTACGAGGCTCGCGTTGAGGCCGAGCGCGCGGGCCACCGCGACGAGCCCCAGCCCGGGGAGACCGATCACGGCGGCGAGGACCAGCCCGGCGGGAACGTCGCGGCGCGGAGTCCACCGGCCGAGTCCGACTCGCGACAGCCCGATTCCGCTGCGCCACAACAGGTAGACACCCAGGGCGGCGATGGCGAACAGCCGGAGTCCGCTCATGATCTGCCGGACGGCGTCGATGAGATCGAGATCGGACCGGCTGGGATTGAGGGCGACGGTTGTCTCGCCGATGCCGCCGGCGAGCTGTGCCTCGAGCAGTGCGAGCGCCGCCGAGAGTGCGGAGAACGCGAATGTCAGGACGCCGACGATGACCAGTTCGACAATGATGCCGCGTCGTTCGATCCGGTCGGTGACGACCGGGACGCCGTGCGGGGACGGCTTCAGGTACTCGCGCAAGCCCATGCCGGTCAGCCTAGGACCCCTTGCTCCGCAGCGATGGTGGGCAAGCGGCGCGCGTCGGCGCCACGAAACGCGGGTCAGTCGGGCATCGAGTTCAGAAACGGGCAGCCCGCGAGGTTGCGCAACGCACGGGACAGTTCGAACACGTCGGAGACCGGACGGGCGAAGGGGAGCCGGACGTCGGAGTCACCTTCGAGTCCCTCGATGCGGAACCGGATGCCGAAGCGATCGAGACCGAGCGGCCGCACGCGTCCGGTGCGCAGGTCGGCGGGGAGTTTGCGGACCAGTTGTCCGACGATGTCGGCGTGATCGGAGTCGAGGTGCTCCAGCCAACTGCCCTCGTGCTCCCAGAACGGGTCGGGATCGGCGTCGGCGAGTTCGGTGGCCGGCACCGAGGCCGCTCCGTCCGACGACGCGATCACCGCGGTGTCGACCTGGAGTCGCAACATCGACGCGCCGTGCCCGATGTCCAGGAGTCCGTCGTCGGGGTGCTCGGCTGCGATCTCGATGGCCAGGTCGCGCTCGAGGTCCCGCGGAACCTCGTGCAGGGTGCCGTTCAGCCAGATGACCGACCGGACGCGCTCACGCAGGTCGATGGGCGCCCAGTCGGTCACCTCGAGCATGGCGGGGATGCCCTCGGCGCCGTCGACGATCCGGATCGCGTCCCCGTCGGTCGGTACGAGGACGAAGGCCTGGGACTCGAAGAGGTGCACGACGTCGATGGGGGTGGCGTCCGCGCCCTCGACGGCCAGGATCGCGGAACCGACGCGACGACAGGCCGTCTGGATCATCTCGGCATCCGTCGGGCGGTCGGTCGTCGTTCTCGTCATGACAGTCTCTCCGGTCGGCGTCTCGGGGCGCAGGTCGTATGAAAGGTAACCCTAACCTAAATTCCTGGAGCGCATGCGTCAATGTTTTTCACACGCATGCGTCGAGGTCGGGACACATATGCGAAACGGTCTCGGCGGGGCGACTTCCACTAGGCTCGTGTGGTGCCTGTGATCGCCTACTTCGGCCCGCCCGGAACCTTCACCGAGATGGCACTCGACGCGGTCCTCGCCGCACATCGATCCGAAGCCGGCCTCGAACTGTCGGGCGGGATCGACCGGGTTGCCGCGTCGAGTCCCGCCGCCACCATCGCCATGATCCGTAGCGGGGAGGCCGACTACGGCTGTGTGCCGATCGAGAGCTCGATCGAGGGTTCGGTGCCCGCGACGATGGATGCGCTGGTGCCGTCGGTGGCCGATGCCGCCGACGGGCGTGTGCAGGCGTTCGCGGAGACAGTGCTGGACATCTCCTTCTCGATCGCAGCCGTCACCCCGCTGCCCGCGGCCGATGTCCGTACGATCGCCGCGTACCCTGTTGCGTCCGCACAGGTGCGTCGCCGGGTCGGTGAGCTGTTCCCGAATGCGCAATTCGTGATCGCGAGCTCCAATGCCGCTGCCGCGCATGACGTCGCGGCCGGGAAGGCGGATGCCGCGGTCACCACGGGACTCGCGGCCCGGCTGTCCGGACTCGTCGTACTCGCCGATGGTGTCGCCGATGCGCGAGAGGCGACGACGCGGTTCCTCCTGCTCGGTCGACCGGGAATCCCGTTACCCCGCACCGGTGCCGACCGCACGTCGGTCATACTCGACCTGTCGAACGAACCGGGCAGCCTGATGGCGGCGATGAACGAATTCGCCTCGCGCGGAATCGACCTCACGCGCATCGAGTCCCGCCCGCAGCGCGACGAGGCCCAGGGTCGCAGCATCGCGGGGCGGTACCGGTTCTTCCTCGACGCCGTCGGACACATCGACGACGCGGCCGTCGCCGAAGCGCTTGCCGCCCTTCACCGCCGGTCCGAACGGGTGGTGTTCCTCGGGTCGTGGCCGGCGGTACGCACCACCGGCTCCGCCCCACCCGACCACACCGAGTCGATCGCCTGGATCGACGCAATGCGCCGAGGAGGCAAGTGATGGCGCGACTACATCTGGTCCGTCACGGCGAGACCACGTCGAACGTCATGCGCCGCCTGGACACCGCCCTACCCGGTGCCGCACTCACCGATTTCGGTGCGCGGCAAGGAGTTCGTTTCGGCCTGGAGAACGTGCCGGAACAGCACGCGGTGCTGCTCAGTTCGCGGGCGCTCCGCGCACGTCAGACCGCAGAGTTGATCGGGTCGGTGTGGGACGTGGAGACCGCCGCGATCGACGGTGTGCACGAGGTGCAGGCCGGTGACCTGGAAGACCGCGCCGACCGTGAATCGCATGAGGTCTTCCAGGGCATCATGCACCGCTGGCACGACGGCGATCTCGACGCGCGCATCCCGGGTGGCGAATCCCTCACGATGGTCTATGACCGGTACCTGCCGACGGTCGAGGATCTCGCCGACATGTATCTCACCGGACCGGATCAGCGCGATGTGTTCCTGGTGAGTCACGGTGCGGCCATCCGCCTGATCGCCGCACGCCTCGCCGGGATCGACTCCCGGTTCGCCGCCGCAACCCACCTGGGCAACACCGGTTCCATCGAACTCGAGTACTCCGACGGGGTGTGGGTGTGCCGGCGCTGGGGCGCCTCGACCGCGCCGTTCGAGGTCGTCGACGAGCCACTCGTCGACGAACCGATGGGCTGAGCGCGGCGCCTACTTGATGATGGCGTCGACCGTCTTCTTCAGTGCCGAGGGTTGCGACGGTCGTCGGGGCGCCTTCTCCCTACGGCGCAGCATCTCCTCGCCGATCTCCCGGAGGTCCTTGCGGCTCAGGGCCTCTCGGACCTTGGGGAACCACTCGTCCTCTTCCTCCTCGATGTGGTGCTCCACGTTCTCGATGAGGACGGTGGTCTTGGCGTCGAACCGCTCGGCGTCCGGCGACAGGGCGGCGAGCTCTACGACGAGGACGTCGGCGACGTGGTGCTCCTCGTACGACTCGAGGATGTCGTCGGTGAGCTCAGGCACGCGCTTGCGGATCTCCGGGTACATCACCTCGTTCTCGATGTAGGTGTGCACGGTGAGGGCCTCGATGATCTTGTCGACGATCTTGCCCTTGGTCTTGATGGCGTTGTCGCCCTGCGACTTGAAGTCGCGGAACAGTTTGCGGATCTCCTTGTGGTCATCCCGCAGGATGACGATGGCGTCTGAGGACATGGACGGACTCCTGAGATAGAGGGCTGCTCGATCTGCTACCCCTCATACCGCGTTCCGTCGCAGGTCAAACATCGAGAGCGATTCCGGCAACCGCGTCGGGCGTGCGAGGGCCCGATCTAACCCCACCCGTTGGCGTGCAGCCATTCGTCGTCGATGCCGAAGTGGTGTGCGATCTCGTGGACGACGGTTATCGCCACCTCGTGGACCACCTCTTCCCGCGAATGGCACATCGCGAGGATGGGGTCGCGGTAGATGGTGATGGTGTCGGGCAGGAAACCGCCGTAGTCGCTGGTCCGCATCGTCAGTGCCACGCCGTGATAGAGCCCGAGGATGCCGGGTTCTTCGGGGTTGAACGGCTCGACGAGGATGACCACGTTGTTCATGGCGTCGGTCAGGTCGCCGGGGATGGTGTCCAGCGCATCGGAGACCAGCCCGTCGAACTCGTCGTCGGACATCGTCACGGACATCGACTCAACCCGCCGGGGCCGGTGCTTCGGCGGGGTTGGGCGCGATTCCCGGCGGGAGCGGTACCGGTGTCGGCAGGGCTCGCCCCGGGGGGCCCTGCGGCGGTGCGACCGGCGCACGACCGTTGATCAGCAGGGCGCCACCCTTGGCGTCGCCCACGAGGGTCGCGAATCCGCCACGCTTGTCGGGCAGTCCGAGGTAGCAGACCACCTTGCGGCTACCCGCGAGCCAACTCGGTTCGCTGAGTACCGACCACTGGACATTGAGCGTGGTCGCGTCGAGCGGCTTGCGCCCACCGACGAACCGTTCGGCCTGCACCGGACAGATCGAACCGAGGTAGCTGTTCTGCGCTCCGGTCGGCGGCCACGGCTTGTTCGACATCCGGTCGCCGAAGCGGACAGACAGATCGACGATCCCGGTCGTTTGGAAGGCATGTGGCTCAGCACAGTTGACCGCGAAACCGGTCGGTGCGCGGGTCTCGGGATCGATCCCGACGCAGGTGCCCTCGGGCCACACGTACGACTGGTTCTGGTCGGCGACCCGGCCGGAGAATTGGACTGGCGCACCGTCCGCACCGTTCTCCTGGACGCCGCAGCGCAGCTGACGCGCCCCCTTGTCCCACTGCGCCTGCGAGGGGTACATCATGCCGACCGCAAAGCGGCCCTGCGGATCGAGACGACCGTCGAGGTACTGGTCCACCATGACCGGGCACTGCTCGTCGCGGATGGTCGCGAAACGCTCGGCACCCGGCCAGAGAGCGTCCTCGCCGAACTCCGCACCCGGGATCAGCGAGGTGTCGATGGCGCCTGCGACCTCGAACCGGTGCTTCTGCTCGCACGGCACGTCGAGCGGCTGTCCGGGGTTGCCTGCGGGCCAATCCAGGCAGTCACCCGCGACCGACTTCGTGAAGGCGTTCTCGGTGAGTCGCTCGCCTTCGCCGATGTTGCTGCCGCCGACGCTGCCGCTGTCGTCGAAGACCCCCGTCGCGAAGGCGATCCCGCCCGCCACGAGCGCGCCGACGACGATCGCACCCAGGATCACGAAGACCGGGTTGCGGGCGATGCTGCCTGGTCGGCGCGGCCCGCCGGTCGGTCGGCCGGATGCCGACGCAGGCGGTGCATCGGCGTCGGCGGGGTGGCTGCGGTCGGGGTCGGGCGCGTTCATCGGGATCCATCATGCCTAACGGACCGGACCGGGCACACCCTCGTGCGCCGATGACCGGTGCCGGCCTGCTCTCGGCTGATGTCGGCGCCCGGGTTCGACGACCGGTTGTTCATGCCGAGTCGGGTGTCAGGTGCCGGGCGGCGACTCCGGTGAGCTCGTTCCGGAAGCCCTCATATCCCTCGCGCAGGCGATCTCCCGGCCACGGCTCCGGGAGCAGTTCGCCGGGCAGGAGCGGGTCGCCCAGTATGTGGCGCACGATGGCGGCGGCGACCTCGAACCGGTCTGCGAGCGCGGGCGCGGTGTGCAACGCGTCGAGCAACTCGACCGCGGACGCCGCCCAGGTCGACGGTGCGAACAGCCGCGACGCCAGCTCCGTCGACGCCTCCTCGGGAACGGCGCGGAAGAAGCTGAGGCGTCGACGAAGTTCTGGCGGGAACTCGAGGTCGACGTTCGCCGGACGCGCCCAGACGCCCTCGCGGAGCTCACCGAGTCGGGCCTTCTGCAGGGTGTCGCGCAGGAGCGCACGGTCGGTGGAGCTCTCCGAACCGATGGTCACCACGGCGAGGTCCCAGTTGCCGTCCCAGTCGCGCCGCGCCGGATGCAGAGCGCGGTCCTGTCGTCGTTGTCGTTCGACGAGTCGTGGCGAGAGTCGGCATCTTCCGTCGGTCCGTTCGAGATCTCCCGCCGCGACCAGTCGGGTGAGGGCCACTCGTACTGTCGATTCGCGTAGTCCGAGCTCGGTGGCCATGGCCAGTAATCCGTTGATCGACGCATCGGGCGCGTCGAGGCCCAGCAGGGCGCTGAGGATGACCGAACGGGCCGTGAGCTTGGGAATCTCCACGCGTCCGGCCACGGCGTCGATGGTATCGAGGAGGTCGAGCGGCGCGTAGGGCTGCGTTTCATTACAGATTCATAGCGCTTGCGCCGAGGATGTAATACGGTGGATCGCGACTCCGATCAGGAAGGCGGGTCCCGCCATGTCCACTCACGCCGTCACCAATCAGGTGCCCGAACTCGTCGACTTCGACGCTGCGGACAATCCGGCGATCTCCGAGGCGGTTCACCGCGCGGGCGCCGACCACATGCTCGAGGAGTTGCATCGAATCGGCCGTCTGGCCGGCGGTGCCGAGGCGCTGGGTTGGGGCGATCTGGCGGAATCACGCCCACCGGAGCTGCGGACCCATGACCGGTACGGCAACCGGGTGGACGAGGTCGTCTACGACCCCGCCTATCACCACCTGATGCGGACGGGCATAGGCCTGGGACTCGGCGGCGCCGCATGGTCGGACCCGAGCCCGACGGCACATTTCGAGCGCGCCGTGAAGTCGAGCGTGTGGGGGCAGGTGGATGCCGGGCATGGCTGCCCGATGTCGATGACCTACGGCGTGGTCCCGGCGCTGCGCGCCGACACCGAGCTCGCGAGACTCTATGAACCGCTTCTGGTTTCGACGGCCTACGACCCGGGGCTCCGCACCCCGACGACGAAATCAGGACTGACGGCGGGGATGTCGATGACCGAGAAACAAGGCGGGTCCGACGTCCGCGCCAACACGACGACCGCCGTGGCGCATCCGGACGGGACCTACCGCATCACCGGCCACAAATGGTTCACCTCCGCGCCCATGTGCGATGTGTTCCTGGTGCTGGCGCAAGCGCCGGGCGGCCTGTCGTGCTTCTTCGTCCCGCGGATCCTGCCCGACGGAACGCGCAACACCTTCCTGCTCCAACGGTTGAAAGCAAAGTTGGGCAACCACTCCAACGCGAGCAGTGAAGTGGAGTACGACGACACGGTCGGGTGGCTCGTCGGTGAGGAAGGCCGCGGCGTCGCGACGATCATCGAGATGGTGAACATGACCCGCCTGGACTGCACCCTGGGGTCGGCGACCGGCATGCGGGTCGGCGTCGCCCAGGCCGCCCATCACGCCAATCATCGCCGGGCCTTCGGTACCGCTCTCGTCGACCAGCCGTTGATGCGCAATGTCCTCGCCGATCTCGCAGTCGAGTCGGAAGGCGCGACGATGACGGCGCTCTGGCTAGCCGAGCTGACCGACAAAGCCGGCGCGGGTGACCAGCGGGCCGACGCCTTGCGACGGATCTCGCTCGCGGTCAGCAAGTACTACGTGTGCAAACGGGCCCCGATCCATGCTGCCGAATCACTGGAGTGTCTGGGCGGCAACGGATATGTCGAGGAGTCGCGGATGCCGAGGCTCTACCGGGAGGCCCCGCTCATGTCCATCTGGGAGGGTTCGGGCAACGTCGCCGCCCTGGATGTGTTGCGGGCGATGGCCAAACAGCCCGACACGGTCACCGCGTTCCTCGACGAGATCGATGGTGCGGCAGGGGCGGACCGGCACCTCGACGCCGCCGCCGAGGACCTTCGCCGCGAGTTCGGCGATCTCGATTCGATGCAGTACCGAGCCCGTCGGGTCGTCGGCCGCATGGCCCAGCTCCTGCAGGCCTCTCTACTGGTCCGGTACGGACATCCCGCGGTCGCCGATGCGTTCGTCGCGAGTCGGCTCGGCAACGACCGGGGAGATGTGTTCGGCACCCTGCCGCCGGGTGTCGACACGGCGTCGATCATCGAACGCGTGATCCCGAAGACGGTGCAGGAGAACACACATGGATGAGGCGAGCGGGTCGCGACCGGCGGGGTGGCGCGACGATCTCCGCCACGGCGAGGACTCCTTGTTCGCCGGACGCGCGGAAGGTGAACCGGGTGTCGACTACCGCACTCTCACCTACGAGGTCACCGGCCGGATCGCCCGTATCACGTTCAACCGGCCCGATCAGGGCAACGCGATAACCGCCGACACCCCCGTCGAGCTGTCACACGCCGTCGAGCGCGCCGACCTCGACCCCGGCGTCCACGTGATCGTCGTGTCCGGGCGGGGTAAGGGTTTCTGCGGCGGATACGACCTGTCGATCTTCGCGGAGAACGGCGGCGACCCGTCGCAAGCTGTCGATCCTCGAACCGGCACCGTTCTCGATCCCGTTGTGCAGGCACGCAATCACGACCCGAACCGCACCTGGGATCCGATGGTCGACTACGCGATGATGAGCAGGTTCAACCGCGGCTTCGCCAGCCTGCTCCACGCCGACAAGCCCACGGTCGCCAAGCTGCACGGCTTCGCGGTCGCCGGCGGCACCGACATCGCGCTCTACGCCGACCAGATCATCTGCGCCGACGACACCAAGATCGGGTATCCGCCGACCCGGGTCTGGGGAATTCCCGCCGCAGGCATGTGGGCCCATCGTCTCGGTGACCAGCGCGCGAAACGGCTGTTGTTCACCGGGGATTGCCTGTCGGGCGAGCAGGCGCACGAGTGGGGACTGGCCGTCGAGGCGCCGCCGGCGGACGAACTCGACGACCGCACCGAGGATCTCCTCGCGCGGATCGCGCGGATGCCGATCAATCAGCTCGTCATGGCCAAACTGGCCCTCAACAGCGCCCTCCTGGCGCAGGGAGTGACGAACTCGGGCATGATCAGCACGGTGTTCGACGGGATCTCCCGGCACACCCGAGAGGGATACGCCTTCCAGCAGCGCGCCGCGACCGCCGGATTCCGCGAAGCGGTCCGCGAGCGCGACGAGGTCAACGGCGACTGGAAGCGGGCTCAATTCCGTTCGCCGACAGAATGATCCTCTCTGGTCTCCGAGTGCAAGCATGGCGCCATCCTTCTGGTCCCTGGTCCGAAAGAAGCGACCCACCCCTTCGTGACGCTCGCAAACTTGCTCCTCAGGGAGCAGGGGTGACGCTCGCAAGCTCGCTCCTCAGTATCTGCGGCCTGGCGGCCGTCGTGGGCCACGAAAGAACTCCGCTCCCTGAGGAGGCCGGAGCCTGCGGAGGCCGTCTCGAAGGGTCGTGGCGAGCTGCGTCGCCGACCCTTCGTGGCTCGTCGCTAGCTGTAAGACCCGGTGAGGTTGTGAACGTGTACGCGTTCGATCGAGGTGAGGCCGCCGATGCCGGAGTGGGTTCGGTGGTGATTGTAGTCGTGGAGCCAGCCGGGGTAGGTGGCGGCGCGGGCGGCGTCGGTGGTGTAGGTCTCGGCGTAGGCCCATTCTGATGCCAGGGTGCGATTGAAGCGCTCGACTTTGCCGTTGGTCTGCGGACGGTACGGCCGGGTCTTCTTGTGGGTGATGTCGGCGCCCAGAGCGGACGCGAAAACCTTTGAGCGATAACATGCTCCGTTGTCAGTCAGCACTCGCTTCACGCTGATTGCGTGGTCGGCGAAGAAGGTGTTGGCGCGTGTCCAGAAGCCCGCGGCAGTCTCCTTACGCTCATCGGTGAGGATCTCCGAATAGGCCAACCGTGAGGGTCATCGACAGCATGATGCAGGAACGCGTAGCCGGGGCGCTGTCTCTTGTTGTGGCGGTTGCCGACCGCACGTCCCAGTTTGCGGTGGCCACCGCCATCAGGGACACGGCCGAGCTTGATATCGACGTGAAAGCAGGGTGAAGCTCGCTCCTCAGCTCAGGAGCGGAGTTCTTTCGATCAGTCCGCACAATGTGACTGGTGGGGTTTCTGTCCACCACAGTTCACCACGGTTCACTGCCGGGGTGTGAGTGACAATGCCTGGAGGACAATTGGATTCGATGAGGTTCAGGTTGTGGAGAAACCTCGTCGTCGAACGTTTTGGCGAGTACCTTGGTGTCATGACCTCGATCACCGAGCTTCGCGACACCCTCATTTCGCTGCTGCCACCACCCGACGACGGGAGTGGTCGCGCAGTGTGCGAGCGTCTCGACGAACTGCGCGTGATGCGCAACGTTCTCGATCATCAGATCGCCGTCCATATCGCCTTATTGGAGGCTTTGGGTGCGGCGGCGAGGGCGGGGTCGACGACGCGGTCGTGGCTGATCGACATGGGGATGCCACCGGGGGTTGCGCAGCGTGGTGCACGGATCGCCGCAGGGCTGGGGTCGTTGCCGAAGGTCGCCGACTGTGCCGCCGAGGGTTATCTCGCGGCTGAGTGTGTCGATGCGGTGGTCCGGGGCATCGCGCTCATCGACAAACAGGCCGCGGCTGCGTTGTCCGACGACGATCGGTCAGAGTTCGAGAGCGAACTGCTCGCGCAGGCGTTCTCCGGTGCCACACCGGCTGAGATCGCCAGTGATGCCCGCGGTATCGCGATTCGTGGTGTCGAAGAGGATCCGGACACTGTCGCGGCGGCTGATGATGCGTCGCTGAACTCTGTGCACACCCGGGTGACCGACGAAGGCAGAGTCGCCATCACCGCAGATGTGACCGCGGTGATCGGGGAGAAGTTCCTGACGATGATCGACGAACGCTCCTGCCCACGCCCCGAACCCGACGGCGCCGAGGATCGCCGTGACGTAGCCCAGCGTCGCGCCGACGGGCTGGAGCTACTGCTCGATCAAGCCGCAATCGGTGCCGCGATGACCACCGCAGGGGCACCCCGCACCCAAGTGCTGGTCACCATCCCCGCTGATGGCGCCGATCCGGCACGTCTGCCGTGGGTCGGGGCAGTCTCGACATCGACGACGCGACGACTGTCGTGTGACGGCGGGGTCGCCGAGATCGTCCTCGACAATGAAGGGGTGCCGTTACGGATGGGAACCACGAAACGGCTGTTCCCGCACCACCTGCGCCAAGCGATCATCGTGCGGGACGTCTGTTGTGTGAAATGCGGTGCCCCCGCAGCGCATACGCAAGTCCACCACGTGGTCCATTGGGCTGACGGTGGGCCGACTGACCTGGACAACGGATGCCTACTCTGCCAACGCTGTCACACTCAAGTCCATCACCACGGCTGGAGCGTGGTGATGGGGCCTGACCGGCATCCGTGGCTCATCCCACCCGTCGACATCGACCCCCGCCGGCTTCCCCGACCCTCCTACAACCGGCGCACCATGCGACTCGACGACGTGCTCGTCTAACGCCCCGCCCGCCAGTCCCCTTCGGCGTCGACCCGGCGCCACACGGCCTTTGACAACTCCACAGTGAAACCAGCGAACCCGACCACCGGGATCCTGTAGCAACAGATGGTGCATGTAGCGCATCGCTTTTCGCTACAGAATCCCGGCGGGTCGGGGGTGCCCCGGGATCAGGGGGCGTCGGCAATCAGGTCCACATCTCCCGGCGCGGAGAGCGTCAGTACCGCCTCCGCGATCCGCGGGTCGCGCTCCAACTCGTTCTCGAGTTCGCGAAGGGCGACCGCCACCGAGGACTCGACGTCGTCGCCCGCGAAATCGACCGCGGCGACGAGGAAGAGCTGAACGGGGCCGGTGTACTCGACGTGTAAATAGGTCACGCGATCGATGTTGCTGTGCGCAAGCAGGTCTCGTAGGACGTGTTGCTGGACGGCGTCGTCGACGGCCTGCCCGAGCAGGAACCGGCGGTTCTGGTTGATCAGCACGATCGCGACGACCCCGAGCAGCACGCCGACCAGGATGGAACCGATCGCATCGTAGGTGGCCGACCCGGTGACCTGGTGCAGGAGTACGCCGACGAAGGCAATGGCCAGGCCGATGAGCGCGGCCGCGTCCTCGGCGAAGACAGCGCGCAGAGTCGGGTCGGAGGTGCGGAACACCTGGCGGAGCAAGCTGATCCGGCGCTTGACGGCACCGCGTTTGGCCTGCTGGTAGGACCGCACGAACGAGATCCCTTCCAGCACCGCGGCGATCGCCAGCACCGCGTAGGCGATGCCGTAATCCGTGGCCGGTTCGGGTGACAGGAGTTCGGAGATGCCGTGCTGCACCGACACCGCGGCCCCGACGGCGAACAGACCGAACGCGGCGAACATCGACCAGATGTACGCCTCGCGCCCATAGCCCTGCGGATGGCGTGAGTCCCTGGGCCGATGGGCACGACGCTCCGCGATCAGCAGCAGGATCTCGTTCCCGGTGTCGGCCCACGAGTGAGCCGCCTCGGCGACGAGGGACGCGGACCCGGTGACCATCGCCGCACCGGTCTTGGCGACGGCGATCAGCAGGTTCGAGACGAAGGCGATGACGACCGTCAGGAAACTCTCGCTGGGGCCTGCGGATTCGTGTTGCGCTTCGGGCGGAGGAGACACTGCGGTCAGTCTCCCATATGATGCGAGGTCCGCCGGGTCGATCCGACCGGAGGTGTCCGGGGTCGCGCCTACACTCGCGGGCGTGGCAGCACATCCTGATGACCGACCGGCTCCCGATGCCCCCAGCCCCGACGTCGTCGAGCTGGCCACCCGCCTCTTCGACATGGCGCGGAGCGGTGACACCGAGACGCTGAGTGGTTACCTCGACGCCGGTGTCCCAGCAGATCTGCGCAATCAGTCCGGTGATTCGCTGCTCATGCTCGCGGCCTACCACGGGCATGCGTCGACGGTGTCGGCCCTCCTCGCCCGTGGCGCCGACGCCGACCTCGTCAACGACAAGGGGCAGACCCCGCTGGCAGGCGCGGTGTTCAAGGGTTTCGACGACGTGGCGCGTGTCCTCGTCGACGCCGGGGCCGACCCGCACAGGGGAACCCCGGCCGCCGACGCAGCAGCAGCCATGTTCGGGCGCGAGGACCTGCGCCGCCTGTGGGCCTGAGCCGCCCGTGCCGTCCGAAGCGGCGTGATCGGGTTCGCATCGTGCTCTCAAGTAGGGTTTGAAGTCGTGATCGACCTGAAGACTGTTCGCGACAACCCCGACCTCGTCCGCACCTCACAGCGCACCCGTGGTGAGGACCCGGGCCTGGTGGACGCGCTGCTCGCCGCCGATGCGGAGCGCCGGGCGGCCATCGTCGAAGCGGACGCGTTGCGATCCGAGCAGAAAACCCTCGGCAAGCAGGTCGGCAAGGCGCAGGGCGACGAGAAGCAGGCGCTCCTCACCAAGGGCAAGGAACTCGCCGAGCAGGTCAAGGCCGCGGTGGCGCGTCAGTCCGAGGCCGATGCGGCCGCGACGAAGGCCCACCGGGCGATCTCCAACATCGTGGCCGAGGGCGCGCCCGCGGGCGGAGAGGACGACTACGTGGTCCTCGAGCATGTCGGCGAGCCGCGCGACATCGAGAACCCGAAGGACCACCTCGAACTCGGCGAGTCACTCGGACTCCTCGACATGGAGCGCGGGGCCAAGGTGTCGGGGTCGCGGTTCTACTTCCTCACCGGTCAGGGTGCGCACCTGCAGCTGGCGCTGCTGAACATGGCCGCGCAGAAGGCCACCGCGAACGGGTTCACGCTGATGATCCCGCCGGTGCTCGTGCGTCCCGAGGTCATGGAGGGGACGGGCTTCCTCGGCGCCCACGCCGACGAGGTCTATCACCTGGACAAGGACGACGACCTCTACCTGGTGGGCACGTCGGAGGTGCCGCTCGCGGGCTACCACATGGACGAGATCCTCGACCTGTCCGACGGTCCCAAGCGCTACGCCGGATGGTCGACCTGCTTCCGCCGGGAGGCAGGCAGCTACGGCAAAGACACCCGCGGGATCATCCGCGTCCACCAGTTCGACAAGGTCGAGGGCTTCGTCTACTGCCGTCCCGAGGACGCCGCGGCCGAGCACCAGCGTCTGCTGGGGTGGGAGAAGGACATGCTCGCCGCCATCGACGTGCCCTACCGCGTGATCGATGTCGCCGGCGGTGACCTCGGCTCGTCGGCTTCGCGCAAGTACGACTGCGAGGCCTGGGTCCCGACGCAGGGCACCTATCGCGAGCTGACCTCGACGTCGAACTGCACGACGTTCCAGGCGCGCCGCCTCTCGATCCGGTACCGCGACGAGAACGGCAAGCCGCAGACCGCCGCCACTCTCAACGGAACGCTCGCGACGACCCGCTGGCTGGTCGCCATCCTCGAGAACCACCAGCAGCCCGACGGTTCGGTTCGACTGCCCGCCGAACTCGCGAAGTTCGTCGGTACCGACGTGCTCGCACCGCGCTGAGCTGAGCTCGTGTCGTGACCGCCGGCATCGTCATCGCGGTGATCGGTTCGCTGGCGTTCGCCGCCGCGGCCGTTCTGCAGGCGTTGGGCGCCGAGCAGGTCGCGCAACGAGCGGCGATCCGTGAGGAACGCCGACGATCCGCCGCCGCGCATCCGTCGTTGCGCTCGACGGCGGCCACGATGCTCACGGTGCCGTTCCTCGTCGGGTTCGTCTTCGACATCGTCGGTTTCGTCGCGACGATCGCCTCGGCGCGCCTGATCCCGCTGTTCCTGTCGCAGACGATCATCTCCGCCCGGCTCGTGGCCACCGCGCTGCTCGCGATGGTCATCCTGAAAGTCGGACTGACCCTCCGGGATTGGATCTCCGGGGCGGTGATCGTGCTGTCGCTGGTGCTGCTCGCGGTGTCGGCGGGCCGCGAGGGTGTGGAGCACACCGCATGGATGCACTGGGCGGTGCTCGTCGCCGGGCCGGCACTGATCGCCCTGGGTGTGATCATGATGCGCCGCCTGCGCACGCACATCGCGGCGGTCACCGGTCTCATCGCCGGCGCGGTCTTCGGCGTGATGGCGGTCGCGTCGCGCATCCTGGACGGGCTCGACCCGCTCGATTTGTCGGTGCTCTTCACCGACCCTGCGCTGTATGCATTGCTGCTCAGCGGGATCGGCGGCTTCTACCTGTTCACCGTGGCGCTGCAGACCGGTTCGGTCAACGCCGCAGCGGCCGCGCTGGTCGTCGGCCAGACGGTCTTGCCCGGCGCGGTGGGCATCGCGTTCCTCGGCGACGTCACGCGCACCGGGTGGGGTCCCGTCGCCATCGTGGCGTTCGTCGCAGCAGTTCTGGGCGGTGTGGTCCTGGCGTCGTCGGGGGCGGTCACCGCGGTCGAGACCGCCGACGCGACCAATGCGCCTGGCGGATACGGACATCCGCCTCGCGACGTCGATCACCGATAGGGGGCCGGCGGGGTCCTCGGAATCCGGTTGCGATTTCGCCCGGAGCCAGGGACAAGACGCAATGTGACAGCTCCTGTCGATGCGTCAGATGATCGCGCCGAGTAGTCGATCCAGCGCGCGATGCGTGCGTTCGCGAGCGGTGTCGTCGTCGGGGTGCCGGGCCAGCCAGAGCGCGGCCTCGTTCATCGCTCCGGACAGTTGGGCGGTGAGAGCGTCGAGGAGGTCGTCATCGACCCCGACAGCGGCGAGCGCATCGCGCAGGTGGGCTCCGGAACTCGCCTCGTCGAGTCGGCGCCACTCCTCCCATCCGATGACCGACGGCCCGTCGATGAGCAGGATTCGTGCTGCCGGTCCCACGGTGATGGCGTCGACGAACGCATGGGAGCCGTCGACCAGCTGCTGGGCAGGGTCGTTGCCGGCGGCCTGGGCGGCGGCAACCACAGCGTTGCCCACCTCCACCTGTCGTGCTTCCGCGACAGCGGCGAACAGCGCCTTCTTGTTGCGGAAGTGGTGATAGACCGCACCGCGGGTGACGCCCGCGACCTCGGCGACGTCGTCGAGGGACACGTCGGCGAAGCCACGCTCGGCGAACTGACGGGTGGCGGCGGCGAGGACGGCGCGGGCCGTCTCGGCTGCGGCTGCGGCGGAGGCTCTCGGCACGGAGGTCCCTTTACGTACGTAGCGTATGTATAGTCGGGTATACATACTCATCGTACGTAAAGGAGACCAGCCATGACCATCACCAGCGTGTATCCGGTCCTCATGTCGCAGGACGTCGCATCGGCCTCTGCCTTCTACCAGCGGGTGCTGGGTTTCGAGGTCACCTTCTCCGCGGACTGGTACGTCAGCATGCGCACGGGCGTGTTCGAGTTGGCGCTCGTGGACGCGAGTCACCCGACGATCCCCGACGGCCATCGCCGGCAGGCCACCGGACTGCTCGTGAACGTCGAGGTCGACGACGTGGACGGCCTGTACGGCCGACTGACAGGGGAACATGGTTTGCGTCCCATCCTGGAGTTGCGCGACGAGGACTTCGGTCAGCGGCACTTCATCGTCGAAGGTCCCGACGGAGTGCTCCTCGACTGCATCCAGCCGACCACCCCGGTCGGCGAGTTCGCCGATGCATACGTGGCGAGCTCGTCGGAGCACTGATCTCGCAACGATCGTCATCGTCCCGCGCGGCCGCCCGACGATGGCTACTGTTCGACCATGCTGATCGGGATTCTCGCGGCAGTGTTCGCGGCACTGGCGTACGGCACGGCGTCGGTGTTGCAGGCTCGTGGAGCGCAGAGTGTCGAGGACGCGGGCGGACCGGGCGAGGCGCCGTCGCTGAGGTCGACGATCACCGCGATGCTGACCGTGTCCTTCCTGGCGGGGATGGCGCTCGACGGGATCGGATTCCTCGGGAACCTGGTGGCCGCCCGGATGATCCCGCTGTTCCTGGCGCAACCGATCGTCAGCGCGAATCTCGTGGTGACCGTCGTACTCGCGACGCTCTTCCTGCATGCGAGATTGTCGGCCCGCGACTGGACGGCGATCGCGGTCGTGGTGGTCTCGCTGGTCCTGCTGGGCTTCGCCGCCGGTGACGAGGGACGCGAACACGAATGGTGGTTGCACTGGGCGGTTCTCGCCGCCGGGGTGGCGATCCTGGGTGTCGGCGTCGTGGTCCTGCCGCGGATGCACAGCCGCGTTGCGGTACTCGCGGGTCTGTCCGGCGGTGTGCTGTTCGGCATCCTCGCGGTCGCGGTCCGCATCCTCGACGGCCTCGACCCCTTCGACCTCGGCGAGTTGCTCACCGACCCCGCGCTGTACGCGATCATCCTGTGCGGTCCGGGTGGTTTCTACATGTTCACCGTCGCACTGCAGAAGGGATCGGTCAGCGCCGCGTCGGCCGCCCTGGTCGTCGGTGAGACGGTCGTCCCCGGCGCCATCGGGATCCTCGTGCTCGGCGACACCACACGGGCCGGATGGGGTGCCGTCGCGGTGATCGCCTTCGTCGCCGCAGTGGCCGGTGCGGTGGTGGTCGCGATGTCACCGGTGGTCGAGGCGGTCGAGCGGGCCGGCGAGAATCCGGTGCCCGACGCCACCCCCGGGTGACCCAGCGGGTGCAGCATCGTGCCGAGTCAGGACGAAAGACGTTGCAGACGCCGCATATCGGGCATGATTGCGATTCATGCGGCTTCTCTCCCGCAGCCTCGGAACGCTCACCGCGATCCTCGGGCTGACGACGTCCCTGTCCGTCCTCGCACCAACGGTGTCGGCGGCGCCCGTTCCCGTACCCGCAGCAGCTCCGGCGCAGTTGCCGTCCGAGGATCCGTTCTACAACCCGCCCGCGGGTTACGAATCGCGTTCTCCGGGCGCCGCGCTACGGACGCGCCAGGTCGAATTGGGTTGGCGCGGTACCAGTATCCCGATCGCGGCCACCCAGATCCTGTACCGCACGACCAACCAGTTCGGCCGGCCGGCGGCGACGGTCACCACCGTCATCTCGCCACCCGGCGCGGCGGTCGGTGGGCCGCGACGCGTCGTCTCCTACCACTCGTTCTACGACGCACTCGGCTCCCAGTGCGACCCGTCGTACACGCTGCGCGGTGGAAATGCGAAGGAGGCGCCGATCGACATCACGCTCATCTCCGGCCTGCTCGCCGCCGGCTACACCGTCGCCGCACCCGATTACGAGGGTCGTGGGCTGCGCTGGACGATGGGGCGCGAGTCGGGATATGCCGCACTGGACGGTGTCCGTACCGCGCTGACCCACCTGCGCGCGCCGGCCCGGACACCGGTCGGACTCTTCGGCTACTCCGGGGGGTCGATCCCCACCGGCTTCGGGGCCGAGCTGGCCCCGCGCTATGCACCGGAGCTGAACGTCGTCGGTGCCGCTGCGGGTGGCGTGCTGGTGAATCCCGCCAGCAACCTGGGATACGTCAACGGCAGCGAGAACTGGGCCGGCGTGATCCCGGCGCTGATGGCGGTGTACGGCGAGACCTATGACATCGACATGCAGTCCTACCTCTCGCCGAAGGGCAAGCGGGTACTCGGACAGGTGGCCGGGGAGTGCATCGAGGCGTTCGCCGACAAGTACCCGGGTCTGACCGACCGCCAACTCCTCGTGCCGACGGTCGGCGGCCTGCTGGACGTTCCCGGCGTGCGACAGGCGATCGCACAGAACGTGATGGGGACGCTCGGCACCCCGCGCAGTCCGATGATGCTCGGGGTCGGCAACGTCGACGGCACCGGCGACGGTGTGATGATCGCCGGCGACGTCGCACGTCTCGCCGGATCGTTCTGCAACCGTGGGGTACCGACGACGTTCACCGAGTACCGCGGTTCGACGCACACCCAGGCGTTCATCCCGTGGAGCGCCGAAGCGCTCGGCTTCCTCGATCGCCGCTTCTCAGGACAGCCCGCCGGCGGGTGTGGCCGGTGACAGCCGTGCCCGCCGACCCCGGAAGGCGCAGCGAGAAGCCGTGACCCGGTGGACGACACGCGCCGAACGTGCCGGCGACGCCGAGGCGATCCGCGAGGTGGTGACCGAGGCCTTCCCGACCCCCGACGAGGCGCGGATCGTCGACGATCTGCGCGCCGATCCGGAGGCCTGGATCGACGAGTTGTCGATCGTCGCGACCGACGCCGGCGGCTCCATCGTCGGGTACGCGCTGTTCGCCAGGTGTCGGGTCGACGCCGAGCCCGCACTCACGCTCGGGCCGTGCGCGGTGCTGCCGTCGCAACAACGGACCGGGGCCGGCTCGGCGGCCATCGTCGCGGGACTCGCCGCTGCGCGAGACCTCGACGAGAACCTCGTGCTGGTGCTCGGTCACGCCGAGTACTACCCGAAGTTCGGCTTCGTCCCCGCGTCCCGTTTCGGGATTCGTGCCCCGTTCGACGTCCCGGACGAAGCGATGATGGCCGTATCACTCGACGACGCCCGTCCGGTACCGCGCGGAACCATCGTCTACCCCGCCGCTTTCGGGGTCACCTGACGAACCTCGCGCCCCAGGGAAACCCTGGAGCGCGAGGTGGTGCCGGCGTCATCCCCGCCGAGGGGAGGCGGGTCAGTCGGCGTCGGCCGACGGACTGGCGTTTGTGCCGCCGTCGGACACCTCGAAGTTCTTCCATTCGCCCGCATCGTGCACCTGCATGACGGTGCCGAGGCTGTCATCCGGCGCTGCGACGGTCTTGAACCAGTCGTAGGCTCCGGTGGCATCGTCGAACTCTTTCTCCTCGACGACGTTCTCATTGCCATCTACTACGCGGTACTGGGCCATGATGTTCTCCTCACGGTCGATATGTGCGGCGTCGGGTCGCCGGTGGTCCGGCCGTTGGTTATTTCCGACCGAAAGTCCTGGTGTCATCGTATGAATCGACTTGTCACCGTCGACCCGATGCGCGTACGTCGACGTCGGATCGTGTCTGCACGCAACGGGTCGGTAACGATCGTCGCAGGCGGGTTTCTCCGCCGCACGAGGTCTACCCACAGGCGCCGTGGACAAACATCCACCGATCACAGATCCGGCGGTCAGGGTGTGCGCGGCGGATTGCCCAACTGCTGGTTGATCGCCAGAGCGAGGTTGTTGCCCACGAGATTGACGAACGCACGCCACGTCGCGGGATCGAGTGCCATCGATCCCTGGTCGCTCGTGGTGCAACCCGTCTGTGCGGGCTTGCCGTCGAGGCGGTCCCGCAGCCACACGATGGCCGGGGCGAAGCCCTCGACGGCAAGGGTGATGTGCTCACTGAAGTGGTCGCGCACATACCGCACACTCGCACCATCGGCGCAGTAGTTGCGGACCAACTCGTTGACCGGCCCGACGGGGGCGATCCAGTCGGGGTTCGACTGATAGACGAACATCGGGAACTTCGGAGTGGAGCCGCTTCCGCTGTCCACACCCATCTTCATCTGCCCCAACACCTTTCGCGGCACCGGGTAGTCCAGCGGATCGCCCGGCAGATTCACCAGGCCCTTGATGTTCACGAAGGGGGCGAGCGCTGCCTGATAGGTGAGGCACAGGGGATTCTTGCTCGCCAGCAGTGCTTTGCCGAGCGGGTTCATGTGTCGCTGCAGGAAGCGGTCGAGCTCCGGATACTCCCGGCTGACCCCGATGATGCCGGCCATGATCAGACCCGACGCCGCGTTCCGGTCGGCGAGATCCACGAGTGCCCGGATGTCGGCGGGCACACCGCCTTCGGCGGCGCCGACGATCGGAAGTTCGGGCGCGTAGCGCGAGTGCAGTTCGGCCGCCCATCCGGTGGCGATCGCCCCGCCGGAGTAACCCATCAGTCCCACGCGCAGGTCGTCCTTGAGTCCCAGGGGTGCGAAGTTTCGCGCGCCCCGGATGCCGTCCAGGGTGATACGACCCGCGAGTGGGCCTGCGGCGAAGGCGGATTCGGGGCCCTGATGGTCGGGGATGACAACCGACCAGCCGGCGCCGACCAGGGAGGTGATCTGCAGGACCTCGAAGCTGGAGTCCACCGAACCGGTCAATTGTCCCGGGATGGATCCCTGTTGCAAGGCGTACGACGGCGCGCAGTACATCGCGGTGGAGTCCTCCGCGGACTGCCAGGACACGAGCTTCGACGGACCGGGTTTCGGCGGTCCCTTGGGTTTGAGCAGTGTGGCCACGGCCGGGATCGGCTCGCCGCGGGTGTTCGTCGATCGATAGGAGATCTGCCAGGCGTCGACGTTGATCGGGATCACCGACAGGGCCGCGACGTGGACGCGTCGCGCAGCGATGAGCTCACCGGGCTTCTTGGCCGCGACCACCGGCGGGGGTGGCAGGTAGAAGTCCGTGTCGAACTCCGGGATGGCGGGCGGTACCGGGAACGGCAGAACCGGCGCCACGGGGATCGACGTCGGGGCCGCATCGGCACCGACCGAACCGAGTGGTCCGCCGGCGATCAGCGCAATCAGTCCGACCCCGATCGTCAGGCGCACGAACATCCGTGATCCGTGGCGTTTCCATCCCCGCATGGCCAACCTTCCGCAAAGTGAGACGGAGGTGTCTCACACTTCGGGAGAACATACACCGGGTGTGTCCGAGGACACAATGGACCCCTGCGGTGGGGAATCGAGCAGGTTGCCGGTGTCAGAGGGCGGTGAAGGCGAGCAGGATGTCGGCCAGCACAGCGACGACGTCGTCGAGGGTGTCGGGATCGGGAGATTCGCTCCATCGGTGGACCAGACCGGTGAGCGCCCCGACGAATGCGATCGCGAGGTGGCGCTGTCGCGGGGTCGCGGGACGATCCGCGAACTCCGACATGGCGTCCACGAAGAACCCGACCCACTCCTCGCGACCATCGAGGCGATGCTGTTCGACGCGGGGACTCACCCCGACGATCTGCACGAACGACACCGCCGCGCGTCGGGGATCGGTACCCACCGATTCCATGTAAGCGCGCATCGCCGTGGCGCTCAGGTCACGGAGGTCGCGAGACGGGCAGGCGGCCAACGCTTGTGTCACCGCGTCGCGCGCGGCTCCCTGCACCGTGTCGTACAACGCGACCAGTAGTTCCTCGCGGTCGGTGAACTCCGCATAGAACTGTCGGCGGGACAGTCCGGCCACCCGGCAGATCGACGTGACCGACGACTTCGCATAACCCGTGTCGGTGAACTCGACCAGCGCGGCGTCGAGGAACCGCTGTCGGCGTTCGGCGGCGCGGTCGCTCATTGCGCGTCCGCCATACGTGCGCTCGGTCGTCATCTCCGATCCTCGGTGACGACTAGGAGTCGAGTCGGGATGCGCGGAGGTCGTGTCCCTTCGACGTCAGGCAGCGTCCCGTGGGCAGATCCCACTGCCATCCATGCAGATTGCAGGTCAGCTTCTCGCCCTCGATGACGCCGAACTTGCCGAGGTCGGCCTTGAGGTGAGGGCAGCGTCGCTGGATCTCCCAGCCGTCCTTGGTGATCGACGCCGAGTCATCGTGCGCCTCGGCGAACCACCCGTCGGCGTACGCGATCCGCTCATCGGTCAGACACTTGAAGAACGTGTAGAGGAACTCGTTGTAGCCGCCGATCCGCCAGGTGGTGAACCGAGTCGACAGGAAGATGGTGTTGACCCAATCGGGCTCGCCGTCGCGCAGCACGGTCCGCACGAGCTCGGTGGCGATACGGAATCCGTAGCGGTACTTGCCCTCTCCCTCCTTCGGTTCGCGCACAATGCGGTTCGGGAAGTCGAGGACGACGGTCTCGGTGGCGTCGTTCGCCTGCCCGCCGCCCGGCGTCATGACCAGCCCGACCGGGTAACCGATGCCGTCGCAGATCAGGTCCGACTGGCGCATGATCGGTTCGAAGAGGTCCCGCAACGCCGGGAGCAGCGGTTCACCCTCGGCAGGGGCCCACGACGCCTTCTCGGCGGCGATGACCGGCGCGAACTTCTCTTTCATGCGCTCGAGGTAGGCGCGCTTGTTCTCGCCGAACACGTCGGCGGGGGCGTAGGGGTGGGTGACCTCGTCGAGGGTCGGACCCGTGAATTCGGCAACCGAGCCCGACACCATCATCAGACCCCGGTGCTTCTCCCCGTCGTCGGTGCCGTGGATGCGCATCTGTTCCAGGAAGGTCTCCTGGTCGGGGAAGATCGAGGTCTCGTCGGCGGTATCGGCCGACCCGAAGTCGTTGAGGTAGAAGAGATCCTCGTCGAGGAACATCGGCGGTCCGGCCGATGGGACCACCCACGTCGCGCCGACCTGCTCGATGTACGAACGGGCACGGTCCATTCCACGCTGCCGCTTCTGAGAGGCGAAGTTGGCCTTGGACTTCCGCGGGATGTCGTAGACCATCGGGTACCAGATCGCACCGGAGTACTGCAGCAGATGCACGTCGACGTGCCCGAACGCCTCGTCGATGACGTCGAGGTCGATCGGTCGGGCGTCGTTCATGTTGAAGCACACCGTCTCACCGTCGGAGACGATCAGACCGCTGTCGCCGATCGGCCCGTCGGCGGGCGCGCGCAGCGCGATGATCATGACGTCCAGCGAACCCTTGTCGTTCGTGACCGTCGTCTTCACCGAGTCGGTGGTCTCGACGAACTTGGTGAAGCCGAGCTTCTCGAGTTCGCGGCGCAGGTCCGGCACCGGGTAGTCGGGGAGCAGGACGGTGGCGTCCTTGTTGACGTTCTCACGCAGATTCCGCTCGTCGAAGTGATCGCGGTGCAGGTGCGAGACGTAGAGGTAGTCGCAGTCGCCGAGCGTCTTCCAGTCGAGTTCGGAGTTGTCGGGGAAGGGCACCCAGGAGGCGAAGTACGTCGGGTTGACCCAGGGGTCGCAGAGGATCGATCCGGCGGTGGTCTGGATGTGGAAACCGGCGTGACCGATGCTGGTGATCTGCACGAAGGGGCCTTTCATGGTGTGCGCGGGGCTGCGCGGCAGGGCACTACAACGGTCCAGGGTATCGAGCCACGCCGGGTGGATGCGTGGGCCATGAGTCCCGCCCGGTGTCCGGCGTGAGGAGTCTCACGACGCAGCCGGAGCGTGACCGTGCGCGCCGGGCAACCGTCGTCGACAACCGTCCGCATGGTTCTGACCGGTGACGATACGTCGGTGGCGGACCGGTGGAGGGTGGTTCTCGCCGGCGGCCGGATCGTCGCGAGGCCCGTGAGCAGCGGGATGCCACCATGGATGGATGATCGGGGAGAACCGGTGAGCAGGCGCAACGCATGACCTCGGAGAAACTGTGGCGCGGGCAGACCCTCGCCGACCGGTCCTCCGACCGTCGCGAGCAGATGCTGGCGGTCGCCGAACAGCTGCTGGGGGCGGGCGGCGCGAGCGCGGTGACGATGCGCGCCGTGGTGCGCGAGGCGAACCTCAGTCCCCGGTACTTCTACGAGAGTTTCGCATCGCGGGAGATCCTGGTGACGGCCGTGTACGACCGGGTCACGGAGCAACTCCTGACGCAGATCGCCGCCCTCCCGCGTCGGACGGACCGTCGGGAGAACGTGCGGGCGGTCCTCGAGGTCTGCCGGGACTTCTTCGAAGCCGATCCGGGCCGGGCGCGCATCCTGCTGCGTGAACCACTCGCCGACGACGTCCTGCGCGCACGCCGGGCGGCCACCGTCCCCGGCTTCGTGGCGGCGGTGCTGGAGACCACCACGGGCACGCACGCGAGCTCGCCCGAACGCCTCGCGGTCGTCTCGTCGGCACTGTCGGGTGCGCTGGTGGCGCTCTACCTCGACTACATCGACGGTCGGCTCACGCTCACTCCGGCACAACTCGCCGACGCGGCCGTCGACCTCGTGTCGGCGATCACCCGGATCGCCACCACCGACGGCGGTGAGGGGTCCGGGACGGGTGACTAAGCTCTCTCGCATGGAACCCGTCTACGACACCGTGATCACCGCTGCCCGCCTGTTGTGGCTGGCCGAAGGTCTGAAGTTCAAGGTGTCAGGTGTGGAGCACGTGCCTTCCGAGGGTCCCGGGGTGGTCGCGATCAATCACACCGGCTACCTCGACTTCACCTATGCGGGAATCCCGGCGTACCTGCAGGGTCGACGCAAGGTCCGGTTCATGGCCAAGAAGGAGGTCTTCGACAACAAGATCTCCGGTCCGATCATGCGATCGCTCAGGCACATCCCGGTGGATCGCGCGCAGGGCGCGGACAGCTACCGCAACGCGGTCGACTACCTCAAGCGCGGCGAACTCGTCGGGGTCTACCCCGAGGCGACGATCAGCCGCAGCTTCGAGCTGAAGGCCTTCAAGTCGGGTGCCGCGCGGATGGCCATCGAATCCGGCGCGCCGATCGTGCCCACCGTGATCTGGGGTGCGCAGCGCGTCTGGACCAAGGGGCATCCCAAGCAGCTGGGCCGTACCGGGTACAAGATCTCGATCGGCGTCTGCGAGCCGCTCGAGGCCACGGGGAGCGCCGACGCCCTCACCGCGAAGCTGCACGACGTCATGAGTGCGAAACTGCTCGAACTCCAGGACGCCTACGGCGAGCACCCGAAGGGGGAGTTCTGGGTCCCCGCCCGGCTCGGGGGGTCTGCACCGACGCTCGAGGAGGCCAATCGGATGGACGCCGCGGAGCAGGCCGAACGCGCCGCCAAGCGCGAGCCGCGAAACGACGATCCCGGAGTGGTCTGACCGGCCGCAGGACTTTCCGCCGGCCGGGTGAGCCGCCGTCCTTCGTCGTCGGTGATGTCGCCCGGCGTAGTTAATCTGGACGCATGCGCGCAGGGCAGCACGGACACCGCGAGCCGGTGTACCGCACCCTGGAGGTCATCGCCAACGGGCTCGCGCGGGCACAGGCGCTCGACCTGCAATTCACCGGTGTCGAGAACATCCCTGCCGAAGGCGGCGCCGTTCTGTGCGTCAATCACACCGGCTTCGTCGACTTCCTCCCGCTCGCACTGGGGGTGCAGCGAGCCGGCCGCCGGACCCGCTTCCTCATCAAGTCCGAGGTCATGGACGTGGCGATCATGCGTTTCCTGGTCAACCACACCCGGACCGTTCCCGTCGACCGCTCGCACGGCGCCCAGGCCTATCGCGCCGCGCTCGGTCGCCTCCGGGACGGTTACATCGTCGCCGTGTATCCCGAAGCGACGATCAGCCGCAGCTTCGAGCTCAAGGAGTTCAAGAGCGGGGCCGTCCGGATGGCCGCCGACGCGGGTGTCCCGATCATCCCGGCGATCGTGTGGGGTGCGCACCGCCAGTGGACCAAGGGTGGAATCCGCAACCTCGGGCGTAGCCGGCTGCCGGTGCATGTGCGGTACGGTCTGCCGTTCACCCCAGGTCCGGACGAATCCCCGGAACGTGAGACCCTGAGGCTCCGCGAAACCATGAGCTCGATGCTCCTCGAGGTCCAGGACTCCTACGGTCCCCACCCGCGGGGCGAGTTCTGGGTTCCGTCGAGGCTCGGCGGTGCGGCACCGACTCCGCAGGAGGCCGCGGTGATCGAATCCGACGAGGCGCTGCGCAAAGCCGAGGCGCGGGCGAAACGAGCCGCCGAGAGAGCTCGGTCGAGAGAAAGCAGACGCTGATGACCTTCGGTCCACCCACACTCATTGCCAGCGACGTGGACGGAACCCTCATCGACGACGAGAATCGGGTCTCCCCACGCACACTGTCCGTGCTGGCCGCGGCCCGTGCCGCCGGCGTGGAGTTCGTGCTCGCCACCGGACGACCTCCGCGCTGGATCGCCGAGATCACCGATCAGTTCGCCGGGACCGAGGCCTTCGTCCGTTACGCGGTCTGCGCCAACGGCGCGATCATCTACGACGCCGAGCAGGACCGCGTGCTGTGGTCGGCCAATCTCGAGCCCGACGCCCTCGTCAAGCTCGGAGACATTGCCTACGAACAGATCCCGGGGTGCGGGATCGCGGCCGAACGTGCGGGCCGGTCCGCGCACGACGCGGCGACCGCTCCGTTCGTCGCCAGCGCCGGTTACGAACACGCCTGGCTCAACCCCGACCACGTCGAGGTCGGCGACGACGAGGTGTTCGGTGACCCGGCCGTGAAACTCCTTGTCCGCAAACCGGGTATGGCCTCCGACGAGATGGCTCGTCGACTGCAACCGGCGGTGGGCGATCTGGCCCAGGTCACCTTCTCCACCGACAACGGACTCATCGAACTGTCCGTGCCGGGTACCCACAAGGCGTCGGGACTCGCCCGGCTCGCCGACCTCACCGGCCTGCCCGTCGACGCTGTGATCGCGTTCGGCGACATGCCCAACGACGCCGAGATGCTCACCTGGGCAGGACTCGGTGTGGCGATGGGCCACGGTCATCCGGCAGCACTCGACGCGGCCGACGAGGTCACCGTCGGCAACAACGACGACGGCGTCGCCAAGGTGCTCGAACGCTGGTTCGCCGAACGCTGATCTCCCTCGCAGAAGCGCGACCCTTGGGCCGCGATTCCACGGAACGCCGTCAGGCCGCCGGCGGGACCGGCGCGGGCGCACCCGGTTCGGCAGGCGGGGGTGCGGGTGCACCGGATTCGGCCGGCGGGGGTGCCGGGGCAGCGGGATCGGCAGGCGGGGGTGCCGGGGCAGCGGGATCGGCAGGCGGCGTCGGTTCGGGTGCCGGCGGGGCACCGCCGGCGAGCGCACGGATCGCGGTGAGTGCGGCGTAACCGTGCACCCCTGGACAGCTGGTGCTGTTGTAATCCCGGTGTCCGGAGATCACCGGCAGGTTCGACTGCGTGCCTGCGGCGAACTTTGTGCCGGAGAAACCCTCTGAGGTCAGCGTCGCCGTACCGGCGGCATTGAGCCCGGCCTTGCCGAGACGCCAGCGCAGGAACTTGCCGGTCGCCGACACCATGGCCGCGGTCGGCGGCACCTCTTCGAGGTTGCCGATCATCGACACCCCGACGGTCTCCTTGTTGAACCCGCCTGTGTGGGTGCCCTCGACGTTGCGGTCGAGCCCGCCGAACGCGCCCTCGAAGATCTGCCCGTACTTGTCGATCAGCACGTTGTAGCCGATGTCGCACCAGTTCAGGCTGCGTGCGTGGTACGCGTAGATACCCCGGACGATCTCGACGGACTGCTGCGGGGTGTAGTCGTTGCTGCCGGCCGTGTGGTGCACGATCGCGCCACGCATCTGCGGTGAGTACACCGGTTGCGAACAGCGGACGGACTCGTCGGCGCCCCACGCCTGGCGGGCCACGATCTGCGGTCCGCCCGTCAGCGGCGAGAGCAACGACGAGCCGAGGCCCAGCAGGCTCTCCGGGCTGATGAGCGTCGCCTTCAGCGCGTTGAGCACGGTGGTGGCCAGCTTCGTCACCACGGTGCTCGCGGTGCCGACAGCCAGTTGGGCGAGATCGCCGCCCTGGGTCTGGGCGGCGGGGATCGCGAGGCCGTCCTTGCTCGCCGCCACCTGAACCTCGCGGGCGTCGCCCACCCAGACGGGTTCGGTGCCGACGGGGTTCTTCGCGTTGGGTGTCTGTCCGCGCGAGATCTGTTCCAGGACGGTCCACGGACCCCACTTGCCGTCGGGGCTCTTCGCGCGCAACTTGAGGTCGACGTCCACGGGTCGCTCCCACGTGAACGCCACCATCTTGATCGGCGCCTCGCGCACGATGTGCGTGACCGCCGCCCCGACCTCCCGGCCGTCGGCCATCGTGGGTGTCGCCGGCGTCGTGGTCGACGAGGTTCCGGGACTCCGGCGGCCCTGCGGGGCGGCGGGCTGCTCTGTCGACTCGCGCGTCGCCGACGGAACAGAGGTCGCGGCTGTCGGTGTCTCGGTGGAGGAGGACTCGTCGGTTTCCGGCGTCGAGGATTCCGGTGCCGAGGAGTCGGGCGCTGAGGATTCCGACGCTGACGATTCCGATGACGCGGACGGGTCGGTGCTCGTCGACGATGCGCCGGTGCCCGGGACGAGGCCCTTCGGCAGCGGGACCGTGAGATCGGGTAAAGGGAACGCACCCGGATCGATCGGTGGCAGCTCGACCCCCGCCGCGGCGAGGCCGGAGGACGCGACGTCGAGGATGGCTGCGGGCAGTTCCCGTAGCGGGACCTGCTCGATCTCGGTGTTGGAGACCGTCTGTTTGTTGTCCACCAGCTGCGGTTCGGACTCGCTCGCGATCACCACGAACGGAGTCGCGACGACCGCAGCGGCGATCGCGGCGAGCGCGATCGAGGGTTTCGGTCTGGGGTAACGCACTCAGGTCTCCTCGCAGGTTGGTCGGACCGCGGCACGGGTGGTGCGGGGGTGTGGTCGGGTCCGGTCAGCCGTCGACATCAGCGCAGCCGAAGGCGCCGAAGCGTCATCGACTGTGCTCGGTACGGCCGTCATCGTCGCCGTCGGCGCGCACCGGTGAGGCCGACACACGCCGCCACTACGAAACTCGTGATGCTCTTGTTATCAATGTGACGGAAGTGGTCGATGTGTCGATGCAAAGTCTGGCTGCTTCTGCGATCCCGGCCGGAGGTCACGACGGGCCGGGCAACTCGTGATCCGGTTGTGATCCCCTCGGGTTGGAGATCGGCATCTTCGTTCACTAGGGTCACTTAAGTCCCAATCGTCACATCAGTCACAGGCGTTACGGGGGCCGCGAGGTTGCGGCGCCCGCGGCTGGTGTCGTCGCGACCGAAGGATGTGTTCTGCAGTGACCAAAGCCCGACCTACACGGCGTCTGCCGAGATGGACGGCGAGCGGTGCGCGGCCCGGACGGGCCCGCAACCGCGCGTTGACCTGGGCCGCGGCGGGGCTGGCGCCCGCACTGCTGGCCGGTGGTCTCGCTGTCGCGAGCTCATCGGAATCGGCCGAAAAGGTCGAGCTTTCGGTCGGGTCGACGGTGACGCTGATCGGGCACGGTCATGGCCACGGCCGCGGAATGGGGCAATGGGGAGCGTACGGCTACGCCCGTAAGGGCTGGACGGCACAGCAGATCCTGCGCCACTACTACGGTGGCACCACCGCGGGGAAGGTGGACAGGCCCGAGATCTTGGTAGCCCTCACGGGCCAGGGCTCGGTGAATGTGCACGCGGACGCCGGCATGCGAGTCGGTGGTCAGACGGTGGCTCCCGGACAGGCGGTCAGCCTGTCCGGGGGCACGGCCACCATCCGCAGCGGTTGCGGCGGCGGGGCGGTGCGCTCGGTACCCGCGACGTTCGTCGAACCGCTCAGCATGGCGCCCAATCGCCCGGGCGGTGAATTCCTCAAGTTCTGCGGCTCCAACAAGGCCTACCGCGGGGCCATGGGCCTCGAAGGTGGGCGCGTGGTCAACCGCATCCACGTCGACGACTACGTGAAGGGCGTCATCCCGCGGGAGAGCCTGCCCGCGTGGGGCGACTCCGGCGGCGCGTCGGCTCTGCAGGCGCAGGCCGTGGCTGCCCGCACCTATGCGCTTGCGGCGATCGCGGGTGGCAAGAAGATCGACGACACCCAGAACTCGCAGGTCTACGGCGGCGTCTCAGGTGAGGACCGGCGGACCAACGCGGCCGCTGACGCCACCGCCGGCCAGATCCTGCTGCAGAACGGACAGCCCGCCTTCACCGAGTTCTCCGCGTCGACCGGCGGGTACACCGCAGGCGGACGGTTCCCGGCCGTCGTCGACGAAGGGGACACGGTCTCGCCCAACCACAACTGGACCGCGACCGTCAGCGCCGGCAGCATCGGATCGGCCTTCGGTGTCGGTGCGCTGCGCAGCTTCGAGGTCATCGAGGCCAACGGCCTGGGCGCCGAACACGGGCGGGCTATCAAGGTGCGCGCGGTCGGGTCCGGCGGGACCGCGGAGGTCACGGGTGAAGAGGCCCGTACCAAGTTGCAGTTGAAGTCGTCCTGGTTCGCGGTGCAGGGTCAGCCCGCTCCGCCCCGCATCGTCAAACCGCCCACCGGTCCCGCGTCGCCCGGCGGCGGAGGGATCGACTTCGGCAGCCTCAACCAGCTCGCCGAGCAGATCCTGCCCGGATCGTCGAAGTTCCTCGACATGGCGACCTCGGCGATGAACGGACGATTCGCGGACCTGGGCGGTATCACCGGACCGCTGGGCCAGGCGCTCGGTATGCCGACCCTGACCCCCGACGCCGCGGGCGTCACCCAGCTCTTCGAAAAGGGGATGATGTTCTTCACCCCGGCGACCGGACCGCGGGTACTCGTGGGCAAGGGGCTCGAGCGCTACCAGGATCGTGGCGGCATTCCCGCGCTCGGTTTCCCCAAGCGCGACGCATTCCGCTGACCAGACGTCGACAGCCTCACTCGTCGACCGGGCGTCCGTTCTCGTCGACTTTGCGTCTGTTTCGGTTGACCGTGCGTTTGTTTCCGTCGACTGGGCGTCTCAACCAGAAGTTTCCGGCCCGGCCTCCACGATCTGGACGGCGACATCGACGAGCTTGGTGTTGGTGTCCTGCGACAGCCGCGCGAGCAGCGAGAACGCCTCACCGGCGTCGAGCTTGTACCGCTCCATGATCATGCCCTTGGCCTGGCCGATGATGTCGCGTGTGCTGAGTGCGGCGCGCAGCTGCTGCTTCTCCTGGACCGCGCCGAACGCGGTCGCGGCGTGCGCGGCGAACAGCTCACCGAGCTGGCGTGCCTCGGGGGTGAACGCCTTCGGTTCGGTGCTGTGCAGATTCAGCGCGGCCGAGTCGTCGCCGTCGATGTAGAGGTAGAAGCAGGCCATCGACCGGATACCGAGCTCGGCCGCGGCGCGCGCGAAGTTCGGCCATCGTGTCTCGTCGCGCATGTCGTCGACCCACACGGTGAGGTCGGACACCGCGGCACGCAGGCACGGACCCTCGCCGAGTTCGCGCTGCAATCGATCGGCTTCGCCGCCGAGGTCACCCACCATCACCGGTGTCTCGATCGCACCGTCCGCGACGAGGGTCACGGTCGCGTACTCGGCTCCCGGGATCGAGTCGACCGCGAACTTGGTCATCGAACGAAGCACCGACTCGGTGTCGTCGCTCTCCTTGCGCATCGCGTTCGCGATCCGTGCCATCTGAGCTCCGAAGTCCGCCAACCCGGTCACCCCTGCCTCCTCGTTGAGACGACGTTGCGCGCGCCCCAGCTGGACCGACAGAAGAGCGCTGGCGTCGAACACACCCGTTGTCGAAAGCACCATTATGCCGTACGGTGTGCGACCTCCGCGGCGACCAGTCCTTCTCGTTGCGCAACTGATTCTCTGGGTGACGAAGTCATCACGTCGATGCAGAAGTCGGTGTCCGCGTACGCCGCTGACGGATGCAACTCCGATGCCCGCAACGCGTCGTGGACCTCGTCTCCGGTTCGCGGGTACTCCTCGACCCGCCATCTCCAGTGCACCGCCAGCACCTCGCCCGTCGGTGACAGCGAGTCCGGCAACCGTGCGATGAGGTCACCGAGATCGGTGTCGTCGAGGTAGTAGAGGACCTCGCTGAGGACGATCAGGTCGAAGCGTCCGGGCGGCCAGTCGGTGACGATGTCGCCGACGCGCACGTCGACCGAGTCGTGGCCGTCGAGCCGGCGTCGTGCGAGTTCCACCGCCCGCGGGCTGACGTCGGTGCTGAGCAGATGGTCCGCGCGCGTGGCCAGCTCGGCGCTCAGCACACCGATCGAGCAGCCGGGTTCGAAGACCGATCCGTACCGGGGCGAGCTCAGCGCTGCGAGGGTGAGAGCGTACTTCCGTTGCTCGTACCATCGCGTCGCGAAGCCCCACGGGTCGTCGCTGTTTCGGTACATGTCACGGAAGTAGTTGTCGGGGAGACTTTTTCGGTCACCTTCGAATGTGCTGTCATCGGTCATGTCCTCGTCCGTCCTGTGCTCGTCCGCTTCGTACCGCCTGTCCTGCTGCGCCCGCGTCGTCGGATGCGCCCGTTCACACGAAGACGAACTCCCGGTCGCGGATCAGCCGGTCGAGGATGTGCGGCCCGAGGACGGCGACGTCCTCGGGAGCCGGCGAGAGCGGGCGGATCTGGGTGTCGAAGGCATCCACTGCCGCGCGCTTGGCCGCCGCGATGTCGTCGTCGAGGACGAGAGTTCGCAGCTGCGCCCACGGGACGTCGGGATCGCCGGGGGTTGCCCAGTGCCACATCCAGATCGGATACATCCACACGGGAACGGCGTGCCGGTCGCCGACGCGACGGGCGCACCGCCCGACGGCCTCGTGGTCGGGATGACCGTCGTGCTCCCACACCGCCAGCAGTGCGGTCGGAATGTCGGGTGCCTCGGCGAGGGTCGCGTCGACGATGTCCTCGATCTCGTCCTCGTGGGCCGACAGGGTGCCGTCCCCGAGCCCGCACCATCGCGTCGGTCCGAGACCCAGTGTTGCTGTCGCGGTGTCCACTTCGGTGCGGCGTCGGACAGCCAGTTCGGCCGGGGACAGGGTGGGCGAGCCGGGGTGCGATGCCGAGCCGTCGGAGAGGCAGAGCGCAACGACCTCGACACCGCGTCGGTGGACAGCCGCCATCGCGCCGCCGACCCCGAGTACCTCGTCGTCGGGGTGGGCCGCCAGGACCACGAGCCGCCGGACGTCCGGCTCGAAGTCGGGCCACGGCCCCCGTGCGGCGAACCACCGCTGCCACTCCGATTCCGGGGTGCCCGCCGCCGACGTCGGGGTGGTCCCGAACCGGCGCATCGAGGTGGGACCGTCGGCCGTCACGGCCGGTCTCGTCCCGGGCCGGGTATGCGCCCCTGGGTCAGCGCGCCGAGGACCGCGAGGTCGCGATCGGCGTGGGACTGCCGGATGTAGACGGTGAGATCGGCGACGGCCTGCGCGTGCTCGGGGTCGCCGGCGAGCGGGCCGGGGCCCAGCGCGCGCCCCACCCGGTCGATCACCGCGGTCGCGATCTGTTCCACGGACCAGCGCACGGCGAAGGCGAGTCGCTTCGACGGCCCGGTCGGGTCGGCGTCGATCTCACGTGCCGCGGCCTGCAGGTGCGCCCAGCCGGACGCGAGATGGGCATCGACGGCGCCGGCGTGCATCCGCAGCAGCGGGTCGTCGGTGCGGGCGGCCGCGCGGTAGAGCGGTGCGGCGACCTTGCGGGCCCCGCCGAACCAGCATGCCGCGACCCCGATCCCGCCGTGCCAGAATCCCGGCCGGTCGAGGTAGGCGCCGGGTTCGCCGATCGCGTCGGCGGCCACGGCATCGAAGGTGACGGTCCCGGTGTCGGAGTCGCGCATGCCGGTGTTGGCCCAGGCCGAGTCGGCGGCGGACACACCTGGCTGGGTGAGGTCGACGGCGAAGAGCCGGTTGCCGGCGTCGGTGTGCGCGGTGACCAGTGCATGGGTGCACGACGTCGACCCCGAACACCACTCCTTGATCCCGCTCAGTTCCCACCCGTGTGCCCCGGTCCGGGCATCGACGCGGGTGTCTCGCGGCTGGGCGGCCCACACTCCCCAGAACTCGCCGGGTGCGGTCCCGCCGCCGCAGATCTCGGCGAGGATGGCGTCGGCGTCGGCGTGCGCCTCGATGAGGCGGCCGGTGCTGATGTCGTCGGAGCAGGCACGTATGAGGGCGGCGAACCGGTCGAGCGTGTGTCCACGGCCGGGGCGGGGGAGCGCGAAGGACGGATCGTCGACGATCGCCCGTGCCTGCGCGGGCGTCATCGCGCCACCTCGTCGGCCCGTTCTCCGCTGAGGTGTCGCAGGTAGCCCGCGAAACCGTGCCGCGCCCGGCCGTCGCTCCGGGTCGACGTCCGGACCGGGGCGTCGGCACCCCGTTCGATGGTCACGCCCGCGGCGTCCAGGCGATCGACGAGATCGACGTCCTCGTCCGTGTCGAGTTCGTCGAACCCGCCGACGGCGACGTACGCCGAGGCCCGGATTCCGAGATTCGCGCCATGGACATGACCGTGTCCCGAGCTCGCGTCGTACTCGCGCCGGTACCTCTCGCCGGTCCCCGCCGGCCACCCGTCGAAGCCGTCCGGGGTGACGGTGCCCACGTACGCGTCGGCTCCGGCGTCCGCGGCGGCGACATGTTCGACGAGCCAGTCGCGGGGGACCGTCGAATCGGCATCGGTGCTCGCGAACCATGTGGTGCCGAGCTCTGCGGCGGGCGGGCCTGCGGACGCGAAGCCGGCTCGACGGGCTGCGCCGACGCATCGCTCGTCGACGACGACGATCGACACGTCCGCCGTGAGCAGCGTCGCGGAGTCGTCGTCGCACGCGTCGAGTACCACGATCACCTCCACGGGGAGGTCCACGGCCATCATGGCGGCCTCAAGGGCATCGAGGCACGCCGGCAGGCGTTCGGCCTCGTTGTGTACGGGCACCACGACGACGATGCGCTCGACCGGCCCCCTGGCAGGAGCGTCCCCGTGTTCCCTGAGGAGCCCCGGAGCCTGCGGAGGGGCGTCTCGAAGGGCAGCCGCAACCTGGTCGGCGGTGGGTCGTACGAACAGCGGCGTCACTCGAACCCCGAACTACTCACAGAGAAGGGACGGGCCCAGGGGGCTACAGGCCGACGATCGAAACATTACCCGGCTGCCGTGCCAGGCCACGTGGCTCGCAGATTCCTCAGGGAGGGTCCGTTACCCTGAGGACCCGTGGCAACCACTAGCAGCTATGACCTGATCGTCGTCGGCTCCGGATTCTTCGGTCTCACCGTCGCCGAGCGGGCCGCGACGCAGCTGGGCAAACGGGTTCTCGTGCTCGACCGACGCGACCATCTCGGCGGCAACGCGTACTCCGAACCCGAGCCGACGACCGGCATCGAGATCCACAAGTACGGTGCCCACCTGTTCCACACCTCCAACGAGCGCGTGTGGGAGTACGTCAACCAGTTCACCGACTTCACGGACTACCAGCACCGGGTGTTCGCACTCCACAACGGGCAGGCCTACCAGTTCCCGATGGGACTGGGACTCGTCAGCCAGTTCTTCGGCCGCTACTTCAGTCCCGACGAGGCGCGCAAGCTGATCGCCGAACAGGCCAGTGAGATCGACACCGCCGAGGCGCGCAACCTCGAGGAGAAGGCGATCAGCCTGATCGGTCGCCCGCTCTACGAGGCGTTCATCAAGCATTACACCGCCAAGCAGTGGCAGACCGACCCCAAGGAGCTGCCGGCGGGCAACATCACCCGCCTGCCGGTCCGCTACACCTTCGACAACCGGTACTTCAACGACACCCACGAGGGTCTGCCGGTCGACGGTTACACCGCGTGGCTCGAGAACATGGCTGCCGACGACCGCATCGAGGTTCGCCTGTCCACCGACTGGTTCGATGTGCGGGAGCAGTTGCGCGCCGACAACCCCGACGCCCCGATCGTCTACACCGGTCCCGTGGACCGCTACTTCGAGTACTCCGCGGGCCGACTCGGCTGGCGCACACTCGACTTCGAGACCGAGGTGCTCGACACCGGTGACTTCCAGGGCACGCCGGTGATGAACTACAACGACGCCGACGTCCCCTTCACGCGCATCCACGAGTTCCGGCATTTTCACCCCGAGCGGGATTCCTATCCCGACGACAAGACGGTCATCATGCGGGAGTTCAGCCGATTCGCCGAGAACGACGACGAGCCGTACTACCCGATCAACACCCCGGAAGACCGGTCGATGCTGACCGCCTACCGAGAGCTCGCCCGCACCGAGACCGCCAGCGCCGGTGTGCTGTTCGGCGGCCGCCTCGGCACCTATCAGTACCTCGACATGCACATGGCGATCGCGAGCGCGCTCACCATGTTCGACAACACCCTGGCACCGCATCTCCGTGATGGTGCGCCGCTGGTGGCCGACCCCGCAGGAGCCGAATAGATGACGGTGACTCCCGTGAACCAATCCGACATACCCGACGCAGGTGTCGGACCGTCGAAGGCGAAATCTCTTCTGCAGCGGGTGATCTTCCCGCGCGCAGGCGAGCCGCTGGACGTCCGGTCGCTCTACGTCGTGGAGTCCGAGAGCAACAACCGCCGGGCGCACGCCCCCAGCCGGACCTCGGTGCTCCTGGGCGCCGAGTCCGAGGTGAGCTTCGAGACCTACTTCAACGCCTTCGCCGCGGCCTACTGGCGTCGTTGGAGCATCCTGGACTCGGTGGTGCTGCGCGTCGAGGTGATCGGCACGTGTCGCGTCGACCTGTACCGGTCGAAGATCGACGGGTCACGCATCGGCATCGGCGGTGACCTCGTCGACACCGACGAAACCGGGCGCGGCGTGGCCGAATTCGAACTCGACCTGGGTCCCTTCGAGGACGGCGGTTGGATCTGGTTCGACGTCACCACCGACACCGACACCGAGATCGTCTCCGCCGGTTGGTACGCGCCCATCGAGGCGCCGACCCCGGACGCGGAGACCAAGCGCGTCACGGTGGGCATCCCGACCTTCAATCGCCCCACCGATGCGGTGAATGCGTTGGCCGCGTTGACCTCCGACCCCATGGTCGACGAGGTGATCGACGCGGTGATGATGCCCGACCAGGGCACGAAGAAGGTCGTCGACGAGCCCGGTTACACCGAGGCCGCCGCTGCTCTCGGTGATCGTCTGCACATCTTCGACCAGGGCAACCTCGGCGGTTCGGGCGGATACGCGCGCATCATGTACGAGGCGCTGCGGCTCACCGACTCGCCGTACGTGCTCTACATGGACGACGACATCGCGATCGAGCCCGACTCGATCCTGCGCGCGCTGGCCATGTCACGATTCGCCAAGGCTCCCATGCTCGTCGGCGGTCAGATGCTCAACCTGCAGGACCGCAGCCATCTGCACTGCATGGGCGAGGTGATCCGCCGCGACACCTTCATGTGGACGGCGGCGCCCTTCGTCGAGTACGACCACAACTTCTCCAAACACCCACTGCGCGACCGCGAGAACTCGAAGAACCTGCACCGGCGGATCGACGTCGAGGGCAACGGCTGGTGGATGTGCATGATCCCGCGCGAATGTGCGGAGCAGATCGGCCTCCCGATGCCCCTGTTCATCAAGTGGGACGACTGGGAGTTCGCCCTGCGTGCGTCCAAGGCCGGATACCCCACCGCCACCGTGCCGGGTATCGCGATCTGGCACATGGCCTGGAGTGACAAAGACGACGCCATCGACTGGCAGGCGTACTTCCACCTGCGCAACCGGCTCGTCGTCGCGTCGATCCACCACGACGGCCCCATCAAGGGCATCGTCCGGTCGATGACCAAGGCGACCGCGAAACATCTTCTGTGCCTCGAGTACTCGACGGTCGCGATCCAGAACGAGGCGATCCGGGACTTCCTGGCCGGACCCGACCACATCCGCAGCCTGTTGCCGACCGCATTGCCGAAGGTCGCGCAGATGCGCAAGCAGTACCCGGATGCGGTGGTCCTGCCGTCGGCGACCGAGTTGCCCAGGACCTCCGGCGAGGCAACACAACTGGGCACCTCGATCCCGCTGAACCCGATCAGCAAGATCAAGGCGCTGACCGCGGCCGTCGTGAACAATGTGCGTCCGGCCGATCCGCGCCACCACGAGGTGCCGCAGGCCAACTTCCCGCCGATCGAGGCGCGATGGTTCTCACTCGGCCGGGTCGACGGCGTCACCGTCACGACCGCCGACGGCCGCGGCGTCGTCTACCGGCAACGCGACCGCGAGAAGATGATCGAACTCGCACGTGAACACTTCGCACTCGTCAAGGAACTCCAGGAGAAGTTCCCGGAGATGAAGCGGCAGTACAGGTCTGCGCACCGCGACCTGACCTCGAAGGAGAGCTGGGCGGGTGTCTTCGGAATCGGATAGTCCGTTGGTGGACGGTGACAGGGCCGTCGAAGACCGTGCGGAGTCGGGTCGGGTTCCGGCCGACGACATCCCACGCCACCTGAGCGGTGAAGAGAAGGCCCTCGTCGCCATCCAGGCCGGGATCGGTGCCCGTCCCGGCATCCGACCCGCCGCGCGCGGACTGTCGCATGTCGGCGAGCACGCGTTGGGCTGGCTCGCGATCTCGGGTACCGGCTGGGTGCTGGCCCGGCGCCGCGGTGACGTGCGAGCACAGCAACGCTGGATCGAGGCGGGGGTGGGTGCCTTCGGCGCGCACGCCGCATCGGTGATCATCAAGCGGATCGTGCGCCGCCCACGGCCCGCCCATCCCGCGATCGCGATCGGGGTGTCGACGCCCAGCAAACTGAGTTTCCCGTCGTCGCACGCCACCTCGACGACGGCGGCGGCGATCCTCATCGGTCGTGCCGCCGGGTGGGACCCGAAGGTGCTGCCCGCCGTCCTGGTGCCGCCGATGCTCCTGTCCCGACTGGTGCTGGGCGTGCACTACCCGAGCGACGTGACCGCGGGTGCCGCGATCGGTGCCGCGAGCGCAGCGGCGGTCATCGTGGGCGATAAGGTGCTGCTCGAACCCACCCGGAACGACCAGGAGCCCGGACGTGCCCGCCGCGCGGCGCACGTCCTGGCCCGACTCGGCCTGACGGCCGCGGTACCCGGCGGGCCGCTGCGTCTTGCCGCGTCTCCCGTCATCGCGCGGGTGACACGACACAGGGAGAGTGCATGAGCGAGGAGCCGATCGAGCACGGAAAGGTTCTCGGGCCACCGAAGACCCTGACATCCGGGCTGATCAAGGCCGTCCGGCCGCGGCAGTGGGTCAAGAACGTCCTGGTCCTCGCCGCTCCGCTCGCCGCGGGCAACATCACCGACGCCTCGGTGCTGGCCTCCGCGGGCATCGCCTTCGTCGCGTTCTGCCTCGCCGCGTCGAGCATCTACCTGGTCAACGACGCGATGGATGTCGAGTCCGACCGTAACCACCCGACCAAGCGGTTCCGGCCGATCGCGGCCGGCGTCGTCCCGGTCAAGCTCGCCTACATCCTCGCCGTCGTCCTGCTCGCCGGATCGATCGGCATCGCCTTCCTGGCCAACTGGCAGACCGCCGTCGTCATCGCGATCTACCTGGTCATCCAGCTCGGCTACTGCTTCGGCCTGAAGAACCAGGCCGTCATCGACATCTGCATCGTGTCCTCGGGCTTCCTGCTGCGCGCGATCGCCGGTGGCGTCGCCGCCGAAATCGTGCTGTCGCAGTGGTTCCTGCTCGTCATGGCATTCGGTTCGCTGTTCATGGCGGCGGGCAAGCGTTACGCCGAACTCCAGCTCGCCGAGCGCACGGGCGCCAAGATCCGCAAGGCGCTCGAGTACTACACGACCACCTACCTGCGCTTCGTCTGGACGCTCTCGGCAACCGCGGTCGTGATCTTCTACGGCCTCTGGGCCTTCGACAAGGGCTCCGACCACGACACCAACGTCGCGTATGCCATCTCGATGGTGCCGTTCACGGTCGCGATCCTGCGCTACGCCGTCGATGTCGACGGAGGTGCCGCGGGCGAGCCCGAGGAGATCGCCCTCGGCGATCGTGTCCTGCAGCTGCTCGCCGTGGCGTGGCTGGTGTGTGTGGGTGTCGCGGTCTATGCAGTCAATTGATGGATCGCCAACCGGATTCCGGGCGCTGAACACCGGCCGCAACAAGGTTGCGGCCGTCAGTTTCGTCGTCGGGGCCGTCGTCGTCAGCACGTTCTTCGCGATCGGCGCATGGCAGCGCCGGTGGATCGCCGACGACGGCCTCATCGTCCTGCGGACCCTCCGCAACCTCTTCGCCGGCAACGGCCCGGTCTTCAACGCGGGAGAGCGCGTGGAGGCCAACACGTCGACCGCCTGGACCTACCTGTTGTGGTTCTGGGCGTGGATCACCGACGGTCAGCTCGAGTACGTCGCGCTCTGGGTGGCGCTGGTGTGTTCGGTCGCCGCCATCCCGATCGCGATGTACGGCAGCGCGCGCCTGTTCGGCACCCGTGTCGGCGGGCTCACCGGTGACGGCTGGACCTTGCTGCTGCCGTTCGGCGCCGTCATCTACATCGCCATTCCACCCGCCCGCGACTTCGCCACCAGCGGCCTGGAGAACGGGCTCTGCATCTTCTGGGCGGCGGTGCTGTGGTGTCAGCTCGTCGCCTGGGCGAGGCGTGGCCCACACACGAGCCGTGGCAGCGCGGTCGCAACGCTGGTCCTGGCCTTCACCGCGGGTCTGGCACCCCTGGTACGGCCCGAACTCGCCGTGCTGGGCGGACTCGTGCTGTTGCTGGTGTTCTTCGCGCCCCTCGGCTGGAAGATGCGTCTGGGCGTCGTCGTGGTGGCGGGCGCGCTGCCCGTCGGCTACCAGATCTTTCGCATGGGCTACTACGCACTGCTGGTGCCCAACCCCGCGGTCGCGAAGGACGCCAGCGGTGCGAAATGGGATCAGGGCTTCGCATACCTGACCAACCTCTTCGGCCCCTACGTGCTGGTGCTGCCGGTCGTCCTCGCGGCGGTGGCGGGCGCTTTGCTGATCGTCGGCGGCCGGATGCGGGCCGCGGGAGTGAACGCCCCGGACACCGCCCCGACCGACACCGGTGACGCCACCCCGGCGCCGACGTGGTCGTCGCGGCTCGCCGGCTGGTCGCGCCGACTGCAGTCCTCGACCTCGGTGGTGACCGTCGTGGTCCTCGCCGGCCTCGTGCTGATCGTCTATTGGATGCGTCAGGGCGGCGACTTCATGCACGGGCGTGTGCTCCTGGTGCCGGTGTTCGTCACCCTGCTGCCCCTGATGGTGGTCCCGGTGACGATTCCCGCTCATCTCGGTGTGGTGTTGCGTCGCCGGTCGTCGAAGGAGTCCGACTCGGTCATCACCGACCCGGTGGACGACGACCCGGCCGGCGATCCCGAGCCCGCGGCGGCCGCACCGGCGCCGGGGGATCGTCGCCGGGCGCGGGCTCAGCTCGTCGGTGCGGTGGCGATGGCCGGCATGTGGATCACCGTCGTCGTGTGGGCGGTCGCGACGCATGCGAACGTCCTGCCGAACGCGGGCATCGACATCGGGCGCAGCGGCATCGTCGACGAGCGTCGCTTCTACGTCACCAACATGGGTAACGAGAACCCGGTGACCGCCGAGGACTACCTCGACTATCCGCGCATGGGCGCGATGGTCGAGAAGATCGACGAGTATCGCGAGGACGGCGGGGTCATCCTGCCGTCGTTCAACTACGACGAGTGGTACGTGGCCCAACTGCCCGCGGTGATGCCGAAGGGCGCCGAGCGGCAGGTGACCGTCTACTTCCTCAATCTGGGCATGACGAGCATGAACGCCCCGCTGGATGTGCGTGTCATCGATCAGATGGGTCTGGCCTATCCGCTCGCCGCGCACACCGAGCGTCTCGAGGACGGACGCATCGGGCACGACAAGATCCTGCCGAGCGAATGGGTCGTCGCCGAGGCGGGCGCGTTCCCGCGCCGCCCGGTGCTGCCCGGATATCTCGACGAGGACCTGGTCCGCCAGGCGCAGGTCGCCCTGCAGTGCCCGGAGACCAAGGACCGGTTCGCGTCCTTCGAGGCGCCGTGGTCCTTCGACCGGTTCAAGCACAACCTGCGTCAGGCGTTCACGTTCAACAGCTACCGGATTCAGCGTGAGCCGGAGTACGAGATCGCGCGGTGCGGGCTGGAGTTGCCGCCGCCGGTCAACCCGCGCTAGGTGCCGCGAGCCCAAACACACGAGACCAAGAGAATGCATAGAAAACGCGGGGTCGAACCTGTGGAGTTGCCGCCGAACATCTCGGATCGGTAACGTCCCCGGGGGCGCGGCCGATACAAGGGTCGTGACCGAGGCGTTCTGAACTGCTGGGACGCCGCGGTGACGGGGGTTGTGATCGCGATCACATGGTTTGTCACGTCCGGGGGCATCGAATAGGCTCGCCGACGGTGAATCGCATGCGAGATCGACTCGTGGACCGTCGTCGCGCCGCGCTGTGAGCCGGGGGGACGAGAGATGTGTGACGCACAAGCACCGATCGACGGTGAGGGACTGCGAAGTTCCCGGTCGTTCGGCTGAAGAGGGAGATTCTGTACATGCGTGAAGCTGCCAGTCAGGCGCCAAAGCCTGCGCGCAACCGGATGGGTAACCGGTTCATCGCCGCATTCATCGCCGTGCTGACAGTTGTCGGACTCACCGGCGTGGTCGCCGGGCAGGCCAACGCCCGCATCGGCGGTACGCAGGTCGGCAAGCAGGAGTTCTGGGTGAACGGCTGCGGGATGCCGAATGTGAAGGTCCGCGCCTGGAAGAAGCCCGGCAACTACAAGACCGTCATCCTTCTCGACGGCATGCGCGCCCAGTACGACTACAGCGGCTGGGAGATCAACACCAACGTCCAGGAGATGGTGAAGTCCGGCGTCAACGTCGTCGAGCCCATCGGTGGACCGGCAAGCTTCTACACAGACTGGGATGCACCCAGCAACTTCAACGGGCAGCCTTACCGGTACCGCTGGAACTGTGTCATCAGCCGCACCCTGATCAGTGCACTGGACGCCCGCGGCTTCCGCGTCGGACCGTCGAAGCGTTACGCCATCATGGGTCTGTCCATGGGTGGTAACGCCGCGCTCGTCCTCGGTGCTCAGAACCGCCAGCACTTCGACCGTTCCGGTTCGCTCTCGGGCTACAACTTCCTGAGCGCGCCCGGCATGCGTACCGCGCTGCGCCTCGCGATGCTCGACGTCGACCCGAAGCCGTGGAACATCGACGCCATGTGGGGCCCCCCGTGGAGCATCCGCTGGTTCCAGAACGATCCTTTCTGGAACATCGGCCTGATGCGCGGCATGAAGGTGTTCGTCGGCTCCGGTAACGGTCTGTTCGGCCGCTACAACGCGCTGCCCAACGTGTTCGACGACCTCTTCAAGGGTTCGACCCTGGAGCTGCTCGCGTTCACGCAGTCCAAGGCCTTCGAGGCCGCGGCCTTCGTGCAGGGCGTCCCGCTGATGACCTACTACGCCAACGGCACCCACGCCTGGGGCTACTGGCAGGACATGATCTGGAACGCCAAGAACCGCGGATTCTTCCGCTGATCTGACATCGCCGGTCCGCCGGCCGCACGACGCCCCGCTCGGGTTTCCGGGCGGGGCGTCGTCGTGTCTGGGTGCGCCCCCAACCGTTGGTCTCTGACCAGGATGAGCCGCAGAACTCTGGCTCCCTGGTCCGAGCGAAGCGACCCACCCCTGCTCCCTGAGGAGCGAGCTTGCGAGCGGCTCACCTGCTCCCTGAGGAGCGAGCTTGCGAGTGGCTCACCTGCTCCCTGAGGAGCGAGCTTGCGAGTGGCTCACCTGCTCCCTGAGGAGCGAGCTTGCGAGCGTCACGAAGGGCCTTCCTCGGTCGCCGGACCCTTCGTGACGCGCCCTCCGCAAGCTCCGGGCGCTCCTCAGGGAGCGGGGGACTCGCGCTCCGCAAGCTCCGGGCGCTCCTCTGGGGGCAGAAGCACGCTCGCTCCGTTCGCACCCCAGCTAGCGAGGCGACGACCCCATAGATATCGACTGTCACACAAATCCCACGTGTCACAGCGTGGCGTGCGGACAACCGCGCTCAAGGGCGTGTAAGAAACTCCTGAGGCGTTTGATTCTGGAGAGGCGTATGTGACTGACGGGGAATCAGTCACGATGCTGCTGGCGCCGGTGTACAGGGGCGAAGGAGTTCTGGAGAGTGATGCGGCGAAACAGTGGTACAGGCAGGGGCGACGCCCGGGCGGCCGACGACGGGCAGCCCGACGCGCGGGCGACCGGCCGTCGAGCGACCCGTCGTCCGGTGAAGGTCGCCGTGGTCGCGCTGGCGGCGGTCGCAGTGCTGGTGATCGGCAACGGTCTCGCCGGCGCCGAACCCGCGCCTGCCCCACCCGCCCCCGCGGCACCGCCGGCAGCGCCCGCGCCCCCGGCATCACCGAGCGCTCCCGCGCCCCCGAGCTCGCGCGCCCCCGTCGCCCCGGCGTCGGTGCCGGCCGCGCAACCGGCCAAGGTGACCAACACCTACTGGTACACCGACCGTCGCGTGGCCCTGTGGGTCTACTCCCCGGCGATGAACACGAACATCCAGGTGCAGATCCTGCTGGCGCGTGACTGGCACGCGAAGCCCAAGGAGAAGTTCCCGCAGCTGACGATGCTCGACGGTCTGCGCGCGCAGGACGATCAGAGCGGTTGGATCATCAACACGAAGATCGTCGACTTCTACAAGGACAAGAACGTCAACGTCATCCTGCCGATCGGTGGCGAGTCGAGCTTCTACACCGACTGGAAAGAGCCCGACCGCGGCAAGAACTACAAGTGGGAGACGTTCCTCATGCGGGAACTGCCGCCCATCCTGGAGAACGACTGGCGTTCCACCGACGTCCGCGGCATCGAGGGACTGTCGATGGGTGGCTCGGCGGCGATGATGCTGGCCGCCCGTAATCCCGGCTTCTACAAGTTCGCGGCGTCGTTCTCGGGGATCCTCCAGCTGAGCTCGTTCGGCATGCCGCAGGCGATCCAGTTCGCGGTGCGCGACGGCGGCGGCTACGACTCGATGAAGATGTTCGGCCCGCCCTCCGACCCGGCGTGGAAGGAGCATGACCCGTATCTGATGGTCGACAAGCTCCAGGGCACGAGTCTGTATGTCTCGTCGGGCAACGGCATGGTCGGTCCGCATGACAAGCCGTCTGACATCCCCATGCTCGCGACCAACTATTCCGGCGTCGGACTCGAGATGCTGAGCCGCGTCACGTCGCAACAGTTCGCGATCCAGCTGAACCGCAAGGGGATCCCGGGCCAGGCCAACTACCGCCCGTCGGGCACACACACCTGGCCGTACTGGGAGTTCGAGATGATGCAGGCCTGGCCGCAGGCGGCCGCGGCACTCGGGCTGTCCCGCGATCAGGTCGCCTGTCGCGTCGACGGAGCATTCCGCAAGGTGTGGGACGCCCGCAAGGCGGACCTCGGTGGCTGCCTCACCCCGTCGTATCCGGTCGCCGGCGGCAAGGCCCAGGACTTCGCCGGCGGACGCATGTTCACCGGACCGAAGGGACCCAAGATCGTCACCGGTGCGATCGGTGGTGCCTACGTCGCCGCGGGCGGTCCGGCCGGACGTCTCGGCAAGCCGACGACCGACGAACTCCCGACCCGCGACGGCAAGGGACGTCTGAACCATTTCGAGCACGGCCGCATCACCTGGACCGCGAAGGACGGCACGAAGGTTCTCAAGTGACGGGCTCCGTGGCGAAGGGGCGGGGGCGCCGATCGGTGCCCCAACCTCGACCCCACGTGTGTACGTCCTGAAACTTCGCTGAGGAATCGGAACGTTTGCGCAGGTGGTGCCCGTGCGACGGCCAAAAGGCCTCCGCACGGGCGGTAGCCTGACGAGGTGTGCGATGCAGGGTGCCCCTGCGTTGCGATCGGCCGCAGGCCGGACGCGTGAGGTGTCGCCGGACGGTAGGTCCGGCGGTGCGGCAACTCGACCCGAAAGGTTCGGCAGGAAGTGGCGATGACAACGAAGTGTGTGCGGCTGGTGCTGGCCGTGACGGGCCTCGCTCTCGCGCTCGGGTCCGTGTCGGCCTGCGCCGACGACTCGACGGCCAGCGCGCCGATCACCAACAACCCGGTCACGACGACGTCGCTGTACTCGGCTGCCGAGTCGTCGGCGAGCACGCCGGGGTCCGCGTCCGGAGAGACCACGCCCTCCACGCCGGGCGGCACGTCGGAGCTTCCGGCCACCGAGCCGAACCCCAGCACCAAGGTCCCGGCCAGTTTCCCGGGACCCAGCGGTCAGCCGCTCGACGACAAGGCCCGCGCCTACCTCGCCGCGCTGAAGCAGCAGGACGTCACGTTCATGGGGGACAACGACAACTCGGTCTCCCTGACCATGGCGAAGTATGTGTGCGGTGCCAAACAGAAGGGCACCGATCCCAATATGGTCAAGGCCTTCGTCACCGCCTCCGTCGGCCCAGGCTCGGACAACGTCGAAGAAGCGAACGTGAAGGCCGACAAGGTCATTCGCGCAGCCGAACAGCACTACTGCTGACGTGGCCGCTCGACGCAACGCCGCGGGCCGCACCCGAAAGGGTCCCGCCCGGCGGCTGGGTAAGTTCGCTCTGCTCCTCCTCGCGCTCGCGGTCATCGCGATCGTGCTCATCGTGGTGCTCGTCCTGGTGTGGCTGGCTCCTGGACCGTCACCGATCGGCCCCGGCGGGCCGTCGACGCCCCCGCCGTCGAAGGAACGCCCCGACGCCCAGCCGGCGGACTGCCCCGACGTCCTGACGGTTGTCATCCCCGGAACCTGGGAGTCGAGCGCCGACGACGATCCGTACGCGCCGTCGGCGAATCCGAACTCGTTGATGTTGCGGGTGTCCCGCGCGCTGTCGAACGACTTCGACTCCTCGCGCACTGAGATCTACACCGTTCCCTACACCGCGCAGTTCCGGAACCCGACCAATCTGGCCGACCGGCAGGCCGACTACAACGTGTCACGCACTCAGGGCTACAAACGTGCCGCGGGCAAGATCATCTCCACCAACGAGCGCTGCCCGCTGACGAATTACGTGATCATGGGTTTCAGCCAGGGTGCGGTCATCGCGGGTGATCTCGCGAGCAACATCGGCAACGGCCGCGGTGTGCTCGAAGACGGCGACCAGGATCTCGTGCTCGGTGTCGGACTCATCGCCGACGGACGCCGTCAGCCGGGTGAGCAGAACGACATCGCGCCGAGCCCGAGTGGCGTGGGTGCCGAGATCGCGCTCGGCGGGATGGGCAACCTCGTTCCCGGGATCTCGATGACCGGTCCGCGCAACGGCGGATTCGGCGACCTCCGGGATCGGGTCGAATCCATCTGTGCCCCGGGCGATCTCATCTGTGACTCGCCGACGATCGTCAACCCGCTGGCGGCGGTGTCGAAGCTGGCGAACGCGGCGTCGAATCCCATCCACGCGATGTATGCGACGACGCGCTACTGGGAGAACGACGGCCAGACCGCGACCCAGTGGATGTACGACTGGTCCAAGGACCTCATCCAGGGCGCGCCCCGGCCCGAGCACAACTGACCGGGGCACAACTGACCGGGGCACAACTGACCGGGGCCCAACTGACCGGGGCCCAACTGACCGGGTACATCTGAGCGGTCACAACCGACCGGGCTTGCCCGTTCCCCCGCCCTCGGCCCGGCCGGTCTGGCCGTCGACCTAACCGGCCGGTAACCTCGTCTGTCGGCGGCGACCGATTCGTTTGGCGGTGCCGTCACGCTGCATTAACGTGTTGGGCTGGCCCGAGGAACACCGCGGATGCCGGCGGATGCCGCACGCGACCTCACGCAGCCGGTGATCACGACGAGAGGACAGCGATGACGCAACCCCCGAGCGATGCCGGTGGTAGCTCGGCCGGCTTGCGAAAGTTCCGGTTCGGCGCGGGAGGCGAGGGCAACAAGGACGAGGGCGGTGCCCGTAAGTTCGTCAAGCTCGCGCAGACGGCCGAGGAGTACGGCTACGACACGTTCGCGGTTCCCGACCATCTCGGGAACCAGGTCGGTCCGCTCGCGGCGCTGGGCGCGTTGACCCAGGCGACGAGCACGATCCGCCTGGCGACCTCGGTGCTCGCCAACGGCTGGCGCCACCCCGCCCTGCTCGCCAAAGAGGCCAACACGATCGACGTCCTGAGCAAGGGGCGCCTCGAGTTGGGAATCGGCGCGGGGTGGATGAAAGAGGAGTTCGACAAGGCCGGCATCGAGTTCGAGTCGCCCGGTGTCCGCATCCGTCGCCTCGACGAGGCCCTGACGGTCCTCGACGGCCTGATGCGCGGCGAAACGGTGAACTTCGACGGCGAGTTCTACCAGATCAACGGCCTCGAGGGCAGCCCTCGGCCGAGGCAGGGCCCGCGGCCGCCGATCGCTGTCGGTGGCGGCGGACCCAAGATGCTGGCGCTGGCCGCCAAGCACGCCGACATCATCTCTGTCGCGCCCGGTACCACCACCGACGGCAAGATGAAGCTGTCCGACATGACGATCGCGAAGACCGCCGAGCGCGTCGATCGGATTCGTGAGGCCGCCGGTGACCGGTTCGACGACCTGGAGCTGAACTGGACGATCGCCGTCATCGTCATCACCGACGATCGGGTCGCCACCGCCGAGATGGCGCTGAAGGCGCTCGAGCAGGGCTATCCGCCCAATATCGCGCATGACACGGAGTTCACCGTCGACGACGTGCTGACCTCGCCGTACATCGCGATCGGCAGCTTCGACGAGATCGCCGACCAGATCCGGGAGGTGCGCCGCCGGACCACCATGTCCTACGTCGGGGTGTTCCCGACGCAGATGGATGCTTTTGCGCCCGTCCTGGCGCAATTGAAGGGGGAGTAGGATGGCCGACGGTCTCGCGAGTCAACAGCGAGGTGACGGGTCGGTGAACCCGGGAGTGTGCGTCGAGGGGCGACGCGCACTCATGCGAAACCGAGCATGACGAACGCGAGTTTTTTCGTTGGGTAACTGGACGTGCGCTACCGTATCCCGCGGTCGGCACAGGACGTGGACGGCAGGACTGCGTGGTGGTGTCGCCAAGACCTCGCCGGAGATCTGCGCCCGCGTGGGGGAGTCCACGAGGGGGCACAGGAGTAATGAATGCTGAGTACTGAACTCGAAGACTTTCTCGACGAGACCGGGAACATCTCTTTCACAGAGGAAGCGACTCTGGTCGACTACGTCGAGCAGAACGTTCGCGAGCAGGCCGACACACTGGCCTACCGGTTCATCGACTACAGCCGCGAGCGCGATGGCGAGCCGCAGGATCTGACGTGGGCGCAGTTCGGTAAGCGCCTGCGTGCGGTCGCGGCACGCCTGCAGCAGGTGACGAAGCCGGGCGACCGTGTGGCGATTCTGGCGCCGCAGTCGCTCGAGTACGTGATCGGGTTCTTCGCCGCGCTCTATGCCAGCAACGTCGCGGTGCCCCTGTTCTCCCCGGACGAGCCGGGCCACACCGACCGGTTGCACGCCGTCCTCGACGACTGCAAGCCGACGGCCATCCTGACCTCGACGAAGTCCGCCGAGGCGGTCCGCGACTTCTTCGCGCCGCTGCCGGCCAAGGAGCGTCCGCGCGTCATCGCCGTCGACGCCGTCCCCGACTCGGTCGGGTCGAGCTGGGTGGCCCCGGTCGCCGGCCAGGACCACAACAAGGAGACGGTCGCCTACCTGCAGTACACGTCGGGTTCGACCCGCGTCCCCGCCGGCGTCGAGATCACCTATCAGGCGGTCGCGGCGAACGTGCTGCAGATCTCCGACACCATCGGCATCGATCGCAAAGCCCGTGGCGTCACGTGGCTGCCGATGTTCCATGACATGGGTCTGCTCACCGTGATCCTGCCCGCGCTCGGCGGTCGCTACATCACGATCATGAGCCCGCAGGCGTTCGTGCGTCGTCCCGGTCGTTGGATCAAGGAGCTCGCCGCGGCCGCCGACGGCGCCGAGACCTTTGCCGCCGCTCCCAACTTCGCCTTCGAGCACGCCGCCGCACGCGGTCTGCCGAAGGACGGCGAAGAGCTCGACCTCTCCAACGTCATCGGCCTGATCAACGGTTCCGAGCCGGTGACCGTCAGTTCGATGAAGAAGTTCAACGAGGCGTTCGCGCCCTACGGGTTGCCGAAGACGGCGATCAAGCCGTGTTACGGCATGGCCGAGGCCACGTTGTTCGTGTCCGCGACCCAGCGCGAGAACGAGGCGAAGATCGTCTACGTCGACCGCGACGACCTCAACGCCGGCAGATTCACCCTCGTCGACGCCGACGCCCCCAACGCGGTCGCGCAGGTGTCCTGCGGCCAGGTCGCGGTGAGCCAGTGGGCCACCATCGTCGATGCCGAGACCGCGACCGAGCAGCCCGACGGGCACGTCGGCGAGATCTGGTTGCACGGTCTGAACATCGGCGCCGGCTACTGGAACAAGCCGGGCGAGACCGAGGAGACCTTCCACAACAAGCTCGTCACCCCTCTTCCGGAGAACAGCCACGGCGAAGGTGCGCCGGCGGACGCGATCTGGATGCGGACCGGCGACTTCGGGGTCTGGCTCGACGGTGAGCTGTACATCACCGGGCGCGTCAAGGACCTGGTGATCGTCGACGGCCGCAATCACTACCCGCAGGACCTCGAGTACAGCGCGCAGGAGGCCAGCGACGCACTGCGACCCGGCTTCGTCGCCGCGTTCTCGGTGCCGGCCAACCAGCTGCCTGCCGAGGTCTTCGACTTCGCGGGCAGCGGATTGAAGCCCGATTCCGACGACGCGTCCGAGCAGCTGGTCATCGTCGCCGAACGCGGACCCGGCCGAAAGGCCGACCCGCAGGAGGTCGCCGACACCGTCCGCGCCGCGGTGGCGCAGCGTCATGGCGTGATGGTCCGCGACGTCCTGTTGGTGCCGGCCGGCTCCATCCCGCGCACGTCGTCGGGCAAGATCGCGCGCCGCGCGACGCGGGCGGCCTACATCGACGGCAGTCTCCGGGGCGGCTACAAGCAGACGGCGTTCCCGGACGCCGAGTAGCGATTCTGCGGACCCGGGCGGGGTGAGTGCGTCGAGTTGCCGCGCCCGGACACCCTGCGGGCTCATAATGCACCCGGCACCAGTTCAGGTGCCCCGAGATCAGTAGTCTGGAAGCGATGTCTGAACTGAATACCGACAAGGCCCGCAGTATCGATTCCGCCGCGGCCGGCACCGATGGCGAGACCGCTGGTGACCTCACCGTCGACCAGCTTCGTGATTGGCTGCGCGAGTGGGTGTCACAGGCAACCGGGCTCCCTGTCGAGCAGATCGCCGTCGACCGTCCCATGGAGGAACTCGGTCTCTCGTCCCGCGACGCGGTGGCGCTCGCCGCCGATGTCGAGGACAAGACCGGGGTGATCCTCACCGCGACGGTGGTCTACAACCATCCGACGATCGCGACGCTCGCCCAGCGGATCATCGAGGGCGATCCCGACGAGGGCGCCGACAGCGACGCGGACACCTTCTGGCGGCGCGAACGCAATGCCGACGACGACATCGCGATCGTCGGGCTGTCGACGCGGTTCCCGAAGTCGGGCACCACGCCGGAGTCGACGTGGGACGCACTGATCGCCGGTGTCGACGGTGTCTCGGACCTGCCCGACGACCGGTGGTCGGAGTTCCGGAGCGATCCCCGGCTGGTGGAGATCCTCGAGGCGGCGAACACCAAGGGCGGCTATCTCGACGACGTCCGGACCTTCGACGCCGACTTCTTCCAGATGAGTCCGCGCGAGGTCGAGATGGTCGACCCGCAGCAGCGCCTCGCGCTCGAGCTGACGTGGGAGGCGCTCGAGCACGCGCACATCCCGCCGAGCGATCTCAAGGGTGCCCCGGTGGGTGTGTTCATCGGCTCCTCCACGAACGACTACCAATTGCTCGCGACCCTCGGCCTGAGTGAGGGTGCCGAGGACACCGCGGCGTACGCGCTGACGGGGACCTCCACCGCGATCGTCGCGAACCGGGTGTCCTACTTCTACGACTTCCGTGGACCCTCGATCGCGCTGGACACCGCGTGCTCGTCGTCGTTGGTGGCCGTCCACCAGGCTGTCCGCAGTCTGCGTACCGGCGAGTCCGACCTCGCCCTGGCCGGCGGCGTCAACATGATCATCAACCCGGCGGCGACGCTCGGTTTCGACAAGATCGGCGCCCAGGCCGCGGACGGACATGTGAAGGCGTTCTCCGCCGACGCGGACGGGTTCATCCGCGCCGAGGGCGGCGGCCTGTTCGTGCTGAAGCGGTTGTCCGACGCACGCCGTGACGGCGACGACGTCCTGGCGGTCATCGCGGGTTCGGCGGTCAACAGCGACGGCCGCTCCAACGGCCTGCCCGCACCCAACCCGGAGGCGCAGGTCGACGTCCTGCGGGATGCCTACACCGACGCCGCGCTCGACCCGCGCACCGTCGACTACGTGGAGGCCCACGGCACCGGAACCATCCTCGGTGACCCGATCGAGGCCGACGCGCTGGGCCGCGTCGTGGGACGTGGGCGCCTCCCCGGCTCGCCGATGCTGCTCGGATCGGTGAAGACGAACTACGGCCACATGGAATCGGCGGCGGGCGCGGGCGCGCTGGCCAAGGTCGTGCTCGCGATGCAGCACGACACCATCCCGGCGTCCCTGAACTACAGCGGGCCCAACCCCTACATCCAGTTCGACGCCAACAATCTGAAGGTCATCCCGGAGGCCACCGAATGGCCGCGCTACTCCGGACATGCCGTCGCCGGCGTCTCCGGATTCGGCTTCGGCGGCACCAACGCGCACGTCGTGGTCCGCGAGGTGCGTCCGGGTGACCTGTCTCCCGAGGCAACGCCGGCGGGATCTGCTGCGGCATCCGAACTCCCGGCGTCGTCGTCGCTGCCCGGGGAACCCGACATCGACGAGGATGACGAGTTCCTGACCGAGGCCGAACGGGCCGTTCTCGCCGCGCAAGTGAAGAACGAGGAGCCCGCCGTCGACGAGACCGCGACCGATCCCGCGGCCGGCTTCGCGCCGTGTGCGGCGCAGGGTTCGGTTGTGCCGCTGGTCATCTCGGGCTTCCTGCCGTCGCGCCGTCGTAAGACCGCCGCAGACCTGCTCGAGTGGTTGGAATCCGAGGCGGGACAGTCGACCCCGCTCGCCGACATCGGCCGGTCGCTGGCGCACCGCAACCACGGGCGCTCGCGCGCCGTCGTCATGGCCCGCACTCTCGACGACGCGATCACCGGTGTGCGTGCGATCGCTGACGGCAAGAGCAATCCTCTTGTCTACTCGTCGGATTCGCCAGACGCGGCGTCCGCTGTCTGGCTGCTCTCGGGATTCGGCTCGCAGCACCGCAAGATGGCCAAGCAGCTCTACACCGAGAACCCGATCTTCGCCAAGTACGTCGACCGCGTCGACGAGCTGGTCCAGAACGAGCTGGGCTACTCGATCGCGGAGATGTTCCTCGACGACGAGCAGACCTACGGCATCGAGGCGAGCCAGGTCGGGATCTACACGATCCAGGTCGCACTGGCCGACACGCTTCGGCATCACGGTGCCGAACCCGGTGTGCTGGTGCCGCATTCGATGGGCGAGGCCTCGGCCTCGTACATCAGCGGCGGACTCTCGCTCGAGGATGCGACGCGGGTGATCTGTCAGCGCTCGCGCCTGATGGGTGAGGGCGAGTCGATGCTGCAGGGTGACGACATCCGCCTGATGGCCCTCGTCGAGTACAGCGCCGAGGACATCGGTGACGTTCTCACCGACTACCCCGACCTCGAGATCTGTGTCTACGCCGCGCCGACCCACACCGTCATCGGCGGACCGGAGTCGCAGGTCGACGCCATCGTCGACCGAGCCGAGAAAGAGGGCAAGCTCGGGCGCAAGCTGGCGACCAAGGGCGCGAGCCACACCTCGCAGATGGACCCGCTCCTGGGGGAGCTCGCCTACGAGCTCACCGGTATCACGCCGCAGCGCCCCACCACCGGCTTCTACAGCTCGGTCGACCGCGAGGTCTTCTACCGCGCGGGGCATGAGCCGGTCCACACCATCGACTACTTCACCAAGGGTCTGCGTCACAGCGTGTGGTTCAGCCAGGCGATCGCGAAGTCGGTCGAGAACGGCCACCGAACCTTCCTGGAACTCTCGCCGAACCCGGCCGTCCTGATCTCCGTTGCCGCGGTGACCTTCTCGGCCGGACTTCACGACGCCGAGCTCATCGAGACGCTGCGGCGCAAGGAGGACGAGAGCTTCGGCCTCGTCAACGCGCTGATGAAGCTGTACGTGCACGGTCATCCGGTCGATGTCGCGTCGCTGTTCGGTGGCGGAGGCTACGCGGCCATTCCGCGAACCCGTTTCGAGCGCAAGGAGTTCTGGCTCACCGCCAAGATCTCCTCGGGCGGTTCTGCGGGCACGGTCCCGGGATCGCACGTGGCGCTGCCCGACGGCCGTCATGCCTGGGAGGTCAATGCTGCGGCTGTGACCGATCCGCGTGAACTGGTGCGGGCCGCGGCGGCGCAGGTGTTGTCGAACGCGAGTGTCGGAGCGTCGGTCGCCCACGGCGAGATCCCCGGTGCGGGAACCCTCACGACGACGCTGAGCCCACACCCGGGTGGCGCCGCAGTGACCGTGCATGCCAAGGCGGACAAGAACTTCCAGTTGCTGTTCGAAGCTGCGGTGACGGGTGACCTCGATGATCGCGCAGGCGAGGTCACGCCCGCGCCGGCCACGGAGTCGCAGTTCGGTGCGTCGGTCTTCGCCGATGACACGGTGATCGTCGAGGACGACGTCGTCGAAGACATCGGCAATCGGTGGAGTCCCGAATCCGGTGAGACGGTCGGTGATCGTCTCGCGGTCATCGTCGGTGAGTCCATGGGTTACGACCCTGAGGACCTGCCGCGCGAGATCCCGCTGATCGAGCTCGGGCTCGACTCGCTGATGGCGGTGCGCATCAAGAACCGCGTCGAGTACGAGTTCGACATCCCCCAGCTCCAGCTGCAGGCGATGCGGCAGGCCAACCTCGCCGACGTGCAGAAGTTCGTGGAATTCGCGGTGACACACCGCGATCAGCTCGACGATCTGGCCCAGAACGCCGGCAACGGTGGCGAACTCGACACCGCGGCACTCAACGCCTACATCGACGAACAGAACGCCGCGGGGACCACGCCCGCAGCGGATTCGCCGACACCGGTCGCCGAGAACCCCGCCGAGCAGTCGCCGGAGCCGAAGCGCCACATCGCCGAGGATCTGGCCGACGTCGAGCAGGCGGTTGCGAACTCGCCCGAACCCGAGGTGCCGTCCCGCGAACCGGCGGTCGAGGAGCCGGCCGCTCCCGCGGCAGCCTCGAAGCCGGCTACCGACATCACCTCGCAGCGGGCCGTGGCCGAGGCCGCGGGTTCGGATGTGCCGCCCCGTGATGCGGCGGAGCGACTGACCTTCGGTACCTATGCGGTCGTGACCAAGAAGTCCGCGGGCGGCATCTTCAACAAGTTGCCGGTCCTGTCGGAGGAGGTTGCCCAGCAGCTCACCGATCGTCTCAACGAGCGCACGGGCGGCGACATCGACGTCGAGGACATCCTCGATTCGGAGACGATCGAGGAGATGTCGAACTACGTTCGCGAGCACCTCGACGCCGGCGCATCGACCGACGGTTTCCTGCGCTATCTACGGCTCGTCCCGGACGGCAAGAAGGTCTACGACCCGTCCGCGGGTGACCCGACCCCGATCCTGCTGTTCCATCCCGCAGGCGGCAACACGTCCGCATACGAGGCGCTCCTCAAGCGCCTGCCCGCGGACCGGCCGGTGATCGGTTTCGATCGCGGGGTCGAGGGATCGATCGAAGATCGTGTGCGCGAGTACCTTCCGCGCCTGCGTGAGCTCCAGCCGCACGGACCGTACGTGTTGGTCGGCTGGTCCTTCGGTGGGGCGCTGGCCTATGGCGTCGCGCAGCTTCTGCGGGAAGCCGGAGAAGAGGTCGCCTTCGTCGGGCTCATCGACGTGGTACGTCCCCGTGAGGACATGACCGAGACGCCGGACAGCAAACGGGCACGGCTCGAGCGCTGGAAAGAGTTCGCGATCCGCAACTACGATCTCGACCCCGATGTGCCGATCCCGATGGAACGACTCGTCGAGGCCGACGACGAGGGGCAGTTCGCGATCATCATGGAGATGATGTCGATGTCGGGCACCAAGATCCCCGGCGGCATCATCGAACACCAGCGGACGTCGTTCATCGAGAACCGCGTGCTGAGCAGCATCGCGCCCGAACGCTACGACGGCAAGGTCGTCCTCTACCGGGCAGACCGGATGCACGCCGGTGCCATCGAACTCGAACCGCAGTGGGCCGAGATCGACGAGGACGGACGCTGGGGTGAGGTCGTCGACGACCTGGAGATCATCCACGTGGGCGGTGACCACCTGTCGATCGTCGACGAACCCTACATCGCCAAGATCGGTGCCGATCTGGGCGAGCGGCTCGGACGGCTCGATGAGAAATAGCGGTACCTGTTGCTCATCGGAAACAGCGGTTGCGCAGAAAGTGAGACACCGTGACTGACACCACCGCAGGCAAGCTCGCCGACCTCCGCCAGAAACTGGAGGCCGCCCGCGAACCGGGAGGCGAGAAGGCGCTCGCCAAACGCGCCGCCAAGGGGATCTGCTCTCCGCGTGAGCGTCTCAGCATGCTCTTCGATCCCGGGACCTTCGTCGAGATCGGCGCGCTGGCCAAGATGCCTGGTGCGGCCGAGAGCGGCTACGGCGACGGCGTGGTCACCGGGCACGGGTTGGTGCACGGGCGCCCGGTTGCGGCGTTCTCCCACGACCAGTCGGTCTTCGGTGGAACCGTCGGCGAGATGTTCGGTCGTAAGGTCGCCTCGCTGATGGAGTGGGCCGGCAAGATCGGCTGCCCGATGGTGGGTATCAACGACTCGGCCGGTGCACGCATCCAGGACGCGGTGACCTCACTCGCGTGGTACGCCGAGATGGGGCGTCGCAACGACCTGCTCTCCGGTCTCGCGCCGCAGATCTCGGTGATCCTCGGCAAATGCGCCGGCGGCGCGGTGTACACACCGGCGAACACCGACATCCTGGTGGCCGTCGAGGACAAGTCCTACATGTTCGTCACCGGCCCCGATGTGCTGAAACAGGTCAACGGCGAAGAGATCTCGGCCGAAGACCTCGGTAGCGCACACAACCAGGCGCGGTGGGGCAACATCCATCATGTCGCCACCGACGAGAAGGCCGCGTTCGACTGGGTTCGCGAGTACCTGCAGTACATGCCGTCGAGCGCCTACGAGCGGCCGCCGGTCATCAACCCGGGTCTCGAGCCGGAGATCACCGAGTCGGACCTGTCGTTGAACGACTTCATGCCCGACAACGACAACGCCGGGTACGACATGCACGACATCATCATCAAGTTGTTCGACGACGGCGCCTTCCACGAGGTGGGAGAGTTGTTCGCACCCAACATCATCACCGGGTATGCCCGGGTGGATGGTCGGTCGGTCGGCGTGGTCGCCAATCAGCCGAGCGTGATGTCGGGTGTGCTCGACACCGACTCGTCGGAGAAGGCGACGCGTTTCGTGCGCATCTGCAATGCCTTCAGCATCCCGCTCGTGTTCCTGGTGGACACCCCGGGAATCCTCCCGGGTCTCGCGGAGGAGCAGAAGGGCACCATCCGGCGCTCCGGCCGCTTCCTGTACGCCTATGTCGAGGCCGATGTCCCCAAGGTGACCGTGGTGCTGCGCAAGGCCTACGGCGGCGCCTACGCGGTGATGGGCTCCAAGCATCTCGGTGCCGACGTCAACTTCGCCTGGCCCACTGCGAAGATCGCGGTGATGGGCGCCGAATCGGCTGCCGCGGTGCTGACCCGACGCCAGACCGAAGGCCTCTCGGCTGCCGAGGCGGACAAGATCCGCCGCGAGTTCATCGACTTCTACAACACGATGATGGCCACCCCGTATCTCGCCGCCGAGCGTGGGTACGTCGACGCCGTCATCGAACCCGCGGAGACCCGGTTGCAGCTCCGGAAGGCGTTGGCCCAGTTGCGCGACAAGCAAGTCCTCAAGACCCCGCGCAAGCACTTCCTGATGCCGATCTAGCGTCTCTCTGCCGGCACATCCACCACGGCTCCCTGAGGTATGGGTGGCCGGGCCCCATCGCTCCCTGAGCCGAGAGAAGCGACGCCCCATTGCTCCCTGAGGTGCGAGGAGCGTTAGCGGCGCCCCATTGTTCCCTGAGGTGCGAGGAGCGTTAGCGGCGCCCCATTGTTCCCTGAGGTGCGAGGAGCGTTAGCGACGAGCCTCGAAGGGCTCCGCGAGGTATCTCACCAGGCCCTTCGAGGCTCGCTTCGCTCGCACCTCAGGGAGCTGGGGGCGTCGTGCTCGCACCTCAGGGAGCTGGGGGCGTCGTGTTCGCACCTCAACGAGCGGGGTTGGCTCGCCCCTAGTTCTTGACCGCCCGCATGGGTCCCGGCGTCCAGAGCCCGTTGTGGGTGTCGGTGGTGATGGTCAGCTCGGCATCGGTCTGCGGGAGGATCGGGGTCAGGCTCTGGAGCATGCCCCAGTCCTTGGCCCAGTCGTTGCGCAGGTACGACGGGTAGACGCGTGGGCGCAACTCGTTCTCGATGATGCCCAGCGGGCCACCGGAGTCGCCGGCCATCCAGCGCTGCGAGTTCACCCGCTCACCTTCGCGGTCCGGCGAGATCCGCCACTGCGGTGTCTCCAGCACTCCGTACTTCACCTGTGCGGGACGCTGACACGGGAACGCGAGCCCCGCCTCCCAGTCGATGAGCACCGGATCCTCGCTGCCCACCAGCGAATTGAGCGTGACCATCGACGACACGCGCGGCGGCGTCACGGCCAGCCACTGGTCGCGCACCGTGGAGGTGTCCTCGGCGAGGACACGGACGACGGTCGCACCCGGCGGTGCCTGGTCCATCGGGAAGCGCAGGTTGCGCCATTCAGGTGCACCGCCGATGTCGAGCGGCACCATCTGTCCGGCCGGTGCCACCGAACCGTCGGGCGCGACGCGACCGAACTGCAGCCGCACGCGCTGGCCGGGCCGGGTGACGGCGAGGTCGTCGATGTACTCGACCTGTCCGGCCACCGACATGGTGACGAGCGGCTGCTCGGCGGACCTGTTCTCGGGCAACTGGTACCAGTCGGAGGTGAGACGTCCGGTTCCGCTGGGGGAGTTGTAGGTACCGAGGACCGGGGTGTCGCCGGGCGACAGGCCGAACGGGAGCTTCACCGTCGACCCGTTGACGCCGGCCTGCGAGGTCCGTCCGCCGCTGGTGTCGCTGGAACCGGTCGTGGTGTCCGTGGCGCTGCTGCCGTCCTCGGTCGGATCGGACTGTGTGCGATCGACTTCGGCGGTCGAGGTGCCCGTCGAGGAGTCCTCGGCTTCTTCCTCGGTCTCCTCGGACAGGTCCGAGGCCACTCCGTTGGGGTCGAAGCCCTCCATCCCGGTGCCGGCGAGCGCCGCGCCCGGCGAGGGATTGTTCTGCCCGACCACCCGGGCGGGCGCCAGCAGGCCGGCGTTCGGATCGTCCTCCACCAGTACGGCATCGGCCAGCGCACAGGGTTGACCCTGGAGAGCATTGACGTTCGAGCTCAACCATGACCACGAATTACGCTGTGTCCAGTCGGCTTTCGCGAACGAAACGAGTGTGAACAGCAGCATGATGGTCGACACGACGATGATCGACGGGCTGCGCAGTCGAGCGAACACCGTTCGTGATGTACCGGTCCGCGCGGCGTCGTCGACGTAGTCGTCGCGGAAGTGCTGCCACAGACCGAGGGCGGTGAGGGCCACGGCGACGGCGAGGATGCCCGTCCAGAGCGGGATGCCACGCACCTCGGGAACGGCATCCCGCCACGGGATTCCGTAGCTGCCGACGTACCACCACTGGTTGCGTCCGGAGAAGGCCAGCGCCAGGATGTACGCGCAGGCGGCGGCGAACAGGGTGCGGTTGCGTCGCCGGCGCATGATCGTGCGATCGGCGCATGCGGTTGCCACCGCGGCCAGTGCGCCGCCGATCGCGGCATACACGCCCAGCTGATGGGTCCACTTGGTCGGCAGGAACGCCATCAGCACCGCCGACCCGGCGACCATCGCGACCAGGCGCCACGTGGGGGCGGTCGCGATGCCGGGCAGCCGCCGCCGGTTGAGCAGCATCACCACCACCAGGATGAAGCAGGCGAACACGATGAGAATGCCGAAGCGACGGGCGATACCGCCGTCGGCGGTCGGGTTCATCAGCATGTAGTAGCGCATCGGCTCTTCCCACCACTTGTTGGTGGGGCCGACCTGGCCGTTGACCGAGACGGCTTCCAGGATGGGCGCCAGCGGTTGGTCGGCGAAGATCTCGAACATCACCGCAAGCCCGGCGGCGAGGATCGGCAGGAGCAGCGGCCACAGCCCATCGCGCCTGCGGCGCACCGCGAGACGCTTGATCAGTGGCCTGATACCGGCGATGAGGGCGATCGCGGCGATCACACCGGTGGGGTGGATCGTGAGGGTGAACGCCGCCGCGATGATGCCGATCGTCAGGGGGAAGAACCGACCGGTCGCGATCGCGCGCTCGACGCACACCCACGTGAAGAGGGTGCCCAGCGCGATGAGTGGCTCCACGCGCAGCCCGTTGTTGTACGGCATCCACACCGCCAGGAAGACCAGGGCCGCAGCCCAGATCGCCGGGGTCGACTCACGCACGGCACGTCCGAGCCGGGGAATCGCGGCACGGCTGATCAGCCACCACGACGCCATCGCGAAGAGGAACGGCAACAGGCGCAGCCATGGTGTCGCGGTACTGATCTCCATCCATGCGGAGAGGTAGTGATAGTGCCACCCGAACGGATCCTGCGGGACACCGAAATAGCGGTAGTAGTTGTCGAGATAGCCGGCCTCGCTCGCGATGCGGCCGACGGTCACCTGATAACCGTCGTCGGCCGTGTTGCCGCCGACGAACAGCCAGATCAGGAGCACCAGGGCGACGAGACCGTCGACCGGGCGGACCCGCCACCATCCGGCCGGGAAGATCTTGTGGTGTCCGCGCGCGTCCCGTGCGTCGAGGACGGCCAGCGCGGCGAGGGAGAGGATGGTCGACGCGATGCCGAGCACCAGCAGCCAGAACTTGAGAGTCGTGGGCGTGGAGACGAATCGGGTGTCGATGGTGGACCGGAACGACAGCCCGTCGGTGCTGACATCGGCCGGCAGGCTCGAGTACACCCCGATGATCTGCGGGCGGGCGTTGGGATCTCGCAGGTCGAAGGAACTCACGGCGCCGGTCTGATCGGCAGAGTTCGGCCCGCTCGCTCCGCTCCCGGCGCCGGTGTTCTCCGGCAGGCCCTCGATCGAGCCACGGGTGCCGTCGGTGTCGGATTCGACGACGATGCGACAGTCCGGTGTGTTCTGCGCGGCTGCGCGGGGGGTGTTGAGCAGCACGACGTTTCGCTGCACCACCTGGAGCGAGTCGGCGGTGGCCCGGATGAAGAGCCCGACCTTGCCCGCCTCTGCGCCCCCTTCGGGCACCGTCGACAACAGCACCCCGCCGGACGCGGGCAACGACGCGCCGAGTGCACACGGCACACCGACGTCCATGGAGACCGGAACGAACGACACGTTGGGCGCGGCGACGTTGGCCACCGACCCCTGTTGGGGCCAGGTCAGTTCGGCTTTGGTGTAGTCCACCGGCAGGAACGGGCTGAGCAGCGCGAGCAGGATGCCGACGACGCCGGCGGCCATCGCGACGATGCGGGCGGTACCGGCATGGCGCTCCGCGAAGCTCCGGGGACGGCTGCCCCCGGGTTGCGCGGTGGCGGAGGGTTTCTCGCCGGACGAAATGTCGGTGTCTGCCACGTCTGCCTGGTTCTCTCCGGTGTGGGGTTTCGCCGGGTCGGCGTGCGAGTCGGTGGGTTCAGTCATCTTCGGGCACCACCCTGATCGGGCCCGGGCGCGACCATCCCCACGTGCTCGCCGTCCCCGTCTGCACATCCGCGGGTCGTGCCTGCGGCACAAGTGGAGTCAGGCGCTGCAGGTTGCCCCACTCGCGATACCAGTCGTTGTCGAGGTAGGTGGCGAGCGTCGACGGACGCGTGAGGGCCTCCACCGGCGCGAGCAGTCCGCCGTCCTCGGCGGCCATCCAGGTCTTGGACTGCGAGTTGGCAATCCACGACTCGGGCAGGATGCGCCACTGCGGGACGTCGAAGACACCGTGGTGTGCCGTCATCGGTCGCTGGCACGGGAACACCGCGCCGGCGGCGAAGTCGATGAGCACGGGATCGGTGGAGCCGACGACGTCCTGCAACGTCTGCAGGACCGGCGCGCGCGGCGGTGTGACGGCGAGCCACTGGTCCGGGTCGAGGTTGTTGTCCCGGGCGACGATCCGCATCACGGTCGCGTCGGCCGGCACACGGTCCATCGGGATGCGGAGGTTGCGCCACGGCCGGTTGGTCCGCTCGGGGTCGATCGGGATCGCCGGCGCCCCGACCTCGGTGAACCGACCGTCGACCTCCACACCGAACTGCACCTCCAGCGCCTGCCCGAAGTTCGGGACGCCGTCCCGGTCGAGCGTGAAGACCGCGCCGGCCGCGGTGATGACGATCAGCGGCGCGGCATCGCGAGCGGGCAGCCGGTACCAGCCGGTGGTCAGAGTGGCCTGGCCGCTGGTGGTCTCGTGGCTGCCGAGCACGGGTGTGGTCGCCGGGTCGAGGCCGAACGGAAGCGCTGCGGTGCTGCCGTTCACGCCACGCGGCCCGACGCCGCCGGTGGTGCCCGGGTTGCTGCCGTAGACGATGAAGGTCTTGGACAGGTCCGCCGAGGTGTTCATCGCGCCGGGTTTCTGGGCCCCGGCCTGCGGCGTCAGATCCGGCTTCACCCCCTCGGGACGGAATCCCTCGGACTGTCCCTGCAGGGTGGCCGACGCCGTGCCGCCGTCGGCCGGGGCCAGCATGCCACGGTTGGGGTCCGCCTCGACGAGGACCGAATCGGCCATCGCACAGGTGTTTCCACGCGCGGAGTCGAGATTGGCGGACAGCATCGTGAAGGTGTCCGCGCGGCCGGCCGCAGCCTTGGCGAAGACCGCGAGCTCGCTCACCACGATGAGGACGGCGATCACCGCGATCGGCGCGGAGGCGATGCCGATGCGCCAACCGGCCGGTGCGGCGCCACGGTCATGCGCGAGACCGGTCTCGTCGACGAAATCCATCCGCAGGTGCTGCCAGATCGCGAACAGCAGTGCCACCACCGCGAGGGCGAGAAGCACGGTCGAGACCTGGACCCCCGCGACGACCGGCGCCTTGTCGAACCAGGCGATGCCGAAGTTGTACGGCCACGGCCACGCGTTCTTGCCTGCCGACGCGGCCGCGCACGCCACCAGGAGCCCGGCCACCAGGATGGAGAGGTTGCGCAGCGTCCGGCGGGCTGCCTGTCCGATCGCCACGCAGGCGACGGCGGCCAGCGCCGCTCCCAGGCCGGCGAAGATGCCGAACTGGATCGTCCACTTGGTCGGTGTGAACGACAGGAACAGGATCGTGAGCAGGGAGGCGCCCAGGGCCCGCCACACCGCGCCCGGATCGATTCCGTCGATTCGCTTGCGGCGCAGCATGATCGCCAAGACGACGAACATCGAGACGGCGAGCAGCAGCACCGGGATACGACGGGCCAGTGCGCCATCGGTGGTGTTCACCGCCAGGAAGTAGTAGCGCAGGAGTTCCTGGTACCACGCGAGCGTCGGGCCGACCGAGTAACGGATCCGCAGGGCCTCGAAGACGGTCGCGAGGGTCTGATCCCGGAAGACGATGATGACGACCATGGCGACGCCGGCCAGGAGCGGGGCGAGCAACGGTAGGAGGCCGTCCTCGGAACGGCGTCGGACGAGGATGCGGAGCATGGGTCGGGCGCTCGCGATCAGCAGTGCGAGCGCGACGAGCCCGTGCGGGGCGAGGGCGAGCGTCAGCGCGGCGGTGAACGCCGCGAGCACCGCCGGGAGCATCCGCCGGGTCGACACCGTGACCTCGACCGCCCACCACGTCGCCAGGGTGCCGAGAACGATGATGCCCTCGGTGCGCAGACCCGAACACATGGGGAGCCAGAACGCGAGGAACACGGCGGCGCCGGTGAGCATCGCCCACTGGGACCGGCGGACGGCACCGCCCAGACGGGGGAGGAGAACCCGGCTCAGGATGAACCAGGCGGCCAGACCCGCGAACAGCGACGGGAGCCGCATCCACAGTCCGGTCGTCGAGATGGTCGACCAGTAGGACAGGAAGTCGTAGTACCAGTCGAACGGTGCCTCGGGGATGCCGTAGAAGCGGTAGTAGTTCGCCAGGTATCCCGCGTCGGCGGCGTTGCGACCCATGTTGAGGATGTAGCCGTCGTCCGGCGACCCCGCGCCGAGGAAATGCCAGATCACGAGGGTCAGCGTGACGCCGATGTCGGTGGGTCCGGGCCGCAGGACCCGCCGCAACCGAAGGCGGCGACCCACGCGTCGGTGGTATCGGTGGATGTGGTCGAGGCGTCCGACGGCCACGAGGGCGACGATCGCGGCGCCGACGCCGACGACCATCACCACCCACTTGAGGATCGACGGTGCGGAGTCGAAACGGTCGTCGATCTCGAGGCGGACGTCGAAGCCCGGGGCCGACCGGATCTGCTCGGGCGTGAGGTCGGTGAAGATCCCGGCGATCTGGGGGTTCGACGACGGCTCGGCGAGGCCGACATCGCCGCCCCCCGCGGCGGCCGGCCCGGGGGGCAGGCCGATGAACTGTGCGCCGGTCGTCGTGGCATCAGAGAAGACACGGAGTTCGGCGCAGCCTGCGAGGGCGTCGCGCGGCGTCGACGCAAGTGTCTTGTTGCGGTTCGAGACGGTGACACCCGCGGCGTCGGCCACGACGAACAGTCCGTTGTCGCGTGCTTTGGCCGCGGCCGCGGGCATCGTCGACAGCACCACGGTCGACGCGTCGTCGGGGGTCGTCGCCAGCACGCGGCACGGGATCGAGATCGTCACATTCCGGGCGGTCTGCGCGACCAGCGGGGCCGTGACGGATGCCGACTCGCCCGTCTGTTGCGGCCACGTGATCGCCGCTGTCGAGGTACTGACCGGCAGGAAGGGTGTCAGGACCCCGGCGACCACGGCGATGAGTCCGGCAACCGCGGCGACGAGGGCGACGGTGCTGGACCGGGGTCCGCCGGATGCGCGCTGCGCAGCGGCTTCGGCGGTGGTGTCGGCGTTGCCGGCAGACACTTCAGGCGACTTCGGCACAGGCGCATCGTAGTCAGCCATGCTGTGACAAACCCAAATCGCCTGACGGGATTACCTGGCGCCCATGCGCGCCAAGTGCCCATCGACGCTACGGATAGCGGCGCGCGATACGGGTCAGGAGAACCGCATCAGGATCGAGTGCACGGCCTGGGTGACGGTCATACGGTCGTAGGTCTGCACGAATTCGAAGGTGCGCTCGAGATCGGGCCCGGCATCGTGCTGGTCGCGCGCCGAGAGCAGGGCCGCGAAGTGCGGTCCGAGGACCGCGACATTCCACTCGTTGATGAGGTCGTCATCCGCGTCGAGGGGGGCGCGGTGCACGTTCCCGTCTCGGATGTCGGGGAGTCCGACGCCGTAGACCCCGGCCAGGCCGGTTTTCTCCGACATCTCTCGCCACCGCTTCGCGGTCCGCGAGGTGAAGTGCTCGGCGAACTGGAAGGTGCCCAGGACGATCGCGGCGCCGCCGATGGCCGCCTGCTCCTCCAGCGCCTTGCTCATCTCGATGAGCAGGCGCTTGTTGCCCATGCGCGGGGAGATCGAGGTCGACGCGATGCGGTAGGGCGTCGACTTGTCCGGGCCGGGCGTCGTCCAGACCGGCATCTCGGGCAGCGGCACGACGGTGCGATTGGCGAGAACGGAAGGGTCGGTCACGGCGGGGTAGAGATCACCGATACCGAAGGCGGCACCCATGGTCTGCGCGGTGATGCGGCTGTCCTCGTCGTCGACGCCCTCGGCGATGACGACGGCATGGCTGCGCTCGGTGTGCGCGGCGAGCGCGTGGGCGAGGTGGGCGGCGTCTGAGCTGGTCCGCGATGTGAGCAACTCGGCCCCGGTGACGATGATGTCGGGTTCCACGAGAGAAAGCAGTGTGGCTGCGTGTTCACTGCGGACGAGACCATCGACGCAGATGATCTTGCCCGCTGCGCGAGCGCGGGCGACGCGGGCGAGTGTTCGTTGCGGACTGCGTTCGACGGCGTCGGGCAGGATGACCATGACGTGGCGTTCGAGGCTGCGCGTGGTCTCGGTGTCGAGGTTGTCGATGAGGTCGAGATCGAGGGAGACCAGCAGCGGCAGGATCTTGGCCAACGACTGGGCGCGCTGGGACGCGGCCATCTTGCGCTTGCGTTCGTCGAGGACCGGATGCTCCTCGACGAGCCGGGCGGCGCGTTTGAGTGCGGCGGCGGTGGCGAGGCGGGTTCCGGCCGGACCCCGGAGCTGCAGTTCGACGGCCGCGAGAGCTCCGTCGGACAGCCGGCAGACCGGCGCGAACTGCATGTGGAGCTCCAGATCATCGAACAGGGTGAATGATCGCGTTTCGGACACACGTGCCTCCCCGTCAGAGCGAGAAGCGCCCCGATCGATCTGGTGGACGCGGTTGCTTCACATCCTGTTCGCGGCAAAAGCCTGTGGCCAGCGTAACAAACCGCGAACTCCGGACATGGTCGAGTTGCCCTCGGTACTGGTGGTACCAAGCGGCGCAACATATTCGGCTGTGAGTCGTGGTGTGAGTATCAGTGCCTGTTCGGGGTAGTGGGTACAGGAAAGGTGTTACCGCGGTCGCGACCAACGGGGCGGAAGGTCGCGACCGCGGCTCCGGGGGCGGGTCCGGGGGTGTGGTGACCCGCTACTCGGTCTGTTGGGCCAGGTCAGCGGGCTGCGTCGGCCGCTTCCTTCTCGCCGCTGGCGCCGGCGTGGGTGAGCTCGCCGGTGTAACTCTCAAGGTGAGCGCGGACGAACCACTGGAACTTCTCGAGCTCGGCGGTCTGTCCGATGAGGACGTCCTCGGTGATCGGGTCGATGTCGCCGATCTTGCTGATGCCGTCGCGATGCGAGGTGATGAAGCCGTCGTACACGAGGTCGAGCGCGCCGAGGTGGGCCTGCGCCGTGTCGCGTCCGATGGAGTAATCGCTCCACGTCCGGTCGTTCTCGATGGCCTTGGCGGTGCCCTTCGGCGCCGCTCCGAGGGTGGCGATGCGTTCGGCGATGGTGTCGGCGTAGCCACGGACGAGCTCGACCTGGGGGTCGATCATCTCGTGCACGCCGATGAAGTTGGCGCCGACCACGTTCCAGTGGATGTGCTTGAGGGTGAGGTGCAGGTCGTTCAGCGCGCTGAGGCGCTCCTGCAGGATGCCCACGACCTCGTTGGCGGCTTCGTTGCTGAGTCCAGGTGCGGTGAATGAAGGCATGACTCGAAACTAGGCCCGCTCACGCCGGCTGACGAGGACTCCGAGTCATGAGTGACGGAACCGAGACGGCACATCACAGTGAGATAACGAACCGTTGTAGGGGCGTTTGTGGGGGGGGCGGGGGGGGGGGGGCCCCCCCCCCAGCCAGCGGCCCTCAAACAACAAGTGATAAAACCCCAGAAAACACAAGAGAGGGGGGGGGAAACACCCCCCCCCGGCGCGG